>NZ_CADCWT010000044.1 GCF_902806485.1 Candidatus Frankia alpina | reverse complement strand
GCTAGGAGCCGGCGAGGGCGTCGAGAATCGGCGCCGCCCGAGTCAGGGCGGCGATCTCCTCTGCGGACAGCGCCGCGAGCCGGTCGGTCAGCCACTCGTCCCGGCGCCGACGGTCGTCGCTGAGCAGCGTCCGCCCCTTCTCGGTGACCTCGGCGATCACCTGCCGCCCATCGGTGGGGTGCGGGCGGCGCTCGACCAGCCCGGCGACCGCGAGATGCGCGATGACCCGCGTCATCGAAGGCGGCTGGACGCGCTCGTGCGCCGCCATCTCCCCGAGTGTCATCGGGCCATAGCGCTCCAGCGACGCCAGCGCGGACGTCTGCGTGGGGGTGAGCTGACTCGACCGCTCCTGGCGCATTCGTCGGGAAAGCCGCATCACCGACAACCGCAGCGCGGACGCGAGTTCGGCGTCATACGCCGTCTCGGTCTCCATCTTCTGACGGTACTCGCCCGGGGGGCCGAAGAATGGGCTATTCAGGGGATCTCAGGCCAAGGGAACGACAAAGGGGGTCGGCCACCCCCCGGCGGCGGCCGACCCCGGCACGACTCGGCGTCTTGCTCCGGGTGCGACCACCGAGGACACCGATCCGTACTAACCAGGTTCCACCCCGCAGGGACTCACTGGCTTCGGGGAGAGCTCCACTTCCCGTCGGGGGATCCCCCGACGGGAAGTGGGGGGTAACCCGCAATCCGACGATCGGCGTGTGCGACGCTTGTCGGGTGAGATCCTGGCTACATAACGTCGATTGACGTGCCGCACCCGCGTCTGTCCAGCCGACTGTCCGCGTGCGCTGCCCGCCACCGCTCGTGGTGTCTGGCAGTCGGCGGCAGCGTCACTGCTGCCGTTGCGATCGCATGCCAATGGCCCACGTTCGGCCACAGCCCGTTCGCCGCGACCCTCAACGGCGAGGAGTCGCTGGGCAGCGTCACCGCGGCGATGGCCCTGGGCGGGCTGCTCTGGCCGCTGTCCTGGACGGCGGGCTGGGACGCCGGGCCGTCCGCGCTCGTGTCGACCTTCGCCTACTCCCATTTCTGGGTCTGCCTCGGCTGGGGTGCGCTGCGTTACCCGACCGGACGGCTGCAGAACAACGGTGAACGGGCGTTGCTGGGCGCCGCGGTGCTCGTCATTCCGCTGGCGAGCCTCGGGTTGATCCGCATCGGCCGGCCGGAATAGTTCGGCTACTCCGCTCACCCCGACGTCTGGTGGTACGGCGAGCCGATCGGCCACGGAGCGTTCGACGCCGTGGTCTGGATTCTCGACGGCCTGACCCTCGCACTCGCCGCCGCCTTCCTGTTCGCCGTCCGCGGGCGGCTGCGCCGGTACTCCGAGCTGGACCGGCGAATCTTCTTCCCGGTGGCGCTCGCGTTGCTGCTGGCGTTCGTCCTCGCGGCGACGGTCAACTTCTTCGTCTACAAGCCGAGCGACGCCAGCATCGGGCCCGAGTTCATCGCCGTCTCCCTCGCCCTGCTGGCGATCCCCCTGGCGTTCGCGGCGGCGGTGCTGCGCCGGGTGTTCGTCCGAGCCCGCATCGCGCAGCTACTCGCGACGCTGCCCACCCCGCCGGATGCGCGGGCTGTCCGCGCGGCGCTGCGGGCGGCGTTGCACGACGACTCCGCCGAGATCCACCTGTGGCTGCCCGGGGAGGACCATCACGTCGACGCCGACGGGGCCGTCCGGCCCCCGCCGCCGGCCGGCGGCGCCGAGCTCGTCATGGCGGTACGGACCACGGCCGGGGCGCCGCTGGCGGTGATCGCCGCCGCACCCGCCATGCGGCGCAACCGCGACCTGGTCGAGGCGGCCGTGCGTGCCAGCGCCATGGCCCTGGAGAACGCCCAGTTGCACGCCACGGTGGCCGCGCAGCTCGAAGCCGTGCACGCCTCTCGGGCCCGCCTCGTCGAGGCCGGTCTGCACGAGCGGCGCCGGCTGGAGCGCGACCTGCACGACGGCGCGCAGCAGCGGCTGCTGGCGCTGGCCACCAGACTGGGGCTCGCCCGGACGAAGGCCACCGATCCCGATACGATCTCTGCCATCGAGGCCGCCCGGGAGGATCTGCGCCACGCCTTGGCGGACCTGCGCAGCCTCGCGCGGGGAATCCATCCGGCCGTGCTGAGTCAGGGCGGGCTTCGGCCGGCCCTGGAGGTCGTCACCGCCGCGCTGCCGATGGAGGTCGAGATGGACGTTCCTGCGGCGCGGTTCGAGGCGGTGCTCGAGGCGGGCGCCTACTACACGATCTGCGAGGCGCTCACGAACACGGTCAAGCATGCCGGGGCCAGCCGGGCTCGGGTCGCGGTGCGCTACGACGACGGCGTCGTTCGCATCGACGTCACCGACGACGGCAAGGGCGGCGCCACCGCCGTCGAGGGGGGCGGACTGGCGGGCCTCACCGACCGGGTCCGGGCACTCGGCGGCGCGCTGGTGATCGTCAGCCCGTCGGGCGGTGGGACCCGGCTGACGGCGAGCATCCCGTGCTGACCAAGCTTGCGCCGACCAGAACTGCGCCGGCTGAGCAGAGGGGACCTGACCCGTGCGGGTAGCGATCGCGGACGATTCGACCTTGTTCCGCGAGGGGCTGGCGATACTGCTGACCGCCGCCGGCAACGAGGTGGTGGCACAGACCGCCACCGCCGACGACCTCATCTGCGGGCTCGGGCACAGCCGGCCGGACGTGGTGATCCTGGACATCCGGATGCCGCCCACGTTCACCGACGAGGGTCTGGTCGCCGCCGAACAGATCCGCGCCCGGCACCGCACGATCGCCGTGCTCGTTCTGTCGACCTACGCTGAGACGCCCTACGCGCTGCGCCTGCTCGGCGGCGGCGGTGGCTTCGGCTACCTGCTCAAGGACCGGGTCGACGACGTCGCGGCGCTCCAGGACGCGCTGCGACGGTTAATCGACGGTCGGCTCCTGCTCGATGAGCAGATCGTCGCGGGTCTGCTCGCCCACCGGCGGCGCGCCGACGATCTGGCCCGGCTCACCCCACGGGAACGCACGGTGCTCGCGCACATGGCTGAGGGGCGGTCCAACCACGGCATCGGCGCCCGCCTGCATCTGGCGCCGAAGACCGTGGAGAACCACATCGCCGGGGTTTTCAGCAAGCTCGGGATGCCGGCGTCCACGGACGACAATCGTCGGGTGCTCGCCGTGCTCACCTGGCTGCGGACCGCCGCGCAGCCGGGCGCCGCCGCGGGAACGCCCCTCGGCGCCCCGTCCGTTACCACGCCGGGAACGCGGTCGACGAGTGGCTCTGGGCACCAGAGTGGCTTCTCCCCGTTCGGGTAGGTGCAACCGGTCGGTCGGGCGGTTGTCTGCGTCTTCGCTGAGGGTGCCCTACCGCATCACCGCAGCTGGGAGATGTCTTCTCCGCCAAGGGGTGGCGCAGCACACGTGGGATGAGGCTCACCGATCACGCGCATGTGCAGCCGCGAACGGCCAGACTTGGGAAGAACCATGTGAGCCAGCAAACCGGCGTGAGCGCTCCGTACCCGGATGCGCGCCCCGGCTGGGGCCAGAGCCGTCACCAGCGGCATCGCCACCGCGAGAGGAGCCCGGCGTGTCCGAGCAGGTCAGCACACTGACCGTCACCGACAACCGAACCGGCAAGACGTACGAGATCCCGGTCACGGACGGCACGGTACGCGCGAGTGCGTTGCGTTCGATCAAGGCGAGCGACGACGACTTCGGGTTGATGGCGTACGACCCGGCGTTCACGAACACTGCGAGCTGCCGCAGTGCCATCACCTACATCGACGGTGACGCCGGCATCCTGCGTTACCGCGGCTACCCGATCCAGGAGCTCGCCGAGAAGAGCAGCTTCCTCGAGGTCGCGTACCTGCTGCTGGCCGGCGAGCTTCCCGCGTCCGACGAGCTGTCGACCTGGGAAGACGAGATCACGCACCACACCCTGGTGCATGAGTCAATCAAGAAGTTCATCGACGGCTTCCACCACGACGCCCACCCCATGGGCATGCTGGTGTCCACCGTGGGCGCGCTGTCGACCTTCTACCCGGACGCCAAGACGATCGACGACCCGGGCCTGCGTCGCCTCCAGATCGTCCGCCTCATCGCCAAGATCACGACCCTGGCGGCGTACTCGTACCGGCACTCGGTCGGCTTCCCGTACGTCTACCCGGACAACGATCTGTCGTACGCCGGCAACTTCCTGAACATGATGTGGAAGGCCACCGAGCTCAAGTACGAGCCGGACCCGAACCTCGAGCACGCCCTCGACGTGCTGTTCATCCTGCACGCCGACCACGAGCAGAACTGTTCGGCCAACGCGATGCGCGCCGTCGGCAGCTCGCAGGCGGACCCGTTCTCGGCCGCGGCCGCGGCGATCGCCGCGCTCTACGGCCCGCTGCACGGCGGCGCGAACGAGCAGGTGCTGCGGATGTTGGCCGAGATCGGCTCGGTCGAGAACATCCCCTCCTTCATCGCCCAGGTGAAGGACGGCAAGAAGAAGCTGATGGGCTTCGGCCACCGGGTCTACAAGAACTACGACCCGCGCGCCCGGGTGATCCGCCAGGTCGCCGACGAGGTCTTCAAGGTCACCGGCACGAACCCGCTGCTGGACCTGGCCATGGAGCTGGAGCGGATCGCGCTGGAGGACGAGTACTTCATCGCCCGCAAGCTCTACCCGAACGTCGACTTCTACACCGGCATCATTTACCAGGCCATGGGCTTCCCCGTGGAGATGTTCCCGGTGCTGTTCGCCATCGGCCGGATGCCCGGCTGGCTGGCCCAGTGGGAGGAGGGCCTGCTCGACCCCGAGCAGAAAATCGCCCGCCCGCGCCAGCTCTACGTCGGCTACGACCAGCGCCCCTACGTCCCGATGGACGACCGGGGCGCGACCGCCGACACCGAGGCCGACCCGATCGCCGCCCAGGCCGCCCAGGCCGCCCCGGAGCGCCCCCTGCGCTGACCCGGGTGCCCGCGCCGCCGCCGACCCAGAGTCCCCGGCGGTGCCACGCCGCCGACGGCGGCCCGCGAGGAGAGGTCCTCATCGCGGGCCGCCGTCGTTTCCGGCTACGCCATCCGCCGCTACAGGCGCTCGACGACGTAGTCGATGCTGGCGACCAGCGCCTCGACGTCGGCCGGTTCGATCGCCGGGAAGCAGGCGACGCGGAGCTGATTGCGGCCGAGCTTGCGGTACGGCTCGACGTCGACGACGCCGTTGGCCCGCAGCACCTTCGCCACGGCGGCCGCGTCGACCGCGTCGAAGTCGATCGTCACGACGACCTGGGAGCGCTGCGCCGGGTCGGCGACGAACGACGTCGTGTACGCCGTCTTCTCGGCCCAGGTGTAAAGAATCGACGATGATTCGGCGGTGCGGCGCACGCACCAGTCCAGGCCGCCCTTGGCGAGCATCCACTCGATCTGATCGGCGAACAGGAACAGCGTCGCCACCGCCGGGGTGTTGTACGTCTGATCCTTGGAGCTGTTGTCGCGGGCGGTGGTGAGGTCGAGGAACGGCGGGATCCACCGGTCGGTCGCGGCGATCTCGGCGAGCCGGTCGATCGCCGCCGGCGACATCAGCGCCGCCCACAGGCCGCCGTCGGAGGCGAAGCACTTCTGCGGCGCGAAGTAGTAGACGTCGGCCTCGGTCACGTCGACCGGCAGGCCACCGGCGCCGGAGGTGGCATCGACCAGGTGCAGGGCGCCGGCGTCGGCGCCGACCGGGCGGCGTACCGGGCGGGCGACACCGGTGGAGGTCTCGTTGTGCGGGCTGGCGTAGACGTCGATGCCGGCCTCGGGCGACCAGTCCGGGTGCGTTCCCGGCACCGAGGACACCACTGAGGGCTCCGCCAGGAACGGCGCGCCCTTCGTCGTGTCCGCGAACTTCCCACCGAACTCGCCGAAGACGAGGTGCTGGGACCGGTTACGGACCAGGTTGAACGCGGCGGCGTCCCAGAACGCGGTGGCACCGCCGATGCCGAGCACGACCTCGTAGCCGGCGGGCAGCGAGAACAGCTCCGCGAGCCCCGCACGCACCCGGCCGACCAGGCTCTTGACCGGCTTCTGCCGGTGGGAGGTGCCGAGGTAGATCGCGCCGCTGGCGGCCAGGGCGGCCACGGCGTCCGGGCGGATCTTCGACGGACCGCAGCCGAAGCGGCCGTCGGCCGGGCGCAGAGCCTCGGGCAGCTCGATCGCGGCGGCGTCAGCCACGGGGCACCCCCGGCACGACGTCGCTGAGCGGGCGCGGGTCGGGGCCGACGTAACGGGCGGACGGGCGGATCAGTCGGCCGGTGCGCTGCTGCTCGAGAATGTGGGCGCTCCAGCCCGCGGTGCGGGCGCAGGTGAACATGGACGTGAACATATGGGCCGGGACCTCGGCGAAGTCCAGCACCACGGCCGACCAGAATTCCACGTTTGTGCGCAGCGGGCGGTCGGGGAAGCGGTTGGTCAGCTCCTCGATCGCGGCCGCCTCGAGCGCCTCGGCCGCCTCGTAGCGGTCGGAGCCGAGGTCGCGCGCGGTGCGGCGCAGCACCCGGGCGCGCGGGTCCTCCGCGCGGTACACCCGGTGCCCGAAGCCCATCAGCCGCTCCTTGCGGTCCAGAGCGCGGCGGACGTAGCCGAGCGGATCCCCGGTGCGTTCGACCTCGTCGAGCATCGCGAGCACCCGGGAGGGGGCGCCGCCGTGCAGGGGCCCGGACAGCGCACCGACGGCGGCGGACAGCGCGGCCGAGGCATCGGCGCCGGTCGAGGCGACCACCCGGGCGGTGAAGGTGGACGCGTTCATGCCGTGCTCGGCGGCCGACACCCAGTAGGCGTCGACGGCCTGGACGTGCTTCGGGTCCGGTTCGCCGCGCCAGCGGATCATGAACCGTTCCGTTATCGTGCGGGCCCGGTCGACCTCCTTCTGCGGCACCGCGGGCTGCCCCAGCCCCCGGGCCGACTGCGCGACGAAGGACAACGCCACCACCGATGCCCGAGCAAGGTCGTCGCGGGCCTGCTCAGGGGTAATGTCGATCAGCTGACCCAGGCCCCAGTAGGGGGCGAGCATCGCCAGCGCGCTCTGCACATCCACCCGGATGTCACCCGAGTGCACCGGCACCGGGAACGGCTCGGCCGGCGGCAGCCCAGGCTCGAACGCGCCGTCGACCAGCAGCCCCCAGACGTGGCCGTAATCCACCGTGCCGACGAGGTCCTCGATATCGACCCCGCGGTAGCGCAGCGCGCTGCCCTCCTTGTCCGGCTCGGCGATCTCCGTCTCAAAGGCGATCACGCCTTCCAGGCCTGGCTTGAAATCGCTCGTCTTCTCAGCCATCGAGTCCGGGTCTCCGCTTCTGTCGGTTGGTTCGACCGGCGGTCGGTCGCTTCGGCCGGCAGCCCGCTGCGTCCTGCCTCGTCGGTCCTACTCCATCCGATCCTGCCCCGCGGCATCCGGACGCGCCAGACCGCCGCCGCTTCGCGCGGTTCACGTCGAGCGCCGGCGGACGCCGCGTCCTCACCGTTCGCCAACCCCGGCGCACTCAAACAACAATTTATGAGATGAGCCACAGGCACTTTGTCCGTTTGTGCGGCTATTTGCAACAAGCTGCCGAAACCCGCGTCAGGGACGGCCGACCAACAGAGATCGCGTCGCGCTACGGTCGGCAGCAGGAAATGGCCTGCCTGACTGGCGGTCACGCTGCGCTAACAGCTGGATCAGGAGCTCGGGAGATCATGGCGTTCGTCTTCATCAGTCATCGCGCGGCGGACATCGCCATCGCCGAACGGCTGGGGCGGGCGGTCAACGCGGTGGGCCATGCGGTGCACCTCGACCGTTGGGAGATACGCATCGGCGACACCGTGCCCATGTTCATGAATGAAACCCTCGCCACCGCGGACTTTCTCGTGCTGGGCCACTCCACCCTGGGAATTCACGCGCCATGGATAGCGCAGGAATTCCTGCCGGCGCTCGCCGGGGACCTCTCGGCTCGCGGCATCATCATGCTGCCGGTGATCCTGTCCGGCACCGATGCCCCCACCCGGATCGGCGGACGGCCCTGCCTCGACCTGACCAACGACTGGGACCGCGGGGTCGCCACGGTCCTGCGCGAGCTCGGCTGAGTACGCGGGCGCCGCTGGCACGATCCCAGGATGGCATCCATCCCGCCGCCAGGCGCCTCTCCCCACCGCGCAGCCTCCCCTGAGGTCGGACCGGACGCGCCCGACCCGGCCGGGCTGCGGCGGAGCTACCAGACCGGCCGGCTGGAAACGGACCAGCTCGCGGCGACCTGGGTCGAGCAGTTCGCCCGCTGGTTCGCCGACGCGACCACCCCGGGCGCGGGCATCCCAGAGGCCAACGCGACCATCTTCGCCACCGCGTCCGGCGACGGCCGGCCGAGCGCGCGCACGGTACTGCTCAAGGACTTCGATCAGCGCGGATTCGTGATCTACACGAACTACACCTCCCGCAAAGGTCAAGAGGCCGCCGAGAATCCCTTCGGCTCACTGGTCTTCCCCTGGTATGCCCTGGAGCGGCAGGTGGTGGCCATCGGCACTGTGGAGCGGGTCAGCCGGGTCGAGACCGAGCGCTACTTCGCCTCCCGGCCCCGCGGGTCCCAGCTCGGCGCCTGGGTCAGCCACCAGTCGCAGATCATCGAATCCCGGGACGTCCTGGCCGCCCGCGAGGCCGAGCTTGCGGCCCGCTGGCCCGCGGGAACCCCGGTGCCGACCCCGCCGTTCTGGGGCGGGCTACGCCTCATGCCGGACACCGTCGAGTTCTGGCAGGGCCGGACGAACCGACTGCACGACAGGCTGCGCTACCGCCGCGCCAGCGCCGCGGACCGGTGGATCGTCGAACGCCTCTCCCCCTGACGACCGCGCCGGCCGTCGCACGTCCCGGCAGCCCCGTGCGGTCCCGACGGCGAGCGCAGCGGGGTACGCACCAACTGTTCACCGCCCTACCCACGCAGATTCCCTCCCCGAAGGTGGCGGTGGTCCGGCCGTTTTCCCGGATCCGGTCGTCGCGGACAACGTTCCGGAAGCACCGGTCCGCAACTGGATTTCCTCCTTCCGGATGACGGGCAAAGCCACGAGGGCATCGGCGGGATAAAATAGTTACAGCACGCCGGATTCAGCCGGTTCCGCCGCGGCGGAACCCGGTGTGACGGAACCGCGGCGACCATGGGTCGGGGTATCGCGATGACCCGCGCCAACGGGGTAGGGCGGACGGCCGAAGCGGGCGAGCCCGCGCGAGGCGCCGTTGACGGGGTAACTCGGCCGGGGACGGTCGAGAGGGGGATGGGCAGGGGCGCGGGTGACGGGGGCGAGGACGTGCAGGTCCACCGCCAGCCGGAACCACGACCCGCCGGAACCACCGTCAGACAGAACCACTACCAGACAGAACCACCGAGTCGTTCTCCCAACGGTCCCGCTACGACGGACCCGGACGTACCGGGATCGATGCTGCGTTGCTACCTTCTTTCTGATCAATGCTTCCATCGAGGTATTCCTGACCCGGCAGATGTCCAGGGAGACGGATTCATGCGCAGCACCAGAGTGCGGGCCGTGGTCGCCGGTGTTCTCGACGTGGCGGCAATCGCGCTGGCCTCACCGGCGTCCGCCGCGACGCCGGCACCCTCGCCGACCGCGACCGTCGCCGTCAGCTCACCGACCCCGACCAGCCCCGCCGGCGTACCCGCGCCGCCCAGCGCGACCCCGACTCCGACCGCCCTCCCGCTGGCCACGACCAGCGCGTCCGCCGACCCGAGCGCGGCGGCGAACCTCGACCCGAGCGCCACGCCGAGCCCGGTGGCCGGCGTCACGGCGAGCGTCGACCCGAGCGCCTCGGCCTCGGCCATCCCGCCCGCCGGGGCAGCCTCGACCGAGGGCACCGGCGACCCGACCCTCGACCGGTTTCTCGACCTGCTGCCCTTCAAGGTCCCCCTGGACAAGGAGATCAACAGCGTCGAGGACATCGACGCCAACCCCCTCGTCCTGACCTTCATCTGCAACGGCAGTGAGCCGGCCTGGAAGCTGAAGAACACCGGCGACAAGAGCTTCGGCTTCGGCTGGTTCGACACCAACCTGGGCGGCGGCATCCTCAACATCGGTCCGAAGCAGACCGTCGACATCCCGTCGAAGGCGCTCGCCGTGGTCGGGTCGCCCTGGGACACCGAGACGAAGCTCCTGCTCGTGACCGTGCCTACCGTCGGCGTGTCGAACTGCGGCGGCGCGTCGAGCGTGCCGCCGGCGATCCCGGCGCCCGCGCCGCTGCCGGTCGCGGTGCCCGCCGTCAGTCGCGCCGTCACGGCCGACCCGTACTACACCAGATGATCATCGGCCGGCTCGACCCGAGGACGGCCGCGGGGATCCTCGCGGCCGTCCTCGGCGGCGCGGTGCTGGCCGGGTGCGGCGGCAGTGACGGCAGCCAGAACGCCGCCACTAACCTCTCGCCGCAGGTCCGCAACCAGCTCGCCGCCATCGCGGGCCTCGGGCAGAGCAAGAGCACGGTCGTCACCGCCGTCGGCACCAGCGTCGACATCTACAGTGCCACAACGGACAACCAACCTTCCTCCACGCTGGCGAGTCCGAACGAGAACGGCGTCAAGCGGATCTTCCTGGTCCAGGCGAAGATGCCCGGCTGGTGGCAGGTGATGCTGCCGGTCCAGCCCAACGGCAGCACCGGCTGGGTCAAGGCCGACCAGGTCAGCGCGTCGGAGACGCCCTACCGGCTGGTCGTGTCCCGCGGTCACCACCTGCTGCAGGTGTTCAGCGACGGCAAGCAGATCGCGCAGGAGCCGGTCGCCATCGGCACCACCGACACGCCGACCCCGGGCGGGCGCTTCTACCTGATGGAGCTGCTGCGGCCGCGCAACCCGAACGGTGCCTACGGCCCATACGCCTTCGGCCTGAACGGATTCTCGACGTCCCTGAGCTCGTTCGAGGGCCGCAAGCCGGTGATCGGTCTGCATGGCACGAACGAACCAAAGATGATCGGCAAGGACGTCAGCCACGGCTGCATCCGGTTAAGCAACGACGCGATCACCCGCCTGGCCCAGACCGTCCCGCTGGGCACTCCGGTCGACATCGTCGCCTGACCCCGCCGGCCGGCTCGGCTCGTCAGGCCGGATCAGGTTGGTCTGTCAGGTCCGTCAGGCCGACGGGGTTCCCGGTCGCCGCCGGGCGGGGCGGGCCGAGTGACGGCGGCGATCCGCAGGTCCGCGACGAACCCGCCGTAGACCTCGTCGAAGCTGGCCAGGTCCGCTCGCAGCACGGCGCTGGGGTGCAGCGTCGCGAGCAGCTGGGCATTCGATCCGGGCGGCCCAGGCAGCAGCCGCCCGCGCATCCGGGTCACCCGGAACGACGGCCCGAGCAGCGTCGCACCGGCCGTCGCGCCCAGCACCACGACCAGCGACGGCCGGATGGCGTTGAGCTCGGCGGCGAGCCACGGCCGGCAGGCGGCGACGTGCCGCGCCTGCGGCGTCTGATGGATGCGCCGGGGCCCGTTGCCCATGCGGTAACCAAAGTGCTTGACGGCGTTCGTCGCGTACAGCTCGGCCCGGTCCAGCCCGGCCTCGCCGAGCGCCCGGTCGAGCAGCTTGCCGGCGGGGCCGACGAAGGGCCTACCCCTGCGGTCCTCCACGTCTCCGGGCTGCTCGCCGACGACCACCAGCCAGGCGCGGGCTGGGCCCGCGCCGAAGACGGTTCGGGTTCCGGGCAGCTCCGAGAGGTCGCACGCACGACACTCGGCGGCGGCAGAAGCGAGCGTCGGCAGATCCGCGCCGGAAGGCACCGCGACGGGCTGCATGTTCACCGTTGCGGCTCAGCGTCCGATAGTGCCAGCATGGCCCGGCCCTTCGGCGCGGTTCTCGCATCGATCGTCGTCACGTCCGCGTCGCGCAGCAGGGTTCCGCCGAGGACACCCGGGCGTACACCACGGCCGCATCCTGCCGGGCAGGTGCGACAGCCGCGTCCACGACCACCAGTCCGCCGATCTTGCGGGCAGGGACTGGGAGCAGGCCGTCGCGGTACCAGCGGCGGGCCGTGGTGTACCCGATGCCCTTCGCGGCGGCCCACTCCTTGAGATTCACCTGAACATTATGCAACGCCATCAGACGCCGAGCCGGCAGCAGTTTTCACCCCCGCAGATTCAAGCGGACGCCCGGACCAGCGATCGGGAGGGGTGGGCGTGGCGCGCCACGCGTGGGTTGCCCTCCACATCCCACGCGGGCGCGACCACCTCCGGCGGAGCCCGTCACTTCTCCACCGGGCTTCGAGCGGGAGATCTCTGCCCATGCACTCCCTGCCCTGGTACAGGGGTGGCCAATCCCCGCTCGCCGTACCCATCGGACTGGACAACACCCGGTGTCAGCTTCGCGACATGTGTCACGCTTGCGGTCAAGCCATTCATCCGCTAGCTGATCGCACCGATGATGGCTCCGCTCGACGGCGTAATCGACCCACCGGCGCACGTAGGTCCCCCGTCCGGGTCGACGATGGAGAACCCCGCGCACCCCCACTTCCAGGCCTCGAATCCGGCCTCCGGCGGGTCATATGCCATGTCGGCCAGCGCGTCGGTCAGATCGGCGCGCGCGGAGGCGAGGTTCGCCGCGCGCACGTCGGCG
Source organism: Candidatus Frankia alpina (assembly GCF_902806485.1). Classification (GTDB taxonomy): domain Bacteria; phylum Actinomycetota; class Actinomycetes; order Frankiales; family Frankiaceae; genus Frankia; species Frankia alpina. The sequence goes on along the minus strand of NZ_CADCWT010000044.1, from coordinate 13,832 downwards.
TAGAACTCCCGCCGCGCCAGCCGTGCTCCTTCCACGCTCGGTAGAACGGCGTATAGACTCGAAACGGCGTTCCCCCGCAGTGGCCAACCGGCCCGGCGCGATCGCGTACGGCGATCCGGTCCGGACGAGCCCCGCCACCACCACCTCGTCGGCCCCGTCCGCTGCCGCACGCAGCGCCGCCCTCGCCGCGGCGACGCGGAGCGACGAGCGAAGGGACCGCCGATCTATCGCTTTAAGCCATCAGGAGATTACTGTAAGCTTATGATTGCCGAGTGCAGGTGACCGTCGCCGTCGCGTGGGATCGTGGCTTCTCGGATGCCTGGTCCCGCATCGCGGAAACCGGGCCGAAGATCGGGGTCTTCCTCGCGATCTGCGCGCTCGGCGGCCTGCTCGTCCGGGCATTGGCACGGCTGCTGAGCGTGCTGGCGAGCCGGATGGGCATCGACCGGGTCCTGGACCGGTGCGGCCTGCCGGCCCTGCTGCGCAGGCCGGCGGCGGATCTTTGCACGGGCGCGGTGCGGGTACTCGCCGGCCTGGGGCTGCTCGCCGTGCTGCGCGTCGCCGTGGGTGTCTTCGGCCCGAGCGCCGCCGAGGACACCGTCACCGAACTTCTCACGCTGCTCCTGCACACCCTGCTCGCGATCGTGATCATCGCGATCGGGGTCAGCCTGGCCCGGCTCGCCCGAACCTTCGTGCGCGAGGCACTGCGGGGCCTCAGCTACGCACGCACGGCCGGTAACACGGTGACCGCCGTGCTCGTGATCGCGTTCGGCAAGGCCGGACTCGACGAGGTGGGCCTGGCGACCTCCGTCACGACCCCCGTGCTCTGGGCCATCCTCGCCACTCTGACCGGAGTGATCGTGGTCGGGGTCGGCGGGGGTCTCATCCGACCCATGCAGCTGCGCTGGGAGGAGATCCTCGAACACGCCGAGGACACCGCCGCCCAGGCCCGACAGACCTGGCGCGCGCGCCACACCGACCACCCCGACGGCACCGGCCCCGACCGCCCCGGCCCCGGCGAGGAGGACATCACCGGCGTGAGCCCCATCGGTGCGCAACCGGTCGACGCCAACCCCGTCGACGAGGGCCGTGCCGGGCCAGGGAACCCCGAGCCGGGGAGCACGAGACTACCCACTGACCCGGACGTGCCGGTCGAAGCCGATCCGGCCGGGGGTCCGGTGCCGCCGTCGATTCCGGCGCCGACGTCGGGGACGGTTGTCGCCGCCGCGCCCCGCCCATCGATCCCTCCGCCGGGCGAACAGGACCCCTTCGAACCCGCCGCACCCGACCGGACCTCGGCATCCGCCTCGCCGCCACAGCCAAACGGCCCGTCCTGGCCTACCGATCGGTCCCGACCGCAGGGGCCCGCGTAACCTGTGGCACGTTGCCGCCTCTACCGTCACGCAGGGACCAGTGGGTGTGCGTTAGGCGAACTACGGCGCGTTCGGCCCCCGAGTGGGGCACTCTGGGAGAGGACGGGATGTCAATACCGGTCGTCGACCTGAACCACCTATACCGCCCAGGCCTGGACACCTGCCCCGGACACCTGACCCAGCCAGGAGACCCGCCGACCGATCTTCGCGGCAAGAACCTCATCAACGTCACGAGTGGCGAGCGGAGGGACATCTCGGTGGAGGAGCTCTCGGACATGGAGCGTTCCCGGCTGCTCCTCGGCTGGCTGGCGGCGCGGCGCGCGGTGGACAACTGTCTGTCGGACCTGCTTGCCGCCGGGCCCGCGGGAGAACGTCGGGTGCGCGAGTCGTTGGCGCTCGTGGACGACCTGGAGAGTCGCGCCCAGGAGGCGTTCGACCGGTACCGCACCGCCGCGGAGAGCACCCCGGCTCCCCCGCCGCGCCCGGCTGGCCGTTGGGCGCCGCCGGCTGCGGTGGAGCGTCCCCGCCTCAATGTGGTCCGCGCCCCGGAGGGCGACCTCACCCGTAGCAGTTTCAACACGAAGAGTAATCACCGGCACCGGTGACGCCCAGCCCGCCGTCGGCGGGTCAGAATGGCCACCGTGCCGGCCGTTCGTCGCCGCCGCGTCATCGCGGTCTGGCTCCTCGCCTTCCTGCTCCCCGTACTACTAGCCGTAACTGGCTGTAGCGGGTTGAGCGGCACCCGCCGCGGCAATGTGGTCCCCGGGGCCGCTCCGACGGCTACTCCGACCGCCGGACCGGACGCGTTCGAGCGGTCCGGCCGCGGCACGCCCATCCGGATCACGCTGCCCCCACCCGGCACGCCCCGGCCGTACCCGCTGATCGTGGCGCTGCACAGCCTGCACTACGACGGCACCGGCCCCAAGGCACACTGGGATCTCGACGGCCTCGCCCGCACCGCGGGCCTCGCCGTCGTCTACCCGGACGGTATCGGCAAGGCCTGGAACGCCGGGACCTGCTGCGACACCGCAAAGATCAACAATACGGACGACGTCGGCTGGCTGCGCGCGTTGATCGCCCACCTGAGCGAGAACTACCCGATCGACCGCACGCGGGTCAGCCTGATCGGCCTGTCCAACGGTGGGATGCTCGCCTACCGGTACGCCTGCGAGCACGGCGACGAGCTTGCCGGCATCGCTGTGGTCGCGGCGAGCCGTCAGGTGGCGCAGTGCCAGCCGGCGGCGCCCCTGACCGTCGTCGTCGTGCACGGCGGCGCCGACGGTCACGTCCCCTACCTTGGCTCGCCGTGGTCACCGGTGCTGCAGACGGCGATCACCCCGGTCGAGGAGAGCATGGCGCCGTTCCGCGCGGTGGACCAATGCCCGCTGCCCAGCCAGCCCGGCGACACCATCCTCACCAACTCGACCGGGGTGCCCTGGCACGCCGAGCAGCCGCCCGTCGACCTGTCCGTGGGCCAGTTGCCCGCACCCGGGGCCGCCCCCTCATCGCCCGGGGCGCCGGTGTCGGACGGCCTGGCCGATCCCGCCGAGCCCGCGACGACCGCGCCGGTGGCCGTCCGCCGGGAGACCCGGTGCGCATCCTCGGCCCGCGTCGTCCAGTTCCTGCTGCCCTCGATGGCCCACGGCTGGCCGCCCGCCGCCGGACCGAACTCCTTCGCCACCAGCGGGGTGATCTGGAACCTGCTTGCTCCAGCCCGATCGGCCCGCCCCGGGCCCCGGATGTGACGTCGGCCCGGATGTGACGTCGGTGGGGTCAGGCCGCCGGAGAGAACGACGCACGCAAGGCGCCCATCAGCGTGTTCAGTGTCGCGGCCGCACTGGTCGACACCCTCGCGATGAGCACATAGACGGCGCCATCCGTGGAGACCGTCCGCATCAGGTAGGACACCCGCTGACCCTCACGGTCATAGGAACCGGCCAACTCCTGGGTCGGCTGGCCGCTGGTGTCCGTCGCCGGGCCTGAACGCTCCTTCGTCAGCCCCGAGACCGAGTCGAACTCGCCCGTCTGGACCCGGGTGAGCGCCGCCGTCTGGTCCGCGCCGGCGATTCGGGCGACGCCGATCATCTGTGGGCCGTACTCCGAGACGGTGCCAGGTTCGCCGTAGAAGATGCCGGTGTTGTCGCGACGCTGCTTCCACACCGGCGGGTGGGAGAAGGTCGCCTTCTGCAGCGGGTCCGTGTAGGGGGCCCAGTCTGCCGGCACGGCAATCTGCCCCGCGGCCGGTTGGCCGGTGCTCGCCGGGGCGGACGTGCCCGCCACGGCCGCCGTCGGCGCGCTGGCGGCGGCCGTGGCCGACGGAGACGGCACCGTGGCGGCGTCCGTGGCGGCGTCCGTGGCGGCGTCCGTGGCGGTGCGGCCGCTGGGGCGCGCCTTCTCCCAGACGACGCCGGCACCGACCCCCACTCCGAGCGCGACCGCCAGCACCACCAGCGCAACGCCGAGACGGTGCAGGAAGGACATGGAGTCGGCACCGCCGCCACCACCGTGACGAACGTCGAGCTCGTCGGCCCCGTCGAGGTCGTTGACGCCATCAGGCTCGGGGAAGTCACGTTCCATCGACGCCGTGAGTGGACCACCCGAGCGGCGCGGAGTGGGCGTCCGGTCGCCGCCCGAGCGGTGCGGCCCCGTCCGCTTCCCGATCATGGTGGGGGACGAGTCCGGTGGCCGATCGTCCTCCCGACCGGCCGTCGGGCCACCGACGCCGGTCCGTCCCGGTCCGCCCGACCGCTGCGGCCGGGATGGGCGTGCCGCCGCCGCGGCTCGCTCGGAGCGGCTCGGGGCGATGCGGTCGTCGCCGGGCCCCGGTGCCGAGCGGCCCGGACGCGACCGGTCGAGGCGGGTGTCCTCAACGTCGGCATCGGCCGCGAATCGCGGCCGTGCGCCAGTGTTCCCGGACCTGCCCCCGCTCCCGGTTCGGGCGGGCCGCCCCGCCCGCCCGCCTGCGCCAGGCGGCGGGCCGTCGGCCGGGCCGCCGTCGACGCCATACTCCGGCGGAGTCGTCCGACCCCGCGGATCGGCGTCACCCGGGCGGCCGGGCCGTCCCGGTCGTTGCCCGCCGGCCGGATTGCCTGGTCCGCCGGTCGCGGCCGGCCGCGACCGCTCGACCGCATGCCGGCCCGTGTTCCCGGCGGGGACACCCGGCCGCGTCGGCGGCCCGCCGGAGTCGCCCGTCCCGCGTCGCCCGCCGGCTGGCGGGACCAGAGCCCTGCGCCCAGGGGCTTCCGTGGCGGGCGGGCCCGGGCGATCACCACGGCCCTGCGGGCGGCTTCGGCCGTACGGATCGTCTCCAGCGCCGTCCCCGGATCCGAAACCGCCGCCGTCTGCGGGAAGATAGGACCCGGTCGGCGGGCCGGCGGGGTCGTAAAGTCCGGTGTCCGCCCCGTGGCCCGTCGCGGGCGGCCGGCCGCGGTAACCGCCGGGAGCAGACGGGGCGCCGTAACCGTCCGAAGTGGGCCGACCGCCGTAACCATCGGGAGCAGACGGGGCGCCGTAACCATCGGGAGCGGGCCGACCGCCGTAACCTCCAGCCGCAGCCGGGCGGGGTGCTGGATCGGCCTGGGAGTCGGGCCCGCGCGGCGGGAGATTTCCTCCGGGCCGGCGGTAGGCGGGCTCGCGGTGGTCGTCGTCCCAATCGGCCCGTCGCGCACCGTCCGTCACCAGACGACCTCCGATTCCGAGCCCCGCGCGCATTCGTTCGTCCCACCGGTGTACCACGGAGTTGCCGACATGTAGCGCGCGCCTAGTTGACAACAGCCCGCCAGGGGCATAGGGGCCGAGTCGGATACCATCGACCTGCGGCGGTATCCTCCCATGGCGCACCGGGCGCCTGACTGGGGGGACCGTCGATGAAGGGCTTCAAACAGTTCCTGATGCGAAGGAACGTGGTCGACCTCACGGTCGCCGTGGTGATCGGCACCGCCTTCACCGCCGTGGTGACGTCCCTGGTTAAGACCATCTTCACCCCGCTGATCGCGGCGATCTTCGGCAAGCCGGACTTCTCGGCCCTCACGTTCACGCTGAACGGCAGCGTGTTCCGATACGGCGAGTTCATCAACAGTGTCATCGCCTTCCTCTCCGTGGCGACTGTGATCTACTTCGTCGTGGTGCTCCCGCTGAAGACCATCAACGATCGGCGCGCCCGTGGCCAGGTCCCGCCCGAGGAGGACCTCGTGCTGACCGATGAGGCACGCCTGCTTACCGAGATTCGTGATCTACTGGCGGAACGCCGTCCCGCCTCCTGACCCGGTCGACTGACCCGGTCGCCCCCGGAGGGACTCCGGCTCCGGTTCGTCCTGTCGATCGCTTACCCGAACGTTGGTCGGCATTCAGGAATCGCTCAGGCTCGTAAGGGAAAGTGCCTACCATGACACCGCGTCTCCCCTTCAGCAGCGGCGCCGAGGACGCTCAGGCGGACAGCGGCCGGGAGGAGTCCGGCGCCGGGCACGACTCGCCGTCCCCCTGGGCCCCACCCGCCGAAGGCGCATTCGGGTCCCCGGCAGAACAGCCTCACCCGACCGGTCCCGGCAGCTCCGCGCCCGAACGTTCCGTGGCACCGCCCCCCGGGGCGCCCTACAGCGCTCCCCCGCCGGTCCACCCGTCCACCAGTCCCGGCCAGGCGGCGCCGTCCAACACCGGCGGGTTCGCGGCCGGGCCCTGGGGCCCGCCCAACCCAGGTCCGGGCCAGGGTGGCCCAGGGCAGGGTGTGTACAGGGCCAATGCCGGTCCCGGCCCAGCGGGCGAGCCGTACGGCTCGGGTGGCCCGGGCAGGCCGGGCGGTCCGGGTCTGCCGCCCGGTCCGCCACCGGAGGGCCAGACGTGGGGCACTCAGTGGGGCAACCAGTGGGGCGCTCCCGGTGGTGGCATTCCACCTACCGCGTACGACATCCACGGCAATCGGCCGGCGACGGCGACGCCCTCCCCGCTGCCCTGGCGTAGGCGCCGGCTGGTGGCCGCAGGGCTCGCCATCGCCCTTGTCTCCGCCGGCATCGGGGGCGGCGTCGGTGCCCTGGTCGCCGACAACGACAGCGGGAACACGGTCGTGACCACCGCCGGGCTCGAGCGCACCAGTGTCAGCTCCGGCGGGACGTCGCCGGCGGCCTCCGGCACCGTCGCCGCGGCGGCGCAGAAGATCCTCCCCAGCGTCGTCACGATCGCCGAGGAGTCAAGCAGCGAGGCGGGCACCGGTTCCGGGACGATCATCCGGTCGGACGGCCACATCCTGACGAACAACCATGTCGTGTCGGGAGCCTCCGACGGCGGCACGCTCACGGTGACCCTGCAGGACGGCCGCGCCTTCGACGCGCAGGTCGTGGGGACCGACCCCAGTTCCGACCTCGCCATCATCAAGATCAACGCCTCGGGGCTGATCGCGGCGACCTTCGGCAACTCCGACACATTGAACATCGGTGAGCTGGTGGTGGCGGTCGGCAGTCCGCTCGGCCTGAACGGCACGGTGACCTCCGGCATCGTCAGCGCCGTGCACCGCCCGGTCCGAACCGGCGACTCGACCGTGCAGGACCAGCAGAACACCATCATCGACGCGATTCAGACCGATGCGCCGATCAACCCGGGTAACTCCGGCGGCCCGCTGGTCAACAGCCGAGGCGAGATCATCGGCGTGAACAGCGCGATCGCGACCGTCGGCGGCGGCGGGGGCAGTCCGTTCGGCGGCAGCCAGCAGTCCGGCAACATCGGTGTCGGCTTCGCGATCCCCGGCAACTACGCTGAGTCGGTGGCCACCCAGCTGATCACTGCCGGCCGCGCACAGCATCCCTATCTGGGCGTAACCGCCTCGACCGCAGCGGAGAACACGCGCTCGACCGCGTCCAGCGGAACCGGCGCACAGATCCGGTCGATGGTCGCCGGCGGCCCCGCCGAAGGCGCCGGCCTGCGCACCGGCGACGTGATCACCAAGGTCGGCGACCGAGCCGTCAGCGACGTCGACTCCCTGATCGCGGCGGTGCGCTCGCACGCCATCGGAGACGAGGTCGAGGTGACCTACACCCGCAACGGCCAGACCGGCACCGTGAAGACTCGGCTCGCCCTGCAGCCACCTACCTCCTGACCGCAGCTCCGATCGCGTCCTGTTTCGGGCTCCGTCCAGCGTCCCGATCGTCGCCGTCGTACCGCTTCGGAACCGACATGCCAACCGCGCAATAATCATGGGGTAATCCTGCGGACGGTCGCGAATGGCCGAGCCAGTGTGGAAGGCCCGCTGGGACCGATCAGTCGCGGAATTCGAAGCAAGCCCGTCGGCGGGCTATTCGCCGCCCATCTTTCCAACTAGTCTTCCGACGGGACATGGCCACATCCCCCGCACACCACCCCGGAGCAAAGTAACCACAAGTAAGCGAAAGTGATCAAAGCGCTACGCGCGTGCAGGTCAAGTGATTCCGGCTGTCGAATCGACGACAACAAAATCCTCACAACGTTCACCCGTTAGCGCGGCCCGCCTCCTAGCATCGGCTCCACCATCCGTTCCGGGTCCACCGCTAGTCGACCGGGGAGTAGCTAAAGTATGGACGACGACGCGGACCTTGCGGCCCGTGTCCGACGTGGTGATCGGCAGGCGTTCGACGACCTGTACGATCTCTACGCGGATGATGTCTTCTCCATGTGCCTGCTGATCCTGGGTGATCCCACGGTGGCCCGGGCCGCCGCCGGCACGGCGTTCGCCCTGGTCGCCCGTACCCGTCTCAACCCGCTGAGCGACCCGGCCCGGCTGCGTTCCTGGCTGCTGGAACTCGCCCGCGGCAGCGCCCTGGCCTGGTCGGGGTCCCCGCAGGCCCGCAGCATCCCGGTGCCACACGGTGTACCGCCCGAGGAACTCCTGGTCGGCGCCGTGGTACCGGCACCCGCCAGTCTGCGGGTGGGTCTCGCCCGCACCTTCGACCGAGCCGTCGCCGTCGCGGAGGCCGCTGCCGCCAGCCGCCGAGCTGCCATGCCGGCCGCACCCGTGGTACCTGCGGCAGCCCAGAAGATCAGCCTCGTCAAGGCGCCGGCCGAGCCCGCCGTTCCCCTCGCGTCCGACGCCGCGGAGACGCTGATCGCCCCCGCCGTCGCGCGTTCGCTGCCGCTGATGCGGATGGACGCCGAGACCGAAGCCGCCGACGCCGTTTCCACATCCGGCCGCTGGATCCTGGAGCGGCACAGCCGGCCGGCGATCGCCGCCGCGGCGGCGATCGCCGCCGCCGTGGTCAGTCTCACCGCGGCGATGAACTGGCCATCGTCCAATCCCCGCCTGCTGGCGGAGAACGGCGTGGCGGTGGTGAGTCCGCAGCGAAGCCTCGACATGGTTCGCCCCGCCACGGCGCCCGCCGCCCCCAGCGGCGGCACGGCGACCACCCCCACCGTCGTCCCGACGGTGGCCGGCGCCTTCACCAGCCGGGCCACCGCGCCCAAAGCGGCGGGTACGACCCCGCCTGGTGGAGCCCATCGCTCGGGACGTACACAGGTCCGAGCCTGCCGCCGAGCCAAGCGTCAGCCGCACCCGCGCGGCCCCGGTGGCACCCTCAACCACGGCTCCGCTCACCACCTCACCGAAGCCCTCGACCAGCTCCGCTGCGTCCGCAACCGCTTCGAACTCCGGGACCACCCTGCCGACCACCCCGCCGAGGACACAGACACCCCTGCCGACAGCGACCGTCCCACCGCCGGTGAGCGCACCGCCAACCAGCGCCGCGCCGGCACCCACGACGCCGCTGGGCAACGATGCCCTGCCCCCGTCCGCTGCGCCCTTGAGCCCCCCGCAGTCCGCTGGGCCATCGACGGGCGAGAGCTCAGCCGGCGCCGGAGGCACCGGCAAGACTGGAGGCACCGGCTCAAGCGGCACCGGGCCGTCCAAGCCTGACGGCCGCATCGTCGGCACCATCACCGGTCCGGCACCGATCTCTGTGTAGCCGACACCCGTCAGCGGACTGTGTAAAACAGCGTCGTCACGTACTGATCGAAATCGTTGATTCGCAGCGTCAGCCGGAGCTGCCACTTTCCCGCCAAGGGCGCCTGCACCCGATCGCTGTGCGCGTGCCCCGGGGCAGCCAGGTCGAGCGGCACCTCGAACGGCCCAAGGTCCGCGGTCGGTAGGGACAGCGCCGCGCTTGCCTGCACCAGCTTCTGCGGCTTGCCGCTGGGCGCCCATGTGTACACGTCGAGAGACTCGGCTCCAATCCTGGTCGGCGCGACCCGTACCTTCACCGTCATCGGGCCGGCGAACGCCGTACCGGTGAACGGCGGTGCATAGCTGGTGCGCGCGGGAACCATGTTCACCAAGGTCGCGGTGAGCCCCAGCACCACCGCCCCGACGATCAGCTCCGACGCGACCCCACGCCGTAAACCGGTCAACGCGGCGGCGCTCGGCGCCTTCGCCGTCGGCTCCGGATCGGATCGGTCGCCGGGGACGCGACCGGAATAGTGGCGGCGTACCCACCGCTGAGCGAGTGCACCCAGCGCGATCATGTCGAGGACGAACCACACCTTGTAGAGCAACAATCGCCCGTAACCGGTGTCGATGACCGCTCGGAGCGTCCCGATCTCCCGCCAGCTCTGGAACAGGCCGCTGAGCACGATCACGGCCACGGCCCCCGCTGCCACCCTTGACCAGCGCGGCAGCACCTCCGCCAGCTCCACCGCCGCCGCTCGACGGACCAGGAAGAGCCCGATCACCGCCAGCCCGCCGATCCACACGGACATTCCGAGCACGTGCACCGTCAGGCTGGCCGTCGCGAGCCACACCAGGTCCCCGGCGCTGCCGTGGCCGATCGCCGCCAAGGTCACCGCCGCCACAAGTCCGAGACCGGCCAGCTCGCATCTGCGCCACACGTCAAGGGAGGCGGTACGGAACATCCGGCGCAGCAGCGGTACCGCGAGGCAGAGCGCAAGCAGCCGGATCAGCAACAGATGGCCGAACCGCTCCTCCAACGTCGCCGACAGCACCGACCAGCGGCCCAATCCGCTCAGCCCCAGCCCGGCGGCGTATGGCCCCTGCAGGAGCAGCTGCCCCAGGCCGGCGAGCGACGACAACCCCCATGCCCCCGCTATGAGCTGGTTTGCACCGCTCGTCCGCAGCCCTTGCGGCCAGAGCAGCAACAGAAAGAAACAGGCGCCCAGAAGAACGCCGATTCCGGCGTAGCCGGCGAACCGCGCGACGCCGAACAGGAATCCGACCGTCCGCGAACCGGACGTGTTCGCCTCCGCCTTGGCGGCCCCTGCCTCCGGCGGTCCTCCCACACCGAAGGCAAAGGCACCGGAGATCGGGTGACTGTCCGCAGAGATGACTCGCCAGCTGGCCACATAGGTGCCCGTGGGCAGGTTGGATCGCAACATCACCATCGCCTCGGAGGCCTTCTGTCCCGACCGCGCCTGACCATCGTCTACCCGGGTGCCCGCAGAATCGAGTACCCGGATCGAATCCCGCGAGACCCGGACCGACTCGCTGTAATCGATCGCTATCCGAGTCGGCGCAGTGGCGAGCGCCGCGCCGTCCGCCGGACTGCTGCCCGTCAACAGGGCATGAGCGGACGCCGACGCGACGCCGAGCCCGAGCCCGATCGAGGTGGTGGTCATGGCCAGAGAGGCCATGACCACCACCATCACTCTTCGCACGAAACTACGCCCGCCGCCGGACGGTCACCAGTGCGAAGGCGCCGGCCACAAGACCGAGTGCACCCAAGACCACGCCGACGATTCCGAGCCAGCGTGCGGTCCCGTCGCTGTCATCCGACTGCGAGGTCTCGGCGACATTCTGCGCCGCCGACTCGTGCACGCCGGTCGACGAGCCCTCAGCCGCCCCAGTTGCGGTCACCGTCAGCGACGACGCCGGCTTGTCCGGTTCCCCGGCCCCTGGCTGCGCGACATCAACCCATCGCACCACGTCCCCGTTTGAATAGGTCTGCAGTGTCTTGAACGCGAGCTGTCCAGCCTTGTCCGGCATCGGACCGGCGGAAACGGTGAACGTGTCAAACTCCCCCGGCTTGATTCCCTGACCCTCCTGCGCCGTCCAGGTGATGCGGGTGACCACCTCGCTCACCTGGCCGTCGTCCGTGCTCAAGGGCTTCGCGGGCGCCGCCTTCGCGATCTTGTAGGTCCAGCCGACCTTGGGCTGCACCGACACCGACGCGAGCGGTGTATCGACGGGGAACTGAACATCGATACCGGTGGTGGAAACGTCGTCCTCTTCGGTCGGCACCTTGAACGAAAGCGTGGCATAGCTACCTGCGGACGCGGTGGACGGCTGCAGGGTGACGTGCGCGGAGGCCGGCACCGTCATGGCAAGTACGGCCGCGCCGGCAACCACACCGAGCACGCCCACACGTCGATAGAGGCGAATCATGTAAATCCTTCCAAACGATCCCACAGCGCAGCGGGAACACCGAGATTCCGTGTTTCACGGGCGCCGGAGCGTCGTTCGTCAGGCCATGGCAATAAGCAACGGTGAGCAACCCATGGCGCACCGCCCCGTCCGACCGATCCCCGGCTGGCCCTGCGGCGGGCCACGCCGACGGGCGGATCGCCCGAGCGGACGGGTGTGTGGGCGGGGCGCCCGTCGACGAACGTCGATGGGCGGCACCGGCGAAATCGAAGGCACGGCCAGACTCGCGGCCGGCCGGAACAGACGAAACAGCACCGGATGGGGACGGAGACCGGAAGCCGACCACAGCACACGCTCCGCACGGCGCAGCAGCACCGCGACGCACGCTGCAGCCAGGCCGTGCGCGAATACCATCCGCGCCTCGACCGAGCAGCCGCCCGCCCGATGCGTGTGGGGGTGCGCGAGGGTGAGGGCGAAGGTGATGTGGAGCAGAACCTGAGTCCCCGCGACCCCTGCCACGAGTAACGGAAGGTGCCGTTCCCGGTCACCGAGGCCGTAGGCAATCCGGGTGAGCAGGAGGAAGGCGGAGATCATAATCGTGGCCGCCGGCCGCTGGGCGCCGCCGGCCACGTGCGCCGCCCAGGCCAAGCACACGGAGGACGAGGCGAACGTGACAGCTCGTCCAAGGCGAGCTGTCCCTCCGATCGCCGACCAACCTGTGCTCACGGGGACCAAGCCTGCCATAGTCCTGCCCGCTCACCGCCACATCCCCTCCGGTGACGTCGTCAGGCCGTCAGTTGTTCTCGCCGGCAGCACCTCCCGAAGTAGGTCATCCTCGGACGGGCAACACCCGTCCACAGGTAGCGTCTGCGTTCTCCGACGTCGGAGTCCATGAGCCCGAAGAAGGCTGATGCATCGTGCGGGTGGTCATCGCTGAGGATTCGGTACTACTCCGTGAGGGGCTGCGCCGCCTTCTCACCGACGCCGGCTGCGAGGTAGTCGCCACGGTCGGCGACGGACCCGGCCTGGTCGATGCGGTGACGACGCACCAGCCCGACGTCTCCGTCGTGGACGTTCGGATGCCTCCGTCGCACCGCGACGAAGGGCTGCGAGCCGCGATCAAGGCCCGCTCCGAGGTCCCGGGCTCACCAGTCCTTGTCTTCAGTCAGTACGTCGAGAAACAGTACGCGGCGGAGCTTCTCGCCGACGGTGCCGGCGCCGTCGGCTATCTTTTGAAGGACCGCGTCGCAGACGTTCGCGAGTTTGTGGATGCGGTGCGTCGGGTCGCGGCAGGCGGCACCGTCATGGATCCGGAAGTGGTGGCACAGCTTCTCGTTCGAAATCGACGCAACGACCCCATGTCTGCGTTGACCCCACGGGAACGAGAGGTCCTCACCCTCATGGCGGAAGGCCGGTCGAACACCGCGATCGCCGCGCACCTGGTCGTGAGCAGCGGTGCCGTCGAGAAACACATATCGAACGTCTTCTCGAAACTCGGCCTGGAGCCGACCACGAAGGACCACCGCCGAGTCCTGGCGGTTCTCGCGTATCTGCGGAACTGACGAGCTTCTTCGGCCACTCACCACCTTCGCTTCACCTTCACCCCACCCTTCGTCTAGCTCGAACATGTGATCGATTTTGCATCCCTGAAGCGCGCCTGTCAAGTGCGGCCATCTCCTCCGGCCGGATCTGCCAGTAACCGCATGCCGTTCAGAAGCTGCCCGCCACGTCAGACCGGCCGACAAGGCAGCGATCGCGACAAGATGGTCTGCACCGCGGAACAGAGAAGGGACCGGTCTGGCAGCCACAACCGCAAGTAGACCACCATGGCAAGATGAAATTCTGGATGGCATGCTCGACGAGAAAAGTGTCAACACGGGGGGCTTGACTAGGATGTCACCAGGGCGCAGAATCGAACGCATGTTCGATGATGATCTAAACGTCGTCCCCCTCCATGATCTTGAGGTGGAAGTCTGTAACTGGGCTGGCCGCATCTCGGCCGCGACCTGCCGTTGGCTGAGTCTGATCGCCGCCTTCGACCGCCGAAAAGGCTGGTCCTCGACCGGACTGCCGACCTGCGCACACTGAGCCTTTCCCGGTAACGTTTCGTCGCTTTGCGTGACATCAATGTG
>NZ_CADCWT010000043.1 GCF_902806485.1 Candidatus Frankia alpina | reverse complement strand
CTGACGTGATGCGCGAAACCCTCGTACGGTCCTCCCTCGGCGAGCTCGCCGTCGGCGATCCGGTGAACCTCGAACGCCCCGTCCGGCTGGCCGACCGCCTCGGCGGCCATCTGGTCCAAGGGCACGTCGACGGTGTCGGCGTCGTCGTCGACCGGCAGGCCGACGAGCACTGGGAGCTCGTCAGCATCGCCCTGCCCGCCGGCCTCGACCGCTACCTCGTGGAGAAGGGCTCGGTGACGGTCGACGGGGTCAGCCTGACCGTCGTCGAGGTCACCCCGGCCGAGGGTGACTCCCCGGCGACCTTCACGGTCAGCCTGATCCCCACCACCCTCGACCTGACCACGCTCGGCCGCCGAGCGCCGGGTTCCCGGGTCAACATCGAGGTCGACGTGCTGGCCAAGTACGTCGAGAAGTTGCATGCCGGCACCATCGACCCGAACGGACTCCCCCGATGACCACATCCCCGGGCGGCACCTCCTCGACGGCCGTCCCCGCCCCGCCCGTCCCGGTCCCGGCCGTCGCCGGCGCCGGCGCGCCCGATGCCGGCATCGGCACGGCCGCCGACGACGCTGGCGTGGTCTTCGCCTCCATCGAGGACGCCATCGCGGCGATCGCCGCCGGCCGGCCCGTCGTCGTCGTCGACGACGCCGACCGGGAGAACGAGGGCGATCTGATCTTCGCCGCCGAGGCGGCCACCCCCGAGCTCGTCGCGTTCATGACGCGCTACACCTCCGGGGTGATCTGCGTGCCGATGGACGCCGCCGACACCGACCGGCTCGAACTCGAGCAGATGGTCCCGCACAACACCGAGCGGATGGGCACGGCGTTCACCATCACCGTCGATGCTCGCGAGGGCGTGTCCACCGGCATCTCCGCAGCCGACCGGGCCCACACGATTCGGCTGCTCGCCGACCCCGACACGGTCCCCGGCGACCTGAGTCGGCCGGGGCACATCTTCCCGCTGCAGGCCAAGGACGGCGGCGTGCTGCGCCGCCCGGGCCACACCGAGGCGGCCGTCGACCTCGCCCGGCTCGCCGGACTGCGCCCGGCCGGCACCATCTGCGAGATCGTCAACGACGACGGGACGATGGCGCGCCTTCCCGAGCTCGCCGCGTTCGCCCGTGAACACGGTCTGCTGCTGATCAGCATCGCCGACCTCATCGCCTACCGCCGCCGCACGGAGAAGCAGGTCGTGCGGGTCGCCGAGGCGACAATCCCGACCCGTTACGGAACCTTCCGCGCCGTGGGCTTCAGTAACACCCTCGACGGGGTGGAGCACATCGCGCTGATCCGCGGGGAGCTGGGCGACGGCGAGGACGTTCTTGTCCGGGTGCACAGCGAATGCCTCACCGGCGACGTGTTCGGTTCGCGCCGCTGCGACTGCGGCACGCAGCTCGACGCCGCCCTGCGGATGATCGCGGCCGAGGGCCGCGGAGTGGTCCTCTACGTGCGCGGTCACGAGGGTCGAGGCATCGGCCTGATGCACAAGCTGCGGGCCTACCAGCTCCAGGACGCCGGGCATGACACCGTCGACGCCAACCTCGCGCTCGGCCTGCCCGCCGACGCCCGCGACTATGGCACCGGCGCGCAGATCCTGGTCGACCTCGGGGTGCGCGGCCTGCGGCTGCTGTCGAACAACCCGACGAAGCGGGCCGGCCTGGAGGGCTATGGGTTGCGCATCGTCGAGCTCATCGGCATGCCGGTCACCCAGACCCCGGAGAACCTGCGTTACCTGACGACCAAGCGGGACCGGATGGGCCACGTCCTGCCCGGGCTGCCCCGCGCCGTCGGCGAGGACACACCGGCCGGCGGCCGCTGGTCGACGAGCTCCGCGCGGGTGCCCGCCACCTCCGGTTGCGCCGCCGTCCCGAGCGGCGCCGGCAGCTCCTCGGCCGGCGCGGACCTCACCGACGGAGAAGGTCTGTGAGTGGCTTCGGCGCGCCGCAGGAGGTGCTCCCGCCGGTGGCCGGGCTGCGGCTGGCGATCGTCGCCACCCGCTGGCATGCCGAGATCACCGACGGGCTGCTGGCCGGGGCGCTGCGGGCGGTCAAGGACACCGGGCTCGTGACCGTGCCGGAAGTCGTGCGGGTCGCCGGCGCGGTCGAACTGCCCGTCGTCGCCGCGGCGCTGGCCCAGCGGCACGATGCGGTCGTCGCGCTCGGCGTGGTCATCCGCGGCGGCACGCCGCACTTCGACTACGTCTGCCAGTTCGTCACCGCGGGGCTGGCCCGGGTCACCCTCGACGCGCGGGTCCCCGTCGGCTTCGGCGTGCTCACCTGCGACACGGTCGACCAGGCCCGTGACCGGGCCGGGCTGACGGACTCCACCGAGGACAAGGGCCGGGAGGCGACATTGGCCGCCCTCGACACCGCGGCGGTGCTGCGCGAGCTGGCACTCGTCGGCTGAACGGATCGGCTGACCTCCGCCCGGCCTCGCCGGGTGCCACGCGGCCACCGCCCTCCCGGGGGGCGGTGGCCGTCCGCATCTCGCGTCACACGGACGGTGCGAGCCCGATCCGTCCTGGTGACATGACCTCGGTATGGTGTTGCCATCGCATGGCGATTCGGAGTGAATCGAGTGTGCCGGTGGCGTGTTCACTGCTCGTGAGGCTGTTTCCGGCCATCTGGATCATCCTGGAGCTCTTGTCGGGGCATGGGGTGACGCGAGACCGTGATGCCACGCCGTAGCGGTTGCCTCGCGTTCCGGTGTCGTCCAGCGGAGTCGGGCCGGAGATGGGGGCGGGGTGGCACGGATGGCGGGTCATGGTGGGAACCGGGACGATGACGACACTGCGTCGCCGGTCGATCCGGCCGGGGCCGACCGGGACGGCCCCGACATCTCGTTCCGGTCCGCCGGTCCGGACTCCGCCGGCGCGGGTGGCGGAGATGCCCGCCCGATCTCCCTACTCGGTCTGCGCCTGACCGAGCCACAGTCGCCGAGCAACGCACTGGTCACCCGGCGTCCCACCCGTACCCGTCCAGGTGCGCCGCGGGCCGAGCCCGGCAGTGGGCTTCCCGGCGGGTTGCCCGCCGACCGGACCGCGCCGCCCGCCCGTTCCCCGCACAGCCGCCCACCCGTGGACCGGACTTCGCCGCCCTCGTGGTCGCCGTATCCGCAGCGGTCCGACGACCGGGAAGGGGCCACGCCCACCCAAGGCCCCTCCGGTTGGACGCCAGACCTGGCGGTCCCGGCCACGGACGCTGCGCCACCTACCGCGACGGCCCGCGGCGTCCCGTTCCTCCCGGTACCTCCGCCGCCCAGCGCCATGGTGATGCCGCCGCCCAGCACCGCGGTGATGCCGCCGAACGACACCGCGCCGCCCCCCGCCGTTGCGCCGCCTCCCACCGTTGCGCCACCCGGCGAGAGCTGGGGCAGCATGACTGTCCTCGTGCCCGCGGCCGGTTCGATCCTCCGGCTGGGTGCCCTACCCGCATCCGCGGAGCACCCAGCCGAAGACGTCGAGGGTTCCGCCATCGAACCGCCCGGCCATCCGTGGCCCGGTGCGTCCTATCCCACGGGGGTTGACCCGGCCTCGGCGGTCGGGCCTGCGGCCATCGAGTCGTCCAGGGCTGCGCTGCTGCCGTATCCGGAGGTCACGCCGGCATCCCCCTACCCGGCTGCTGCCCCGGCGAGGCCGGAGCTTCCGGCGTTGCCGTTCCCCGCCAATCCCGGCGCGCCATGGCAGGCGCCGGAGGCAGCGCGACCAGCACCGGGCGTGGCAGACACTCCCCGGCCCGCGGACACCGCCCGGCCCGCGGC
The DNA here is from genome assembly GCF_902806485.1 of Candidatus Frankia alpina. Taxonomy (GTDB): domain Bacteria; phylum Actinomycetota; class Actinomycetes; order Frankiales; family Frankiaceae; genus Frankia; species Frankia alpina. Next base: position 23,041 of record NZ_CADCWT010000043.1, on the reverse strand, counting down.
AGCGGAGCCCGCCCCATTGCACTGGGGCGAGGCGAGCCGGTTCGACGGCAACCGCCCTGGCGCGGCCCGCACCCCGGCCGAGATCCACCAGACCCCGGAACCGACCTGGACCGGAGACGTCCCCCGGAGCGGCGGGGTCCCCTGGGCCGGCGATGGCGCCCGAGCCGTCGCCGGGCAGGGCGGGGACGGGGATCCGACCACCGGCGACCGGCGGCAGGCCGGCGAGGTGTTCACCGTCCTCGGCCCGTGGGCGGAGCCGATCTCCACGGCGCCTGCACTTCCCCCGCCCCCGCCGAACATGCCGGTCCGGCGGGTCCCCGCGGCACCGGTCCGAACGGCGGGCTCCTTTGTCGCGTCCCGGGCCGCCGAGATTGCCCAGCAGCCTGCGCCCGCACCGGTGGCGAGCACGGCTCCGGTGGGCGCCGACGGGCTCGCCCACCAGCGTCCGCGGACCGGGGGCCGGCGCGTGCTGGTCGGCGGGTTCGGCGGCGGCGGCGGGCGGACGACCGTCGCCGCCGGGGTCGGCCTGGCGATGGCGGCGCACCACGGCCACCGGGTCGTGGCCGTCGACGCTTCCCCCGACCAGTGCGGGCTGCTTGCGCACCGGGTCGGCCTCATGCCCCCGGGGGTCGGCCTGCGAGAGCTGGCCAGCGCGGTCCCGCCGATCTCCTCGCTTGAGGACGTCCGCCGCTTCCTGGCCTCCGACGGGTCGGGTGGGTTGGAGGTGTTGGCCGGGATGCGCGATCTTGCCGGCCCCGGGCTGCTGCCCGAGGAGCTGGCCTGGGCGCTGGATCTGCTCGGCCATTGGTACCCGGTCGTCGTCGCGGACGCGCCGCCGGGCTGGAACCAGCCCGTCCCCGCCACCCTGCTCGCTCGCGCCGACCTGCTCGTGCTGACCGTCCGCGCCGGTGAGGCCGAGATCGCGAGTGCGGACGACGCGCTGACCGCGCTCACCGCGGCCGGCCGCGGTGACCTCGCCGCCACCGTCATCGTCGCCATCGTGGAGACCTACCCGTCCCGGCTCAGCCGCAGCGCCCGGATGCGCCTGGACCATCTGGAGGACCGGGCGTATATGACGGTTCCGGTGCCGTTCGACTCGGGGCTCGCCGACAGCCGTCCGATCAACTGGTTCCGCCTGCGACGGCGGACCCGGTTCGCGTTCCAGCGGCTCGCCGGTGCGATTGCCACCGCCCCGCTGCCCGGCTCCCATCCGGCGGCGGTGCTGGTCCGCCCCGCGCGTGCCGCCCCGGCCGTTGACGCCCGCGGCGCGGCCTGGTCTCCGGGGAGCTGATGCATGCGTCGACGGGCTGGAGGCTGCTCGTGCCGGTTCGGCATGGGCGACCGCGGGAATGATCGACGGGGCGGGATCGCCTCGGGGCTCGGCGCGCACACCGGCCGCCACATCCTTCGTACCTTTCTGTGGCCACTTGTGCGCGGTATCGTGCCGAGGTGTAGTAACGGTTTTCGGGTCGAAAACCGTGACTAGCCCTCGGCACGATACGGCCGCAATACGGCCGCAATACGGCCGGAAACCGAGCTGGCGGGCGGCGGTGGTCACGCGGCGCCGACGTTGTTGGCAAGTGACTACCCAGGGTCACGAAAATGATTCGGGATGACTCGTCTAGGCTGCGGAGAATGGCACGCCATCTGTTGACTCCGGCCGGGCAGGGAGACGATGGGGCGGCCGACGAGACCCTCGTCCGGGCGCTCGCCGCCGGCGGCCCGACCGGTCGCGTCGACCCTGCCGCCCTGACCGACGCCCTGCGCCGGGCCCGGGTCTTCGTCGCGATCGAGGCCATGCTCACCTCGGCTGACGCCGCCACCGGCGCCGACAAGACCAGCGAGATGGCGCTGGCCACGCTGCGTACCCCCGCCGGGGCCACCGCTCTGCCGATCTTCTCCAGCGTGACGACACTCGCCGCCTGGCGTGGGGCAGCCCGCCCCGTCCCGGTGGCCGCCCCGGATGCCTGGGCGGAGGCGGTCCGGCTCGGCCTGGACTCGGTGGTGATCGACGTCGCCGGTCCGTACTCGACCAGCCTGAAGGTTGGTCCCGGCGGCGTCGACATGCCGGTCGGTCCGGTTGCCGCCGAGGCCGATCGCGCAGTCGCCGCCGCGGACGCGCCGGAGCGCGGGGGGCGGGGAGAGTCGCCTGGCGATTTCGCCCTGACGGCGCTGCGCCGGCCCGCCACCCCGGGTGGGCCGTTGGCCCGTTCTCGGGTGCGGGAGGCCCTGCGCTCGATCACGGAACGGGTCGAGGCCTGGCCAGCCGAGCTGGTGGGGCCCGGCGCGGCGGCCCCGCGACCCGTTCTCGCCGTCGCGGTCCATGGGCCGGCGGGGGCCTCGCCGGCAGCGGGGGAGGCGATCGCTCGCCGACTGTCCCAGCTCTTGGCAGCGGACCCCCAGGCCGGCGGCTCGGCTTCGACGGTGCCGACACACCCGCCAGTCTTGACGTCCCCGCCAGTCTCGACGGTCCCGCCAGTCTTGACGGTCGCGGCTGGCGGGCTCGGCGCGTCCGCACCCGAACCCGCGGTGGCGGTGCTGGTGGTCGGGGCCGGTCAGGCTCGGGCGGTGCGTCGGCTCCTGGGCCGTGGCCTGCGCTCCGAGTGGCGCTGGAGGTCGCGGCCCCACCGCTGAGCCCGCCCGCCGGTCGGCCGGCGGAACATGGTCGTCGCCCGTTCGGGGCGGCCGGCCGCCTCCGTGATCGTCCTGTTCGGCGGTGTGGTGCTACTCTTGGCCTCAGACCGATTGCCGGTTGGTTCCACCCATCCGATGGTGCCGTCGTTCGCGACGGTCCTGGCGAGGGCGCGGAGCTTGTCCGGCAGGACCAAGCGGGGGTTCGCCCTCCACCCGACGTTGCCGAATGGTGCCGCCTCCACGGGGTGTCTATAGTGCCGATTGGCCCGAGACCCGGGCTGCGGCCACGGTGGCCGGGTCGCCGGTCGGCCGAGCCGTTCCCACGGTTGTCGGCCGGGAGCCTGGTATGGCCAGGCTCGGTGCTCCGCTGCGGTGAGGTCATGCCCGCGCGTCGAGCAACGGAGGAACACATCAGCACAGAGTCCCGCATCAATGACCGGATCCGCGTCCCCGAGGTACGCCTCGTCGGCGCGGAAGGCGAGCAGATCGGCATCGTTGCGATCGGTGAGGCCATGCGTATGGCGCAGGAGGCCGATCTCGACCTCGTAGAGGTCGCGCCGACCGCTCGTCCTCCGGTCTGTAAGCTGATGGACTTTGGAAAGTTCAAGTACGAGTCCGACCAGAAGCGTCGGGAAGCTCGGAAGAACCAGGTCCAGACCGTCATCAAGGAAATGAAGCTGCGGCCGAAGATCGATCCGCACGACTACGAGACCAAGAAGGGTCACATCGTGCGGTTCCTGCGGGCCGGCGACAAGGTCAAGATCACTATCATGTTCCGCGGCCGGGAGCAGTCCCGGCCGGAGCTCGGCATCCGCCTGCTCCAGCGGCTGTCCGCCGATGTGGCCGAACTCGGCTACGTCGAGGCCCAGCCCAAGCAGGACGGCCGGAACATGACGATGGTGATGGCCCCGCACAAGGGTTCCAAGCCGCAGCGGCTGCCGGAACCGGCCGGCCACGTCTGACCCGATTCCGGTGGGTCCGCGCGGTGGTGCCCCCACCGTCCGGACCTCGCCGCGTCGATCGTTCGACCACCCCCCGTAAACCGTCAGGATGTCGACATGCCCAAACAGAAGTCCCACAGCGGCGCGAGCAAGCGGTTCCGGATCACCGGCTCCGGCAAGGTGCTGCGCCAGCGGGCCAACCGCCGCCACCTCCTGGAGCACAAGTCCAGCCGCCGTACCCGTCGGCTGGACGGCGTGGTGCCGCTGACGAAGGCAGACGCAGGACGAATCAAGCGCCTTCTCTCCAGCTGAGCGCGCCCCGCTGACGACTCCGGCCCCGGTGACCGGCCCGCCCTGTGCGGTGATCGATCCCGGCCCGGCCGGCCGGATGCACACGAACGAAGGAGACAGGTGCCCTCATGGCACGCGTGAAGCGGGCGGTCAACGCCCAGAAGAAGCGCCGTACGGTCCTCGAACAGGCCAGCGGCTACCGGGGCCAGCGTTCGCGGCTCTACCGCAAGGCCAAGGAGCAGATGCTCCACTCGATGACCTACTCCTACCGGGACCGCCGTGCGCGCAAGGGCGACTTCCGGCAGCTGTGGATCACTCGGATCAACGCCGCGGCGCGGGCCAACGGCATGACCTACAACCGCTTCGTGCAGGGTCTGAAGCTGTCCGGTGTGGAGGTGGACCGCAAGATCCTCGCCGATCTGGCGGTCAACGACGCCGCGGCCTTCGCCGCGCTGGTCGAGGTGGCCCTGGCGGCCCTGGCGGCGGCGCCGGAGCCGACCGCCGTCTGAGCCCGTCGCGTCGCCGACCCGTGCCCGCCGCCCGCGTGCTCCCGCCGCCCGATCACGGGCCGGTCGCCGGGCTGCGGTCGGCCCGGGTCGGTGCCGCCCGGCGCCTGCGGCGCCCGGCGGAGCGCCGTGAGCGGGGTCGCTTCCTCGTCGAGGGGGCACAGGCTGTCGGCGCGGCCGTCGCCGCGGGTGGTCTGCTTGAGGTGTTCGTGGGCGTGTCGGCGGCGGCTCGCCACGGCGATCTGCTGCGCGCCGCCGCGGTGCCCGTCCGGATCGTGACGGACGAGGCCGCGGCGGCACTGTCCGAGACGGTCACCCCCCAGGGGCTCGTCGCCGTCGCCGCCCTGCCCGGCCACCGGCTCGCCGATCTGGTCGCCCCCCGTCTGGTGGCGGTGTGCGTGGGCGCGAACGATCCTGGCAACGCCGGCACCGTGATCCGCAGCGCCGACGCGGCCGGGGCGGACGCCGTGGTGTTCACCGGCGGCGGCGTCGACCCGTTCGGTGGCAAGTGCGTGCGGTCGTCGGCCGGCAGCCACTTCCACCTCCCGGTGATCGTCGAATCGACGCTCGCCGACGTGGCGGCGGGGTTGCGCGCACGGGGGTGCCGAATCGTCGCGACCTCGGGTGCCGCTCATCGTGACCTCGACACCGCAGTGGGCGCCGGCGAGCTCGACGGGCCCACTGCCTGGTTGTTTGGTAACGAGGCGCACGGACTCGACCCCGCCGGTCTGGCCGCCGCAGACGCGGCATTGCGGGTACCGGTGTACGGTCAGGCCGAGTCCCTGAATCTTGCGGTTGCGTCCACCCTGTGCCTATACGCATCGGCGCGGGCGCAGAGAACGGGTAGGTCCGGTACTGACGGCACCGGAGGAGGTGGTCGGCGGTGGTGAACACCGTCGCATCGACATCCGAGCAGGCGCCGACCGTGCAGCAGCCGCCGCCGGCTCCTGCCGGTGCATCTGTCCCCCCGGCGGGCCGCTCGCCCGGCCTGCCCATCACCGCCGTCCCGGCATCAGGCGAGGCCATGACTGCTGACGACGAGCCCGCGCAGGACCACGGCGCCTCGGCGGACCCCGCCGAGGCCGACCACGGCGTAGCCGGCGCAGGCTCGGCCGCGCTGGACGGGCCGCTGCCCGGGGCCGCGTTCGATCTGCTGCCCGACGCGGTTGTCGTGACCGACGCCGTCGGCACGGTCGAGGTGTTCAACCGGGCCGCGGTCCGGTTGATCGGCGTGCCCGCGCCGACCGCGGTCGGCCGCCACCTCACCGAGGTGCTCCCGCTGCTCGACGAGCGCGGAAACGACTGGTGGGAGTGCTCGGCGCTTAGCCGGGAGCTGCCGCGGGTCATCGGGCAGCCCGAGCGGCGGCTGACCTACGCCGGCCCCGTGCACGACCGCGACTTTCACATCACCGTCCGTTTCACCCGGGTCGCGGGTCGGCTGGCCCGGGTCTCACTGTCGCTGCGCGACACCCTGAGCCGGGAGCGGCTGGAGCGCAATCGGGCGGACCTCGTCGCCACCGTTGCCCATGAGCTGCGCTCGCCGCTGACCAGCGTGAAGGGCTTCACGGCGACACTGCTGGCCAAGTGGGACCGGTTCACCGACGAGCAGAAGAAGCTCATGCTGAACACGGTCAACACCGACGCCGACCGGGTTACCCGCCTGCTCGCCGAGGTGCTCGACGTCTCCCGCATCGACTCGGGCCGCATCCAGGTCCGCAAGCAGATCGTCGACCTGCCCACCCGGGTGCGCTCGGTGGTCGACGGCAAGATCGCGGCCGGGGCGGCGGACGCCGGGCGGTTCGAAGTCCGCGAGGAGGGCGAGCTGCCCGAGATGTGGGTCGACCCAGACAAGATGGAGCAGGTGCTGCACAACCTCGTCGACAACGCGCTGCGCCACGGCGCGGGTACTGTGACGGTGCTGCTGCGCGGCAGCGACACCGGCACGGAGGTGAGCGTGGCCGACGAGGGCGACGGCGTGTCCGCGTCGAACGCCGCGCGGGTGTTCACGAAGTTCTGGCGCGGTGCCAGCCGTGGCAACGGCACCGGACTCGGGTTGTACATCGCCAAGGCGCTGATCGAGGCGCACGGGGGCACCATCTCCGTCGGCCGGGCCGCGGGTGGCGGCGCCGAGTTCCGATTTTTCGTGCCCGCCGGCGGTCCGGTGTTCGGCTGAGGCCGAGCGTCCCGATCGACCGGTGGATGCCCTCTGCCCAGCGAAATGATACGAGGATGAGCACCGTGCCCGCCCCTGGAGAGACTGTCGACCCGTTCCGGGTCCACGCCCTCGACCCCGACCAGCTCGCCGCGGCCGTCGCCGCGGCCCGGGAGTCGATCCGCGCCGCCGCCGACCTTGACGCGCTGGCCGCCGCCCGTACCGCCCATGTGCAGGGCGCCGCCGCTCCGCTGGTGCTGGCCCGCCGCGAGCTCGGCGCGCTGCCGCGCGAGGAGCGTGCCGACGCCGGCCGCCGGCACAACGCCGCCCGCGCCGAGGCGCAGGCGGCCTACGACACGCGCCTGGCCGAGCTGACCGCCGAACGCGACGCCCGCGTGCTGGTCGAGGAGCGCGTCGACGTCACCCTGCCCGCGGCGCGCCGCCGCCGCGGCGCCCGCCACCCGCTGTCCTCGCTGTCCGACCGGCTCGTCGACGTGTTCGTCGCCATGGGCTACGAGGTCGCGGAGGGCCCCGAGGTCGAACACGACTGGTTCAACTTCGAGGCCCTGAACATGGCCCCCGACCATCCGGCCCGCAGCGAGCACGACACCCTCTACGTCGAGCCCACCGACTCCGGCCGGGTGCTGCGCACCCACACCTCGCCGGTGCAGATCCGTGCCCTGCTCGACCGGCCGCTGCCGGTGTATGTCGTGTGCCCGGGACGGACCTACCGCAACGACACCATCGACGCCACCCACTCGCCGGTGTTCGGCCAGCTCGAAGGCCTCGCCGTCGACGAGGGCATCACCATGGCCGACCTGCGCGGCACGTTGGAGGTCTTCGCCCAGGAGCTGTTCGGCTCCGGGTTGTCGACCCGGCTGCGCCCGTCGTTCTTCCCGTTCACCGAGCCGTCCGCCGAACTGGACGTGCAGTGCTTCGCCTGCCGCGGCGAAGCGCCCCGCCAGCCCTGCCGGGTCTGCTCGGACGAGGGCTGGATCGAGATCGGCGGCTGCGGCATGGTCGATCCGAACGTGCTGCGGGCCACCGGGGTCGACCCGGCCCGCTACAGCGGCTTCGCCTTCGGGATGGGCCTGGAACGCGCCGCGATGATCAGGTATGACGTCCGGGAGATCCGCGACTTCGTCGACGGTGACGTCCGGTTCGGCCTCCCGTTCGGAATCGAGGTCTGAGCAGATGCTGATCGTGATGTCCTGGCTGCGGGAGTACGCCGAGGGGCTGCCGCCCACCCGGGCGGTCGCCGACGCGCTGATCCGCGCCGGTTTCGAAGTCGAGGGGCTGCGCGGCGTCGGGGGCGATGTCTCCGGTGTCGTCGTCGGGGAGATCGTCGACTTCGAGCTCGTGGAGACGAAGAAGAAGGCCGTCCGCTGGTGCCAGGTTCGGGTGGCGGGCGGCGAGGACCCGTCTGCTTCCGGAGTGCGGGGAGTCATCTGCGGGGCGCACAACTTCGCCGTCGGCGACCGGGTGCCCGTCGCCCTGCCCGGCGCGGTGCTGCCCGGCGGGTTCGCCATCACGGCCCGTAAAACCTACGGCCACGTCAGCGACGGGATGATCTGCTCGGCCCGGGAGCTGGGCCTCGGCGAGGACCACGACGGCATCCTCGTGCTCCCTCCGTCGGCACCGCTCGGCGCCGACGTCACCAAGCTGCTCGACCTCGCCGACGAGATCCTCGACATCGCCGTCACCCCCGACCGGGGCTACGCGCTGTCGGTGCGGGGGATCGCCCGGGAGGCGGCGACCGCCTTCGGGCTCCCCTTCACCGACCCGGGCGCCCCGCCGTCCGCCCAGACCCCGACCGGGGACGCGGCGAGCGGGCGGCCTGCGACCGGCGAGGCCGAGATCGGCGAGGCCGCGGGCGCGGCATATCCGGTCGTCGTCGAGGACACCGCCGGCTGCGACCGGTACGTCGCCCGGGTGGTCACCGGCGTCGACCCCGCCGCCGTCACCCCGCTGGGCTGGTCCCGGCGGCTGTCGTTGAGCGGGATGCGGCCGATTTCCGTGCCCGTCGACGTCACCAACGCCGTGCTGATCGGGCTCGGTCAGCCGCTGCACGCCTTCGACCGGGCGAAGCTCACCGGCGCCATCGTCGTGCGCCGGGCCGCGGCCGGGGAGACGCTGCGCACCCTCGACGGGGTCGAGCGCACCCTCGACCCGGAGGACCTGGTCATCGCGGACGACACCGGCCCGATCGCGTTGGCCGGGGTGATGGGCGGCGCGAGCACCGAGATCTCCGCACAGACGACCGACATCGTGCTGGAGGCCGCCCACTTCGACCCGATCAGCGTCGTCCGCACCGCCCGTCGCCATCGGCTTTCCTCGGAGGCGTCGCGGCGCTTCGAGCGCGGCGTCGACCCCGCGCTCGCCCCGGTCGCGGCGGCGACGGCCGTCGCCCTGCTCGTCGAGCTCGCCGGCGCCCACCCCGCGCCGGGGGCGACCGACCTCGACCACCGGCCGGCCGTGGCGCCGGTGCTGCTGCCCCTGCGCGAGCCCGAGCGGCTGGCTGGCCGGACGTACTCCGCCGAGGTCGTCCGCCACCGCCTCGCCGACGTCGGCTGCACGATCACCGCCACCGCCACCGACGCCGCCAGTGATGAGGGTGTCCTTGTCGTCACGCCGCCGTCGTGGCGGCCCGATCTGACCCGGCCCGCGGATCTCGTCGAGGAGATCATGCGGTTGGAGGGGTACGACACGATCCCGGTGACCCTGCCGCTGCTGCCCGCCGGCCGCGGCCTGACCCCGGCGCAGCGGATGCACCGGGCGGTGGGCCGGGCGTTGGCGTACGCCAGCCTCGTCGAGGTGCTGACCCTGCCGTTCGTGGCCGCGGACGCCGCCGACGCGCTCAGCCTGGTGGCGGACGACAAGCGGCGCCTGGCGGTCCGGGTCGCCAACCCGATCGCCGAGGACGCCGCCTACCTGCGCACGACCCTGCTGTTCGGGCTGATTGCCGCGGCGGTGCGCAACATCGGCCGGGGCCAGCAGGATCTGGCCCTGTTCGAAAGCGGTCGGGTCTTCCGGGAGCAGTCCGGCGCGCCCGTGCGGGTACCGACGCCGCCGGTGGACCGCCGACCGTCCGTCGAGGAGATTGCCGCGTTGGACTCGGTCCTGCCCAAGCAGGCCCGGCACGTTGCGGCGCTGCTCACCGGTTGCCGCGAACCGGCTGGCTGGTCGGCACCGGGCCGCGAGGTGGACTGGGCGGACGCCGTCGATGCAGCCCAGGTCGTCGCCGAGGCGGTGGGGATCACCCTGACCGTCACGGCCGGTGACACCATGCCATGGCATCCCGGCCGCTGCGCGGAGCTGTCCGTCGGGGGCCGGCTTGTCGGCTTCGCCGGGGAGCTGCACCCGCGGGTGCTCGGCGACGCCGGCCTGCCGCCGCGCACCGTCGCGATGGAGCTCAGCCTCGACGTCCTCGTCGAGGCCGCGGCGGCGGCGCCGCCGGTCGTCGCGCCGGTGATCTCCACCTACCCGCCGGCCGACCGCGATGTGGCACTCGTCGTCGCGACGCAGGTGCCGGTCGCCGAGGTGACCGAGGCGCTGCGCGAGGGCGCCGGTGACCTGCTGGAGTCGCTGACCTTGTTCGACGTGTTCGAGGGCGCCCAGGTCGGCGCCGGGCAGCGCTCACTCGCCTTCGGCCTGCGCCTGCGGGCGGGGGACCGGACCCTGACCGCCGCCGAGGCGAACGCGGTGCGGGACACAGCCGTCGAGCTCGCCGTGCAACGCACCGGCGCCGTCCTGCGCGCCTAGGCAGGACAGCCTTCCCGGCCACATCGCGGCCGGCAACTGCTGGAGGTTGATGACGGTTTGCGCCCGCGTGACCGTCATCAACCTCCAGCACCGTGCCGATGCCTGCTCGTTAACGGACGGACGGCGCGGCGCGGTCTAGCCTCATCGGCGTCGACCGAGAATCAGCAGCCCTAGCAGGGGCAGCCGGATCGCGACGAGCAGCCCGCCGCGTCGGCTGGCCGCCAGGGCCCACCGCCGGCCAGCGGTGGCCGCCAAGAGCAACTCGGCGCGGGCTTCGACGCCAAGCGTGCCGTTATGGGTCTGGGCGTACGCGTGGGCGTCTGCCCAGGTCGTCGTGGGTGGGAGCCGCGCAACAACGGCCGCGAACCCGTCGTGGAAGCCGGGTGTCTCCGCCAGCGCCGGCCAGTGCTCGCCGACCGCCAGCCGGCGCTTGTCGATCAGCGCCGCGCGGGTCGCCTCGATCCGATCCGCGGCGAAGCCGGCCGGTGAGTCCTCGCCCGCCGTGAGTGTCCGGACCAGCGCGATCTGCCCGGCGAGCAGCTCAGCATCGACCTGCGTGCCCTCGTCGACCGTGCCCTCGTCGACCAGGCTCGCGTCGATCCCCACCCGAACCCTCGCACCGGGCATCGGTCCCGCTGCGGCTGTCACCGCAGTCAGGTGGTCGTCCGATTGTGGGCGGGTCAGGCTCGCGGCGCCGGCGACCGCGTCGAGCTCGGCGGGCGGCAGGCGGGCGTCGCGTTCGAGCAGGCAGGGTAGCGGGCCCGGCCAGTGGTCGGCCACGGCGCGCAGCAGGTCGAGGACCTCCGGGCGGACCGGGTGGGCATGCGAATCGTGGTAGAGCCCATGCGCAGTGACCCCCCCGGCGATGTGCAGGTAGGCGACCCGCTCCCAGGGGAAGGCGGCCAGGAACCGGTCGGGATCGGTGCCGTGGTTGACCACGTCGCCGTACAGGTTGGCGACGTCGAGCAGCAGCATCGCGCCGGTTCGCTCGGCGAGCTCGGTGAGGAAGGCGGCCTCATCCAGCTCGTCGTCGGGCCAACGCAGCAGCGCCGCCGGGTTCTCCACCGCGAGTGGGACGGACAGCTCAGCGGTCAGCGACCGGATGTTGCGGGTCAGCACCCGCAGTGCCGCGCGGGAACGTGGCACCGGCAGCAGGCGACCGGCCTCGGCCCCACCGGCCCGGACGAACGCGGCGTGCTCGCTCACCAGCGGCGCGTCCAGATGCTGCGCAACGCGGACGAACCGGGCGACGCGGGCGGGGTCCAGCGGCTCGACGCCGCCCAGGGACAGCCGGACGCCGTGCGGCACCATCGGCACGCCGAGGCGGGCCAGGGCTACCGGCAGCGGCCGGTCCGGGTCGACACCCTCCGCGATCAGTTCGACGAACGCAAGGTCGTCGCGCTCGGCGAGCGCGGTGGCGAGCTGCGGGTGCCAGCCCACCCCCAGCCCTGGTGGCAGGGGTGTAAGCCGGGAGAGATGGCGGGAACTGGGCCATCAGTCGCCGCCGCAGCCGCCGCCTGTGGAGCCGCCGCTCGATCCCCCGCCGCCCCTGCCGGAGCTGACCCGTCGGGTGAGGGGTTCGCGCAGGCCGAGCTCGATGGCGATCTTCCGACTGGAGCGGCCGAGCGCTGCCGGCCCGAACAGCGCGACCGCCAGCGCGTGCTGCCCGGACAGGCTGCCGTCGGCCAACCCGGGCAGCCGCGGTGGGGCGCCGGCGGCGAGAACGAGGCTGCCGATGACGCCGATGATCAAAATGGGTGCGCTGTTGGCGCTGTCGGTGAGCGACGTGGACGACAGCCCGAGGATGAATCCGAGGGTGGCCAGGACCAGCGCCGTGGGCCGGCACCACCGCAGCAGCTGCTCCTGCTGGACGGTGGGAAGCAGGCCGTCCCTGCTCAACCGGGTACGGAGCTCGATCATCGCGGGGTCGTCGGCGAGCAGCTTCCCGAGCTGGGCGACCTCCAGCGGACCGTGCTCGGCAATCCTGTGATGGATGGCCTGGCGCAGGGTGCGGTTCTCCCGGGGCGCCGGTCGGCGGGAGACCAGGGTGCCCCGAAGCCCGCCCTTCTCCACGGAGCCGGAGTCGCGCAGCGCCACCACCCCGGCCAGCGCCGCCAGCTGCGGACCACCGGCGAGCATGGCCAGCTCCTCGGCCTGGCCCGGCAAAGGGCCCAGGCCGTCGGCGTCGAGCTCGAAGCGGTCGAGGGTCGACCGGCGCGGGCGCAGCCGGTCCGGCCTGGTTCCGTCCCTCTCGCCGGCGTCGGCCAGGTCGGGATCGGGCGCGCCGCGCCGGACCGCCCATCGGGTGGCGATCACCACGATCGACAGGACGATCACCAGCGCGATATAGCCGATCGCGATTGCCATCCGCCGCTCCTCACCGCAGTGCATCGTTCGATGGACAGTGCGTGAATCCTGCGGCTCAGGATCTGCGGGCGCGGTACCTTCGAGGTCAACGCACGGTCAACTGCCAGGTCAGGTGGCCAACCTGCCATGCGGGTGGAGCCGAGGACCGAGGCGTCCCGTGCGTCGACGTCGGCGCGCCACCCGACACGACGGTCGCATTCGCGAATTCCGTTGCATGCTCATAAGCTCGTGTGTATAACTTTGCACATGGGAGTGACCGCAGCAGTGGCAGGGGCGAGCGGGTACGGCGGCGGGGAGCTTCTCCGCCTGCTGCTCGCCCACCCCGAGATCGAGATCGGCGCGTTGGCGGCGAACACGTCCGCCGGCCTGCCCGTGACGGATGTGCACCCGAGCCTGCCCGATCTGGAGGGCCGCGTCTTCACCGACGCTGAGGCGCTCGCCGCGGCCGAGGCGGACGTCGTCTTCCTCGCTCTGCCGCACGGGCAGTCGGCGGCGGTGGCGGCCACCCTGCCAGGCACCGTGCGCGTCGTCGACCTCGGCGCCGACCACCGCCTCGCCGACCCGCAGGCGTGGCGCCGTGCCTACGGCGGCGAGCACGCCGGTACCTGGACCTATGGCATGCCCGAGTTGCCCGGGGCGCGGGCGCGGATCGCCGCGAGCCGCCGCGTCGCGGCGCCGGGCTGCTACCCCACCGCGTCCACGCTCGCCCTCGCGCCGTTGCTGGCCGCGGGCCTCGTCGAGCCGAAGGACCTCAGCGTCGTCGCCGCCAGCGGCACTTCTGGCGCGGGCCGCTCGGCCAAGGTGAACCTGCTCGGCAGCGAGGTGATGGGCGACCTCACCGCCTACAAGGTCGGCACCCACCAGCACCGTCCGGAGATCGTGCAGGCCCTGTCCGGCGTGGCCGGGACGGCGGTGAGCCTGTCGTTCACTCCGGTGCTCGCCCCGCTGCCCCGCGGCATCCTCGCGACCTGCTCGGGCCGGGCCACCGTCGCCGGCGCCGACCCCGACGCCGTCTACGAGGCGCTGCGCGCGGCGTACGCGGGCGAGCCGTTCGTCCGGGTGCTGCCGCCCGGGCGCTGGCCGCACGTCGCGGCGACCCTCGGCGGCAACGCCGTGCACGTCCAGGGCACCTACGATGCCGAGTCCGGGCGGGCGATCGTCGTGTCCGCCATCGACAACCTCGGCAAGGGTGCGGCGGGCCAGGCGCTGCAGTGCGCGAACCTCATGCTCGGCCTGCCCGAGACCGCGGGTCTGACCGCGCAGGGCATCGCGCCATGAGCGTGACCGCCCCGAAGGGCTTTCGGGCCGCCGGAGTCGCGGCCGGGTTGAAGCCGTCCGGGCGTCCGGACGTGGCGCTCGTCGTCAACGACGGGCCGTCCGACGCCGCCGCCGGCGTGTTCACCCGCAACCGGATCCAGGCCGCGCCCGTGCTGTGGACCCGCCAGACCCTCGCCGACGGCCGGCTGCGCGCCGTCGTCCTCAACTCCGGCGGCGCCAACGCCTGCACCGGCCCGGCCGGCTTCGCCGACACCCACACCACGGCCGAGCACGTCGCGGCCGGGCTCGGTCTCGGCGCCGGGGACGTCGCGGTCTGCTCCACTGGGCTGATCGGCGTCCGGCTGCCCATGGACAACCTGCTCGCCGGGGTCACGAAGGCCGTCGCGGTCGTCGCCGACACCGGCGGCGACGACGCGGCCGAGGCGATCCGCACCACCGACACCGTCGCGAAGACCGCCGTGCGGATCTCCACGGCGACGTCGGGGGTGACCGTCGGCGCGATGGGCAAGGGCGCGGCGATGCTGGCCCCGTCGCTGGCGACCATGCTCGTCGTCGTCACCACCGACGCCGTCGCCGACGCCGCGACCCTCGATCGAGTGGTGCGCGAGGCGTCCCGGGTCAGCTTCGAGCGTGTCGACTCCGACGGCTGCCTGTCCACCAACGACACCGTGCTACTGCTCGCCTCGGGCGCCTGCGGGGTGACGCTGCCCGAGGCCGAGCTCACCGGGCTCGTCGCCGAGGTGTGCACGGACCTCGCCCAGCAGATGCTCGGCGACGCCGAGGGCTCCACGAAGACCATCGCGATCACGGTCACCGGGGCCGCGAGCGAGGCCGACGCGCTGGAGGTCGGCCGGTCGGTAGCCCGCAACAACCTGCTCAAGTGTGCCCTCTACGGCAAGGACCCGAACTGGGGGCGCGTCCTCGCCGCGGTCGGCACCACCCAGGCCGCGTTCGAACCCGACCAGCTCGACGTGTCGATGAACGGGGTGCAGGTCTGCCGGGCGGGCGCGCCCGGAGAGGACCGCGACCTCGTCGATCTCTCCGACCGCCGGATCGACATCCTCGTCGACCTGCACGCCGGCGCCGAGGAACTCACCATCTGGACGAACGACCTGACCGACGGCTACGTCTACGAGAACTCGGCGTACTCGACATGACCGACACCGCCCCCACCGCCGCCGCACGGGGCCCGGCGGCGACCGCCCGCGGGCACGCGGCGCTGGCCAAGACCCAGGTCCTCATCGAGGCGCTGCCGTGGCTGTCCCGCTTCCAGGGCGCGACGATCGTCATCAAGTACGGCGGCAACGCGATGACCGAGCCGGTGCTGCGCGCCGCGTTCGCCGCCGACATCGTCTTCCTGCGCTACTCGGGGCTGCGGGTGGTGGTCGTCCACGGCGGCGGCCCGCAGATCACCGCGCACCTGGCGCGCCTCGGGGTCGAGTCGACGTTCGTCGGCGGCCTGCGGGTCACCACGCCGGAGACCATGGACGTCGTGCGGATGGTGCTGCTCGGCCAGGTCAACCGGGACGTCGTCGGCCTGGTCAACGACCACGGGCCGTTCGCCGTGGGCCTGTCCGGTGAGGACGCCAACCTGTTCACCGCGCGCCGGCGCCCCGCGATCGTCGACGGGGAGGAGGTCGACGTCGGCCTCGTCGGCGACATCGTCGAGGTCCGGGCCGAGACGGTCAACGCCCTGCTCGGCTCCGGCAAGGTGCCCATCGTCGCGTCGGTGGCCCGCGGGATCGACGGCGGCGTCTACAACGTCAACGCCGACACGGCCGCCGCCGAGCTCGCCGTCGCCCTCGGCGCCACCAAGCTCGTCGTTCTGACCGACGTCGAGGGGCTGTACGCGGACTGGCCGACCAGCGACGAGGTGCTCAGCGAGCTGAGCATCACAGAGCTCGAACAGCTCCTGCCCACCCTCGCGGCCGGCATGATTCCGAAGATGGAGGCGTGCCGGCGGGCGGTGCGCGGCGGCGTGCCGCAGGCACACGTGCTCGACGGCCGAGTGCCCCACGCCGTGCTGCTGGAGATCTTCACCGACGACGGCATCGGCACCCTGATCAGCCCGGACCGCGACCTCGCCGAACCCGCCACTGTCCCGACCGCGACCACGTCCCCCGCACCGGCCGCCGTGCCAGCCCCGGCCGCCGGCGGGACCCCCCAGGAGACCGGAGGAAGGCCATGACCGCCGATCTGCTCGCCCGGCGCGATGCTGTCGTGATGGCGACCTACGGCCGTCCGGTGATCTCCCTGGTCCGCGGGAAGGGCACCCGGGTGTGGGACGACACCGGGCGCGAGTACCTCGACCTGCTCGGCGGGATCGCCGTCAGCGTGCTCGGCCACGGCCACCCGGCGATCCGGGCCGCCGTCGTCGACCAGTTCGACACCCTCGGCCACGTGTCGAACCTGTACGCCAACGAGCCGCAGGTGCGCCTGGCCGAACGGCTCGTCGAGCTGCTCGCCGCGGGCACCGCGGCCCCCGGCCTTCCCGCCGGCGGTGCGAAGATCTTCTTCGCCAACTCCGGCGCCGAGGCCAACGAGGCCGCCATCAAGATCGCCCGGCGGACCGGTCGGCCGGAGATCATCGCCGCGGAGGGTTCGTTCCACGGTCGGACCCTCGGCGCGCTGTCCATCACCGGGCAGCCGGCGAAGCGCGCGCCGTTCGAGCCGCTGCTGCCCGGCGTGCGGTTCGTGCCCTACGGCGATGCCGCCGCGCTGCGGGCCGCGGTCGGTGAGCGGACCGCGGCGGTGTTCCTGGAACCGACCCTCGGGGAGGCCGGCGTGGTGCCGCCGCCCGCGGGCTACCTCGCCGCCGCCCGAGCCGCCTGCGACGACGCCGGGGCGCTGCTGGTGTTCGACGAGGTGCAAAGCGGCATCGGGCGGACCGGCGCCTGGTTCGCCCATCAGGCCGTCGGGGTCCGGCCTGACGTCGTCACCCTGGCCAAGGGCCTCGGCGGCGGCCTGCCGATCGGCGCCTGCATCGGCCTCGGCGCCGCGGCGGACCTGCTGCGTCCGGGCGATCACGGCAGCACCTTCGGCGGCGGCCCGATCGTCTGCGCGGCCGCACTGGCCGTGCTCGACACGATCGCCGCCGAGGGGCTGCTCGACCACGCGACGCGGCTGGGTGACCGGCTCGCCACGCAGATCGTCGAAGCGGGGATCCCGGGGATCGTCGGGGTGCGTGGCGTCGGCCTGTGGCGGGCGATCGAGCTCGACGGCCCGTTCGCCCCCGCGGTGGAGACGGCGGCCCGTGCGGCCGGCTATCTGGTCAACGCGGCCGTGGCGGACGCCGTCCGGCTCGCCCCGCCGCTGATCCTCACCGACGCCGAGGCGGACGCCTTCGTCGCGGCGCTACCCGCGATCTTCGGCGCGGCGCGCGACGGCGGAAGCCTGTCGGAGCAAGCCTCTAAGGTCGGCGCATGACGGCCCGACACTTCCTTCTCGACACCGACCTGACCTCCGCGGAACAGGCCGCCGTTCTCGACACCGCCGACCGGCTCAAGGCCGGCCGCCGCACCCCCGGGCCGGCGGATCGTCCCCTCGCGGATCGTCCCCTCGCGGGGCGGTCGGTGGCCCTGCTGTTCGAGAAGCCCTCCACCCGCACCCGGCTGTCGTTCGACGTCGGCGTCGCCGAGCTCGGCGGCCATCCGGTCGTCATCGACACGGCGAGCACCCAGCTCGGCCGCGGCGAGACGATCGAGGACACCGCCGCGGTGCTCAGCCGGTACGTCGACGCGATCGTCATGCGCACCTTCGCCCAGGAGCGGCTGGAACGGCTGGCGGCCGCGGCGAGCGTGCCGGTCGTCAACGCGCTGTCCGACCATGCCCACCCCTGCCAGGCCCTGGCCGACCTGCAGACGATCCGGGAGCGCCGCGGCCGGCTCGCCGGGCTGACCCTGACCTACCTCGGCGACGGCAACAACATGGCGCATTCGCTGCTGCTCGCCGGGACGCTCGCGGGGATGCGGGTGCACGTGGCCTCCCCGCCCGGCTACGAGCCGTTCGAGCAGGTCGTCCGGCACGCCAACGAGATCGGCGCGGCCACCGGCGGCGGGGCGCTCGTCATGCACGACGCGCTGGAGGCGGCCGCCGGCGCCGACGTGCTCTACACCGACGTGTGGGCGTCGATGGGTCAGGAGGGCGAGTCGGACAGCCGCTCACTGGTGTTCCAGCCCTATCGCCTCGACGAGAAGGCCGTCGAGGTCGCCCGACCGGACGTGCTGGTCATGCACTGCCTGCCGGCGCACCGGGAGCTGGAGATCACCGCGGCGGTGCTCGACGGGCCGCACTCGGTCGTGTTCGACCAGGCCGAGAACCGGCTACACGCACAGAAGGCCCTGCTCTCGCTGCTGTTCGCGGCGCCGACGACGGGGTCGGCGACGACAGGGGCGGGCGAGGCGGGCGAGGAGGGCACGGTCCGATGACGGCGGCGGGTGCGGGGGTGTGGCGGTCGGCCCCGCTGACCAAGCACGCTCGGCAGGCGCGGTTGGCGGCGCTGATCGCGCAGCGCCCGGTGCGCTCGCAGTCGGAGCTCGCCCGTCTGTTCGCCGCCGAGGGCGTCCAGGTCACGCAGGCCACCCTGTCCCGTGACCTGGAGGACATTGGGGCGAGGAAGGTGCGCGGCGCCGACGGCGGCCTGGTCTACGCCGTCGATGTGAATTTCGCGCCGGCGGAGATAGTCCGGCTGCCGCTGACCCGGCTGTGCGAGGAGCTGTTGGTCTCGGCGGAGGCCAACAGCGACCTCGTCGTCCTGCGCACTCCGCCCGGTGCCGCCCAGCTGTTCGCCTCCGCGCTGGACCGGGAGGCGTTGCCGGCGGTCATGGGCACGATCGCCGGGGACGACACCGTCCTTGTCGTCTGCCGGGCGCAGCTGTCCGGCCCCGGAGATGGGAGCATCTCCGGGGGTACCCCGGACGGCGGGGAGAATCCGGTGCAGGCACCGCTCCCGGGCGATTCGGCCGCGGGCCCGGTTCCGGGCGGCCCGGCCCTGGCCGCCCACCTGCTGCGGCTCGCCGACGGGCGGGCCCGCGCCGTGCCGGGCGTGGCCGCCACGCCCGTCCGTTCTCGCACTCCGCCGGGGGCGGGGGCGGTCCTGGCGGGTTCCGGCACACCTGATGATGACTTTTCGCGCAATCCGACATAAGGAGTAAGTCCCGTGACCGAACGCGTCGTGCTTGCCTACTCGGGCGGCCTCGACACGTCCGTGGCCATCGGCTGGATCGGCGCCGAGACCGGCGCCGAGGTCGTCGCGCTGGCGGTCGATGTCGGCCAGGGCGGCGAGGATCTCGAGGCCATCCGCCAGCGCGCCCTCACCTGCGGCGCCGTCGAGTCGATCGTGGTCGACGCCAGCACGGAGTTCGCCGAGTCCTTCGTCGCCCCGGCCATTCGAAGCAACGCGCTGTACATGGACCGGTACCCCCTGATCTCGTCGCTGTCGCGGCCGATCATCGTCAAGCACCTGGTCGCGGCCGCCCGCGAGCACGGCGCCGACGCGATCGCCCACGGCTGTACCGGCAAGGGCAACGACCAGGTGCGGTTCGAGGTCGGTGTGTCGGCGCTGGCCCCCGGGCTGAAAGTGCTCGCTCCGGTGCGGGACTCGGGCATGACCCGGGACAAGGCGATCGCCTTCGCCGAGGAGCGCGGCCTGCCCATCGACGTGTCCAAGCGCTCGCCGTACTCCATCGACCAGAACCTGTGGGGCCGCACCGCCGAGTGCGGCATCCTCGAGGACCCGTGGGCGCAGCCGCCGGAGGACGTCTTCGTCTACTCCGCGGACCCCACGGTCGCCCGGACCCCCGACGAGGTGACGATCTCCTTCACCGACGGCGTCCCGACCGGGCTCGACGGGCGCACCCTGCCGCTGGCAGACCTCGTCGCCGAGCTCAACACCCGCGCGGGTGCGCACGGCGTCGGCCGGATCGACCTCATCGAGGACCGGCTGGTCGGGATCAAGAGCCGGGAGATCTACGAGTGCCCAGCGGCGATCACCCTGTTGGCCGCGCACCGTGACCTGGAGGACCTCACCCTCGAGCGCGACGTCGCCCGGTTCAAGCGGGGCGTCGACCAGCGCTGGGGCGAGATCGTCTACGACGGCCTGTGGTATTCGCCGCTCAAGGCCGCCCTCGACGCCTTCGTCGACGCGGCCAGCGTCGGGGTCACCGGGGACGTCCGGCTGCGGCTCGCGGGCGGCGTCGCCCAGGTCGTCGGCCGGCGCAGCCCGGGCAGCCTCTACGACCACGCCCTGGCCACCTACGACGCCGGGGACCAGTTCGACCAGGGCGATGCGCGCGGATTCATCGAGCTCTGGGGTCTGCCGACGAAGGTCTGGGCGGCTCGCGAGCAGCGGCTGAACCCGTGACCTCCACGGAGCACTCCGAGGACGCGGCGGTGCCGAAGCCGTCCGGTGCGCCGCTCGCCGGTGGGGCGGTGGCGGCCGGCGCGCCGATGCGGCTGTGGGGTGGGCGCTTTGCCGGCGGCCCGGCCGAGGCACTCGCCCGGCTCTCGGTGAGCGTGCAGTTCGACTGGCGCCTCGCGCCCTATGACCTGCTCGCGTCGAAGTCGCACGCCCGGGTCCTGCACCGGGCCGGGCTGTTCGATGGCGCCGAGCTCGCCGCCATGCTTGCCGCCATCGACGACCTGTCCGACGCGGTCGCCCAGGGCCGGTTCCGGCCGACGGTCGAGGACGAGGATGTCCACACTGCCCTCGAACGCGGGTTGCTGGAGCGGCTCGGGGCACTCGGCGGCAAGCTGCGCGCCGGCCGCAGCCGCAACGATCAGGTCGCCACGGACCTGCGCCTGTACCTGCGCGAGCATGCCCGCCAGGTGGCTGCCCGGCTGACCGAGTTGTCCCAGGCGCTGGTGACCCTGGCCAGTCAGCATGTGGACACCCCGGCGCCGGGGATGACCCACCTGCAGCACGCCCAGCCGATCTCGTTCGGTCATCAGCTACTGGCCCACGTGCAGGCCTTCGTGCGGGACACCGACCGGCTGCGGGACTGGGACCGCCGGGCGTCGGTGAGCGCGCTGGGCGCCGGGGCGCTGGCCGGCTCGTCGCTACCGCTGGATCCCCAGGGGGTCGCCGCCGAGCTGGGGTTCGACCGGGCGTTCGAAAACTCCCTCGACGCCGTGTCGGACCGCGATTTCGCCGCCGAGTTCCTGTTCGTGGCCGCGCTGATCGGGGTGCACCTGTCCCGTCTCGGCGAGGAGATCGTGCTCTGGACGACCCGCGAGTTCGGCTGGGTCGAGCTGGACGACGCCTTCGCGACCGGCAGCTCGATCATGCCGCAGAAGAAGAACCCGGACGTCGCCGAGCTCGCCCGGGGCAAGTCCGGCCGGCTCATCGGCGGGCTGACCGGTTTCCTCGCCACCCTCAAGGGCCTCCCGCTCGCCTACGACCGGGACCTGCAGGAGGACAAGGAGCCGGTCTTCGACGCGGTCGACACGCTACTGCTGGTGTTGCCCGCGCTGACCGGCACGGTCGCGACGATGCGGGTCCGCCGCGAGCGGCTCGCCGCGGCCGCGCCGGACGGCTTCGCGCTGGCGACCGACGTCGCCGAGCACCTGGTGCGCCGCGGCGTGCCGTTCCGTCAGGCGCACGAGGCCGTCGGCCAGCTCGTCTCCTGGTGCGTCGCCCACGACGTCGACCTCGACGACGTCTCCGACGACGACCTCGCGGTGATCAACCCGTTGCTCACCCCGGATGTGCGCAGTGTGCTGTCGGTGCAGGGCGCGTTGCAGGCCCGCTCCGCTCCCGGCGGGACTGCGCCGGACCGGGTCCGCGAGCAGCTCGCAGCCCTGCGGTCGGTCCTCGACCGGGACCGTGAGTGGGCGGTGGACTGACGGGGACTCCCACGCCCCTCGAGGGCTCCGGGCGGGCCGCTGCGGTGGTCGTCCCGGCGCCCTACCCTGCGGCCTTCTTCGACCGGCCCGTGTTGGCCGTCGCACCGGATCTGCTCGGTGCGACGGTCCGACACGGGCCGGTCGCCGTTCGGATCACGGAAGTCGAGGCGTACGGCGGCCTCGACGATCCCGCCTCCCACGCCTTCCGCGGCCCGACCCCGCGGGCCGCGGTGATGTTCGGCCCGCCGGGACGGGCATACGTGTACCTCAGCTACGGCATCCACTGGTGCCTCAACATCGTCTGCGGGCCGGTGGGGGAGGGGACAGCGGTGCTGTTGCGCGCCGGCGAGGTCATCGCGGGCCGCGAGGCGGTGCAGGCCTGCTGGCCGAAGCTCGCCGCCCGGGACCTGGCCCGGGGGCCCGGTCGGCTGGGGCGCGTGCTCGGGATCGCGGCGTCGCTGACCGCAACCCCGGTGACGGGCGGCGGACCCCTCGTCGTCCGCCCCTCGCCACCCGCCGGGGAACTCGGCGACGGACGGGGTCCGGCGGCTGCGGTGCCGGGGGCGGCCGGCGAGCGGATCGAACGAGGAGCGCGGGTGGGGATCACGGCTGCCACCGAGCGCCCCTGGCGCTTCTGGCTGGTGGGGGAGTCATCCCTCAGCGCGGCGCGGCCACGCCATCGCCGCAGGTAGACCCGTGGACGGACGCAGCGGGCGGACGTGGAGGGCGGACGTAGCGGGTGGAGGTGAGGGCGGACAGATGCGGATGGAGGGTGCGTCGGTGCCGCCTCAGCAACTTGACCCAGACCGCCTAGCTTCCAATATCAGAACATCACAACGAACTACTCCACGGTCGCTGTGACATACGTCACACATCTGAGGGGGGGATTGATTTGACGCCCACCGTCATCCACCCGTAATGTTCTCTCTGTCAGCGAGACACGGCGGACGCCGAACAGGGCGGCTCCACTCGCTGCCTGAGCCCATCCTCGGAGGGCTCAGGCAGAGCAAGCGCGAGGCGGCCCCTTCTTGGGCGTACTGACGAGCGCTGCTCCACACAACTTCGTAAGTGGCTACGAACCAGCACGAGCACGACATCTCACGGTGTCACCTCGTTAGCGCCTGCTCCTTGAGAACTCAACAGCGTGCCGATTGTCAGTGCCAATTGTTTTACCTCGTTCATGGCCTGGCTGGTTGTTCTTCTTGCTCTGGTTTTCCGGGGTGTGGGGGGTGGCTGGCTGATGGCCGTGAGAGATTCATTTGAACACG
>NZ_CADCWT010000042.1 GCF_902806485.1 Candidatus Frankia alpina | reverse complement strand
ATACTCCGCGTAGCAGATCGCAACCTAGAACGATCTTCCCGGGGCCCTGGGCCGCAGCACTGTCGGCCGGGGCGAATGTGAACCAGGCCCGTTCCTCGCCCTCCGACCAGGCCGGGGTCACCGTGTTCGATCCGGTCACGCCGATCCGGACACTGGCGTTCCTCTCGCGGCAGCTGATCGACCGACGACGGACCCGGGCCCGCATCGAGCTGCCGCAACCGGCGCTGCGCGGTCACCGCTGGCTCGACGTCCGCCTGAGCACCCTCATCCGCGGCGACGGGCTGATTGTCGTCGTCGAGGACGTAAGTGAACGGCGCCATCGCGAAGAGGACCTCCGCCGTCAGGCCTCAACGGATCCGATCACCGGGCTGGCGAACCGGACAGCGCTGGGAACCCTGCTCGCGGCCAGACTCACCCCCAGCGGATCAGGCGCGTCGGACGCCACCAGAGCACGGGACGTGAACGCAGCCTCATCCGCGCTGCCACCTCCTTCCCCGGAACGAGCCGGGACCGCCGTTCTCTTCCTGGACCTGGATGCATTTCGTCGAATCAACAACTCCTTCGGATATCCGACCGATGATGCCACCCTTCATGCCGTCGCCCGACGCTTTTCGAGCGTACTCGGCCCCACCGACATCATCGGGCGATGGGACGGCGACGAGTTTGTCGTGCTTGCCGGCTCCGGGGATGCGCCGAATGTCGCGGACCTTGCCGAACGGCTGGCAGCGGCCCTCGACGAACCGCTCGACGTGCACGGCCACCGAATCCGGCTGTCGGTCAGCGTGGGGGTCGCCCTCGTGGGCGCGACTCCGTCCCACGCCGGCGACAACCATCCTGAGCAGCGTGAACAGGGACGCCGCCTGGGAAATCAGGGGGCCGTTGGCGCCCCGGGCGAGGACGGAGACGCTCTGGTCGCCAGGGCCGGAACGGAAGTGACCCGGGCCCGTTCCAGACTACGGACCAGCCGCGACCACCGATCCCGCTCCGGTCAGTAATTCGGCTTTCCGGTCGTCCGATCGATAGGTTCGCGACCACAACGCAAAATTCATATACGCAGCGTCGTCCGAGCTAGCCGGCGGGCGTTTCAGGTCGTATCTTCGGCCCATACAGATCGCCTTCACCGTTCACGATTTCCGCACCGGAACGAACGTCGACGTGCTTCTGCGCGCCCGTGCCGACACACCACTCGGCGTCGTCGCCGACGCGCTGGCGACCGCCGTCCGCGCGTCCCGCGGGACCTCGGCGCGGGCCAGCCCCCGGCCCTCACTGACTCTCGCCGGCCACGGCCGGCCGCTCAGCCCGACTCTGCCGCTCGCCCGGTCGCCGTTGATCGAGGGCGCTGTCGTGTTCCTCGACGCGCCGTCAGCCCGCCGGGCCTCGGGCGCAGGTCTGGTCCATCTGATGGTCACCGCCGGCCCCGACGCCGGCGTCATTCATCCGCTGCCGGTCGGCGAACACACCGTCGGCTCGGCTCCTGACAGCGCCATCCTGCTTGCCGGCCCCGCCACCGACGAACCCGTGCTGACGGTGCGGGTCGCCGCCGATGGAAGCTGTTCGGTCGCTCCCGGTCCCGGCACCAGCGCCGTCGAGGGGATCAGGCTGGCGGCGCCGGCTCGATCGTCGCCTCCGTGCGCACTCCGAGCATGGCGTTGCGGCTCCTGCGTCCCGCCCCGGTCACCCCCCTGGCCCTCCCGTCCACCACCGTCCCGGGAAGGCTCGACGTCAACCGCCCGCCACGGCTGCGCCCACCCCAGCGGGCGTCCACCTTCGCGCTGCCCGCGGCGCCGCAGGAGCCCCGCCGAGCGCCTGTCCCCGTGCTGGCCACGTTCCTCCCCCTACTTGCCGCTGTGGCGATGGCCGCGGTGCTGCACACGCTCTACGTCCTGCTGTTCGCCGTTCTCGGGCCGTTGAACCTGATCCTGTCCGTGGTGAGCGGACGTCGGCGGGACCGCCGCGAGTTCCGCGAGGCCACCGCGCGCCATCGCCGACTGCGCGACGAGGTGGAACACGCGGCGCAGGCGGCGCTCGAAGTGGAGTGCGCCGAGCGCCACGCCGAGCAGCCCGACCCGGCGAGCCTGTTCGCCACGGCCTGGCAGCGGGATTGCGGGCTGTGGGCGCGGCGCCGGGGCGACGCCGACTATCTGCGGCTTCGCCTTGGCATCGCGAACCAGCCAAGCGCCGTCCGGATCACCGATACCCCCGATCACCCGGCCGACCCGATGCGCGCCGATCTGCCTGCCGTGATCTCCCTGAGCGAGAACGGCGTCGTCGGGGTCGCGGCGCCGGGCGCCCGGTCCCAGGAACTCGGCTGGTGGCTCGTCGCGCAGGCCGCCGTTTTGCACAGCCCCGAGGAACTGACGATCCGCGTGGTGACGGCCGAGGCCGAGCGTGCCGCCGGGTGGCGCTGGATTCGCTGGTTGCCGCACTGTCGTCCCGCCGCGCAGGACGCCGCGGTGCGGTTCGCGGCGGACGAGGCAGACCGGGTCGCGTGCGTCGCCGAACTCCGCTCGCTGATGCAGCGCCGCGAGGGTTTGCCGCCCGATCGCCGCCCCGCCGGCCCCGACGTCCTGCTCGTGCTGGACGGCGCACGCTCGCTGCGGTCGATCACCGGTCTGATCCAGGTGCTGCGTGCCGGCCCGCCGGTGGGCATTCACGTGCTCTGTCTGGAGTCCGACGTCCATGATCTTCCGGTCGAGTGCCGGGCTGTGGTGGAACCCGACGGCGGGCATCTCACGGTGCGCCAGGACCGGGCAGGGATGATCAGGAATGTTCGCGCCGACCTCATCGGTCCGGCCGGGGACGGTGGTCACGCACCGCCCGGGGCGGCCCGTTGGTACGAGTCGGTGGCGCGGGCACTCGCGCCGCTTCGCGTCGCGGCCGACGACGACGCCGCGCTCCCCATGGCCGTGCGGCTGTCGGACATCATCGGCGGGGGCCGACCGGTCGCGTCGACGATCCTGCGGAGGTGGTCGTCCGCCCCGGCCACCGGGACCCCGCCGCGAAGCCGCCCCGTTCCGGTGGGAGTCGCCGGCGGCGGGACGTTCACCCTCGACCTCTCCCGCGACGGCCCACACGGACTGATCGCGGGCACGACCGGATCGGGCAAATCGGAACTGCTTCAGACGATCATCGCCGCGCATGCCGTGACCTACCGGCCCGACGAGCTGGTGTTCGTGCTCGTCGACTACAAGGGCGGTAGCGCGTTCGCCGAATGCGCCGCGCTGCCGCACACCGTGGGTCTCGTCACGGATCTCGACCCGCATCTGGTCCGCCGGGCCCTGACCTCGCTGTCCGCCGAGCTACACCGCCGCGAGGCGCTCCTCGCCCGGTTCGGCGCCAAGGATCTCGACGCTCTACGCCGCGCGGCGCCGGGGGCCGGTCCCGGCGAGCTGGCGATCCCGCCGCGGCTGGTTCTCGTCGTCGACGAGTTCGCCACCCTGGCCCGGGAGCTGCCCGACTTCGTCACCGGGCTGGTCAGCCTCGCCCAGCGCGGGCGCTCCCTCGGCATCCACCTGCTCCTGGCCACCCAGCGTCCAAGCGGCGTCGTCTCCCCGGAGATCCGGGCGAACACGAATCTGCGCATCGCCCTGCGAGTGACCGACGGGGCCGAAAGCGAGGACGTCGTCGGCTGTCCGGATGCCGCCGCGATCGCGCCCGCGACCCCCGGCAGGGCAGTCGTACGCACCGGGCCCGACCGGCTCACCACCGTGCAGACCGCCTGGGTGGGCAGTCCGGTTCGGCCGGAAGGCGACGAGGCCACCGGCGCGGCCGCTGCGCGCGTGACCCTGTTGGCGTGGCCCGAGCCCGGTGTACCGGTGCCGGGGCCGGGCCGGCCGCCCAGCGTCGCGTCTCGGGACTCCGCGGCCAGCGATACCGAGCTGACCGTTCTGGTGCGGGCGGTCCGCGAAGCCGCGACCGCCCTGAGGCTTCCTGCCCTTCCCAGTCCCTGGCTTCCGCCGCTACCGGAGCGGATTCCTCTCTCCTCGCTGCCGGCCGCCGCCGGTTCCGACGAGCGGCACGCACGCCCCGCAGGTCCGCCGGGGCGGCGCCGTCCCGGACCCGGCCGCACCGACGCGGTGCTCACCCCGGTCGCCATCGGCCTGTCCGACCGCTGTGATCGCCAGTTGCAACAGTCCCTCGCGTTGGACCTGGAGGGCGGCGGCCATCTGATGGTCGTCGGCGCGCCACGGTCCGGTCGTTCCACGGCCCTGCGGACCGCGGCGGGGGCGATCGCCAGCGCGCTGTCCCCCCGAGACGTCCACATCTATGGGCTGGACTACGGCGGCGGCGCCCTGACCAGCCTGCCGCACACCGGCGCACTCGTCGGCCGGGACGATCCCGAGCGGGTCGGGCGGATGCTCGCCCGCCTGACCGTCGCCGTCGAGCAGCGGCATCGGCGACTCGCCGCGGACGGGGTGGCGGATCTGCGGGAGGCGCGCGCCGTCACCAGCAGCGACCCCGCTGTCCGCCCGCCCTACCTGGTGTTCCTCCTCGACGGCTTCGAGGGTCTGCTCGCCGCGTCCGAGGACTCCGACAGCGGGGAACTCGTCGACAGCCTCCTTCGGCTGTTACGGGAGGGCTCGGCGGCCGGGCTGAGGGTGATCCTGTCCACGGATCGGCGCGGGCTGACCGGCCGGCTGGCCTCCCTCATCGACGAGCGGCTGATCCTGAGGATGGCCGATCCCGGCGACTACGCCCTGGCCGGCATCTCGGCCGCGAACATGCCCGAGCAGCTGCCCCCCGGGCGCGGGGTCGTGATCGGAGGTCGCTTCCCGACCCCCGTCGAGGTCCAGGTCGCCCTGCTCGATGCGGAACCGACCGGCCGCGCCCAGGTGGCGGCGTTACGAACCATGGGCGCGCAGGTCCAGACCGCTGCCGCAGTGGGACCGGTCGGGGCCGAAGACCGCCCCTTCCGCGTTGAGGCGCTGCCGGACTGCGTCACCCCCGCCCGGATGGCCGCCGCCGCGCAGGTCCGCCGGGCCGCCCCGTCCCGTCTGCCACCCGTACCCCGGCTGCAAGCCATCCTCGGACTCGGCGGAGACGAACTGGACGTGGTCGACATCGACCTCGGCGCGGAGCCCGGTTTCGTCGTGGGCGGGCCGCCGCGCACAGGGCGCAGCTCGACGCTGCTCACCATCGCACTGTCACTGCTGGCCGGCGGTGCCGACGTTGTCGCGGTGACGCCGCGCCCCTCACCCCTGCGCGCGCTCGCGGGCCATCCGCGCGTGCTGGCCGTGGTGGACGCCGGTCTTGACCACGTTGCCGGGTCCGGCGACGTGGGCGGCTCGGCCCTGCCGTTCCCACCCCGTGGAACGGCCCATCCCACCGCCGAAGCGGTCCCACCCTGGGTCGTCAGGCCGGGAGAACGCCCGCCGGTCGTCCTCGTCGACGACGCCGAGCTGATCGGCGAGCCGGCGGCCACCGAGCTGGCGAGCTTCTGGCAGCAGGCCCGCGACGCCGGGGGCGCGCTCGTCCTCGCCGGTTCGACGGAGGAGCTGGTGCTTCAGTACCGCGGCTTCGTCGTCGACGTCCGCCGTGCGGGACACGGCCTGCTGCTCGCCCCGAGACGGCCCGTCGACGGGGAGCTTCTCGGCCTCCGGCTCCCTCGAGCCGGCCCCGGACCCGTGCCGGCGGGCCGGGGCCTGCTCATCCAGCGTGGAGTCCTGCTCCCCGTCCAGGTCACCTGCCCGCCGGCCGCCCTCCCCGGCCCGCTCCGTCTCCGACCCACCACGAAGGGAATCGCATGAGAACTGTCACGACCCCGGCGGCGATGCAGGCCGCCGCCCGAATGAGCCAGTTGCTGCCCAGTCTGCAGACGACGGCCGGGAACCTCATCGACCACGGCAACACCCTCGCCGACCCGCGCAACTGGGAGGGCCCGAAGGCGCAGGTCTTCCGTGGGCAGGTCTGGCCGGAGGTGCAGCATGCGCTCACGAACCTGCACACCGATCTCACCGAACTGGCCCACGGCATCACCGAGATCAACAGGCGGACCGCCGCAGCAGGAAGCTGATCGTCGTCGCTTCACCCCTGTCGCCCTCGGCTGCCTGTTCTCATGCCGGCCGAAATCATCCTGGAGGACACTGTAACCTCGCCGTCCGACATCACCGTTCGTAGCACCCCACAGGCCATAGCCGCGGTCTCGGACCTCGCCTCGATCGTCAACGGTCCGCTGCTCTCCCGCTTCGACGAGCTGCGGTCCACCGCGAGAACCCTCACCGACCCGGAGAGCTGGGACGGGCGCGGCGCGACCGAGTTCCGCACCACCGTCTGGCCCGGCTACGAGCGCACCCTCACCGAGCTGCACGCCCGGCTCGACCAGCTGCGTACCCGGCTCGCCGACATCCAGAGCGAGATCCAAAGCGCCGGTTGACCGGTGTTGCGCCCCGCCGGGTCAGTGACGAGGCCCAGACGCACCCCCCAGCAGACCGACCGCCGCCTCGGCGCCAAGCAGGAGGCAGGCCCGGGCGGTCCGGACGACGGCCTCGACAATCTCCATCTGCAGCAGCGACCAACCAGAGCCAAGATCGAACAGATCTGTGGTCGGGTGCCGCTCCGCGAAGCGGGCGGCGGCCGCCGGCCAGGCGTCCGCCGGAAGCGGGACGACCCATCCACCGAACGCGACCGAGACCCATTGCCCGGAGCTGGGTGCCGACCCGCACAGGTTCAGCCGGGTCGCGACGTCCTCGTCGCCGAGGCTTGCGGCAAACGGTGTCGGGGCGAGCAGCAGTACCCGGGAAACAGCCGAACCGCTCGCCGCCGTCTCGGTCGACGGCTCCTCCGCGGGTGACCTCGATCCATAGACCGGGTGCGAGGGGGACACCCCGGGCGGCGGCCAGGGCACCGCAACGGGGCCGGTCTGCGCGTTCGACGGCACATCCACGGCCACCGCCGTCGCGAAACGCAGGCCGTGTGCGACCAGACCACCCCACAGCGCGAGGCTCCCGTACGGGGCGGCCCTGATCAGGGAACGTCCCGCCGTGACCGGTGCGCTGTCGACGCGTCGCCGCTGGTCCGTCATCCAATGCCTCCACATCGAACCGCGAGTCATACTTAGGTTCACATAACTTAATAGAGGAGGCGATGATGCGCCACGGGCTGGCGGCCACGCCGAGACGCCACCAGGCCGGGTCCCGCACGGACAGGGCGGTCCGGCCCCACGAACCGGCGGCCTCGGAGGAACCGAAACTGGTCACGTCCCCACCGACCTGTCCCGTCGACGGCCCGTCAGACAGACGCCCGGAAGTCGGGGCCGTCGGGAACGATCCGGAGCTCGCCGGCTCGCCGTCGCGAATCCGTTCAAGCCGCATCCCTGCACTCGGCCCGCGCCGACCAACACCGCGGACTCGCGAAGCACGAGATTACTCAGCGCAAGGTTGAATCCGGACAATTAGCCTTGGATCGGGTACCGAATGCTCATCGTGCGTGAGAGCTCCCGGATCCGTCATCCCTATATTCCCGCTCCACGACCGTGCTGGTACGATTACAGCTGGTTCGTCCCACTGTCGCCGTCTCGGCGCAGCAGCGCGAGGAGGCCGGATGCCCACTGCGCGCTGCCTGCAAAGGGAGCTCCGGACGACGCCGGCTGGCGGTTCCGGCCGCGCCGCATTCCCCGCCGACTGCTCCCGAGCATGTCCGCGTTCATCGATCCGGGCGTCCGGCTACGGGATCGGGTTAATCGTCACAAGAAGGCCAGAGAACTCTTACTTCGCCCCGGATTCCCGCGACAGTGGACTTAGCATGAACGCCACGCGACGTGCCCCGCGGACCGACGCTGTCCCTCGCCCGGCACGCACGTCCGCCCGACCCTGCGCCTGATCGGGGACGAACCATGTCGACCACGCCGTTCCCCTCGGCACCGTCGCCCTCGCATCCGCCCGCCTCTGCGGGAATCCCGGCCGCACCGGAACCCCCGCCGCAGCCAGGCCCACCGCAGCGAGCTGCGAAGTGGCGGCGCGGCCCGGCCGCAGGGGCGGTGGGCGGCGGTCACGCCGCCGGCGTCGCAGCCGTGCCGACCCGACAGGCGGTGCCGCCGGTTCCGGCCGAGGAGCGCGCGCGGGAGCGGCTGCAGGCAGCCGGGGCGATCGCGGCGATCGCCGTAGCCGTTCTCGGCATCCCCGCGATCCTCGCGCTGGTGCTCGGCCCGCCGATCCGGGGCAACAATGGGGCGGGCGGAGTCGTCCGGGCGATTCTGGCCCTGCTGTTCTGGGCGGCGTGGGCGCACTTCATCGCCTGTCTCGCTGCGGAGTGGCGCGCGGAGGTTCGCGGCAGCGGCCTCGCCCCGCGAATCCCCTTCGGCGGCGCCCCCCAGACGTTTGCCCGCCGTCTCGTCGTCACCACACTGCTGCTCTCGGGCACCACAGCTCTCGTGGTTCCGGTGACCTACGGGCAGGAGACGACCCGCGGCACGCGACCCGGGGCGCTGCGGGCCATGCCGACGGCGGGTCCGCGCCCGGAACTGGCGCCACCTCGGGTAGCGGATGGCGACGACCCTCCGCGTGTGGCCACGAACCGCGGGACCGGCCTCGACACCGGGGTCGCGCCCGACGACGCGGACCCACCGGTCCCGGCCCCCCGCGGGTGGGCCGCCCAACCCGTCCCATCCATCGGCCGACCCGCCAGACCCGCCGATCGAGCCACGTCGCGCGGCGGCGGTCGCTTGATGCCTGCGGTGCCTGCGGGCGACGGCGGGTATGAGGATGCTCCCCATCTCGGTGATCGACACGACGGCTTCTACGACTTCGACGGCTCAGACGACTTCGACGACTCGAACGGGGCGTGGACGGCGGGATTCGCCGCACCGGTCCCCCCGGTGCAGGAGCCTGTCCTCGGCCAGGACGAGCTATCGCCGCCCTGGCACGCGGACCGCCCGGAGCTGATCAGCCCGGCTGCGGACCGGCACGGCCGCCTCGTCCCCGGCGAGCGAGTGGTGAAACTGTACGAGGTACGTCCGGCGGAGGGACGCCATCACGACACCCTCTGGGGCATCGCCGAGCGCTTTCTCGGTGATGGGCTGCGGTACCGGGAGATCTTCGATCTGAACGAGGGCCGCACCCAGCCGGACGGCCGGGTGTTGTCAAAACCGTCCCTCATCCACGCCGGGTGGGTCCTGCTCCTGCCCGCCGACGCACAGGACGACGGCCTGCGCGTGCTGCAGATGCCCGAGGGCACCGCCGGCCCGCCGCAACCCTCGGCTGGCACCGACGGCGACGATGATCTGGGCGATCTTTTCGATCACGACGACTTCGACGATGCCGCGGACGCCGATGCCGTCCTCGACGCCGGGTCCGGTGGAACCGAGAACCGGTACGAGGCATCGCACCTTCCGGCCGTGCCAGACGCGCCGGAACCGGTGGCGGGGCAGCTGGTGGCCGCCTCCCTCGCGCCGCCACCGGACTTCCTGGGAGTCGCGGCTGCCGGCCTGCTCGCGGCCGGAGTGATGGTGGCGCTGGCCGGGCGCCGCAGCGGTCCGGCGCAACCACCACAGGACGCCGCGGAACGAGCGCTGCTGCTCGCCGCGGACACCGAGGCAGCCCGATTCATCGACCGGTCACTGCGGGTGCTGTCCGCCTCGCTCACCGATCAGGATCGGCTGCTTCCCGCGGTCTACGCCGCCATCCTCACCGAGGATGCGCTGATCCTGCACATGGCGCCCGCGCAGGACGAGCCGCCACCGCCGCCCTGGACGGCCGGGGAGGTTCCCGGATCCTGGTGGATCGAGCGCACGCCCACGCCTCAGGCGGGAGCGGGCGGTGACTTCATGATCCCGCCAAGCCCCGCGGTGCCCGCTCCGTTCCCGGCACTGGTCAGCTTCGGACATGACGACGCCGGCTCGCGCATTCTCGTCGACCTCGAGGGCGCCCCCGGTGTGATCAGCCTCCTCGGTGACCGCGCGATCGCGACGCAGATCGTGATCGCCGTCGCCCTCGAGCTAGCGACCAATGTCTGGTCGGACGACCTGCGGGTCTGCCTGATCGGCTTCGCCGACAACGACCTCGACGAGCTGCTGACGATCGCCCCGCAACGGCTGTGGACCGCGGCCAGCGTTGCGGAGGCCCTCGACGAGCTGTCCGGGCCCGACGACGAAGATGCGGACTTCGACGGCGGAACCGCTGACGACTTTCCGCTCGAAGCGGGTCAGCGGATAGCCGGCAACCCCGGCGCGCTGGCCCCCGACCTGCTCGTCCTCGCGGCGCCGCCGCACGAGGCCGACATCGCTCGGCTGACGAGAATGGCGCGGGGACGCCGGCACGCCGTCGGCGTCCCCGCCGTCGGCGTCCTCGCCGTCGGCGACTCCCCGGCCGCCCGGTGGCGGTTCACGGTCGGGCCGGACCGTCGGATGTCGCTGGGTGTGCTGGGCGTCGAGGTATGGGCGCAGTCCATCACAGGACCGGAGTACCAGGCGATCGCGGCCCTGTTCCGCGAGGCGGACGCCGCGGCCTATCCAGCTCCCGCCGGACCAGCCGATGACAACACGCCGCCTCAGCCCGGTCCGGCGTCTCCCCCACTCGTCGTCGCCCCGCCGCCGCCGCCGCAGCCACCACCGACGGCGACGGGACCCGCGCGCGGCGGCGGGGCGTCGCAGGCGGCCCCCGGCGGGACGGTGCCCGCGACGGCGCACCCCGCAATGGAGCACCCCACGCCGGGCGACAAGATCACCCGACCGCCGGCCCGACCCGGCTCCGTTCCCGGCGTTCTGCCATGGACGCCGCAGCTCTCGGCGATCCCACCCGCGCCCGGCCCGCGGGCCTCCGGTCTCCCCGCGGCAGACGAGGATTTCACCCGGCCGCCGGCGAACGGTCACCGGGATCCACTTGGACCGCCGCCCGCCCTGCTCGCCTCCCCGGGCGGTCCGGCGTCGCCCGGACCGGCAGCGCCGCCCGGACCGGCAGCGTCCCCGGTCGCCGTGCCTGCTGGCGCCGAGCCAGCGCCCCGGACGACACCGGCATCCGGTCCGACTCCCACGCCGCGCCTGGTAGCACCCGGTGACACCAACCCGGACGACACCGGCTCCACGCTGCTGTCCCATCCGAGCAGTCCGCTCATCCGGCCAACTGACATTCCCCACGTGCCTGCGGTGCTCTACTTCGAGACCCCGCGCATGCGGGCCAACCGTCAGGCTCAGGCACCGGCGGGCACAGCGGAGCAGAGGGCGGATGCCGCTCCGGCGGCGATGCCGGCCTCACAGCCGGCGCCCATGCGGTTCCCGGTACCTCCCGAGCGGGTGCCGACTCCGCCGCGCCCAGCATCCCCACCGCGTCCGCCGATTCCGCCACCCAACGAAATCCTCGGCGCAGCACCGGCAGAGCCAGCACCAGCAGCACCGGAACCCGGCGGGCCAAAACCCGCGCAGACCGTGCGCACTCCGGGGCCGGGAAACTACTCCGACGGGGAGACGACCATTCCGAGCGGCCGAGGTTGGCCGGCCGGCCCGGTCCCACCATCACGAACGACGGCGACACCAACGACAGCAGCACCAGCCGCAGCAGCAGCGGCAGCACCGCCGGCCGTGACAGCCACGTCGGCGGCGGTGCGCGAGCCGCGATCCGACGAGCCGATGGCCACGGGTGAGGCCCAGGTCCGCGTCCTGGGGCTGCCCACCGTTGAAGGACCGGGCCGGCAACCGACGGACGACCTCGATCTCCTGACCGAGATTGCCGTGTACCTCGCCCTGCACCGCGAGGGCGCGCACCGTCGACTGCTCGCCGAGGAGATCTGGCCCCCGGACGCCGCGGCCGGCGACGGCGCCGTCGACGCCGAGGGGCGGCCCCGGCTATCCCTCGACCCGCAGGGGCGGTGGCGGCTGAGCCCGGACGTGCGCTGCGACTGGGAGCTGTTCGTCGCCTACACCCATCGGGCCGGCCTGCCCGGGGGCGACACCGAGGCGGACCTGACAACGGCCCTGCGGATGGTCAGCGGCCCGCTGTGGACGAACCTGCCCCCCGGTCGGTACCGGTGGGCGACCACCGGCCCCATCGCGCGGAGCACCCGGGCCGGTGTCGTCGATGTGGCTCACCGCCTCGCCGAGCTCACGTTGAGCTTCGGAGACACGATGACGGCCATGGCCGCCTGCCGCGCCGGGCTGCGGGCGGTGCCGGCATCCGAGGCGTTGTGGCGCGACCTGCTGCGCACCGTGTCGGCCCGGGGCGATCGCCGCACGCTCGAGGCGGTGACCACGGAGATGTACCGGACCATCGGCGCCGGCGGGACCCCGCGGGGTGGCCGGGCTGAAGCCGAGACGGACGCGCTGGTCCAGACGTTGCTGCCGGGGTTTCGGCGGGCACGGAAATGAGACAGCGGTGGATCACGAGGACGCCGGCCCGCCGTCGGCCGCCGGCCGGACGGGGCATTGTTCGCCCGCTGCGGGATCCGGGCGAGGGGCTCGCAGCGCCGGCGCGAAGGCGACGATCGTCGCGAGCAGGACAAGCACGACCGTCAGGGCACGGTGCAGGCCGATGAGTTCGGCGAGCCCACCCACGACCGGCGGTCCGGTCAGCCAGCCGGCGTAGCCGACCGCGCTGACCACGGCGTCCGACGGCGCAGTAGCCGGGCAGGGTGGCCGCACCACCGGGACGCTGCCGAAGCGGGTCACCGCGATGCCGGTAAGCCACCGGGTCAGGACGGCACCGACCGGCGCGCCGAGCAGGGCCAGCCCCAGCCGCCCGTCGCCGAGGCGCAGGTCGGCCTTGATCTGCGGCACCCGCGGCACCCAGCTCGCGAGTATCAGAGCCAGGACGAACAGCGCGATCATCGTCGCGGTCCGAGCATGGGCAAGGCGCCGACGCCGCAGCAGACCGTTCCCGCCGGTCACGGCCGCACGCCCCTCGTCACCCGGTCCCCAGCCGCACGCCCGCCCGTCCGCGCGGGCACCCGGCCCGCTCCGGCGCTGCATCGCATACTGGCCGGATGCGGCTGATCCTGCTGTCCGATACGCATCTTCCGACGCGGGCACGGGCGTTACCCGCCGAGCTGTGGACCGCGGTCGAGGAAGCGGACGTGGTGCTGCACGCCGGCGACTGGGTCAGCCGGGACGCCGTCGACGAGCTGGCGGCGCGAGCGGAGCGGCTGATCGGCTGCTACGGCAACAACGACGGCCCGGCCGTCCGGGAGGTCATGCCGGAGGTCGCCCGGGCCACCCTGGGTGGGATGCGCTTCGTGGTCGTCCACGAGACCGGCCCGGCCCGGGGACGGGAGCGTCGCATGGCGGCCGCCTACCCTGATGCCGACGTGCTGGTCTTCGGCCACTCGCATATTCCGTGGGATTCGACGGTCGGGCGCTCCCCCGGGCCGGTTGGCGCGGCCGGGCCGGCCGGCGCGGTGGCGCACCCGCTGCCGGGCACGCTGCGCCTGCTCAATCCCGGCTCCCCCACGGACCGCCGACGCCAGCCCGCGGCCACGTACCTGACCGCGGTGGTCGCCGGCGGCCGCCTCGGCGAGGTCGTCCTGCACCCGCTGCCGTCCGGCCGGGCGAACCGAGGGAGTACATCGTGGGCAGGCTGATCTACACTGCAATCGCGTCACTCGACGGCTACGTGGTCGACGACTCTCGCCGACGCGTTCACGTCGCGGACCCGGCTCGAGCGGGAGTTCGATGCGGACGCGGTCCGCCGGCTGGTCGCCGCGACCGAGGGCGACGTCTCCATCGGCGGCCCCGCCCTCGCCGGCCATGCCATCAGGGCCGGCCTGGTCGACGAGTGTCACCTGCTCCTCACGCCGTTCGTGGTGGACACGGACGTGGACACGGACGGCCGAGGCTCAGGCCACCCCGTCGGCGGCGAGGATCCGGCGGGTGTGGCGGCGCAGCCGGTCGGCCTGCCGCCGAAGCTCCTCGGCCCGCGCGTCCAGCTCGCGCCGTACGGCGATCAGACCCTCCACGGGCACCACGTCGCTGCCGAGCACGTCCCGAGCAGTCCCCGGTCCGGGCGTGTGCGCGCCTGATCTCGCCTTGGGAACACCTGGCCCGAGCGCGGACGCACCTGGCCCGATGGCGGCCGCCGTCGATCCGGTCGGGCGGCCGACACGGCGGACCGCGCGGCCGGCGTCCGACCCGGCCGCCGATCCAGCGGCCCCTGGCATCGGCGCGTGGGTCCCGGCCACGGTCCGGCCGTCGAGTTCCGTCCGGATGGCGGCGGTGCCGACCTGGGCAACCCCGGCGGCGACATGATCAGCGGAGGCAGAAGCGACAGCGGCAGTCGCAGGAGCGGCAGCACCGGCGGCGCGCGACATCGGGCGCCGCCGGTGGGAATCGGGGCGCGCGGCCAGGACCGCGGCGACTGCCCGCGCCGACCGGGGCGGGCGCAGTTGCTCCTCGAAACGGTCCCGTTCGTCGGCGAGGCACGCGAGCTCCTCGCCGATCCGGTCCAGATCGCGCTGCAGGCGGCGGCGCAGGCGCCGAACCGCCGGCCCGCTCGGCCCAGCCTGCCGGCTGCGCCGCAGGTCGTGACGCAGCCGCTCCAGGTCGTGGTGCACCTGCTCCTCCAGCCGGGACAGCCGGCCCTGGGCCTGGCGCGCAGCCAGCCGTGAGAGCTGCCCGGTGATCAGCGGCGAACGCGCCAGCGCCCGGACGCCGACCGTCATCACGAGCAGGCCGAGCAGCTCACCGGCAAGCGCGAGCGGAGTCAGCCGCAGCTCGCCGCCGAGCAGCCCCACGCCGATCGCGACCCCGGCGAGCGGTTCGACGCTGACCGACGCGGGCAGCGACGCGGGCAGCGGGGCCATCTCGTAGGCGCTCTGCGCGAGCAATGCGCTGATCACCGCCACAGCCGCGACGGCCCAGGGGAGCCAGGACCGGGCGATGGCGTCGACGCCGTCAGCGGTCAGCAGGTGACCGGCGGCGCTGACGAGCGCGGCCTGCAACGCGGACAGCAGACCCGCGGCGCCCGCCAGCAGCGGCGCACGGCGCACGGCCGCCAGCCGCCGCGTCCCCCAGACCGCGCCGAACACGACCAGCCCGACGAGGATGCCCGTCAGCACCCAGCCACCTGAGGTCGCGGCCTCGAAATCGCCCGAGTCCGGCTTGCCGGCGAACACGAACAGGGCGAGCCCGGCGGCGGTTGCGGCGGCGGCCAGCCAGTCCCGCCGCGGCACCACCCGCCGTGCGAGCAACGCGGCGAGCGGCAGGGCGAACAGCAGCTGGCAGATCTGCAACGGTTCGACGAGCGCGACGGCGCCGTGGGTCAGCGCGGCCCCGGCCAGCAGGCTGCCCAGCGCGCCGATGGCGACGCCGAAGTCCCACAGCGGTCGGCGCACCAGCCAGAGCAGCAGCCGCAACCGCAGGACGTCACCGGGTGGCGCGCGGAAGGCCACCCGCTGCTGGATGACGGCGGCCACCCCGAAGCACACGGCGGCTCCCAGGCCGAGCAGATAGGTCGCCACGCCTCCTCGATCCCGCCGTGGTCCCGTCGCGCCCACTGGCGACGGTCCGTCCGTCGCCGCGTGACGCCGGCCCCCGGCGTGTACCCGGCCCGTTCAGCGGCCGGTCCCCACAGGGTGTCATGCCGGTGGCCGGATAACGGTCGCCGGTCGTTCATCCGTCCCCGTTCGGGCGCCGCGGGCGCTACATCTCACAACCCGCACCGCCACCGCGGCGGCCGCCGGAGGGGGTGACGGGCACCCGGCGTCGGGGCATCGACCAGACTGGGGACGTCTGGGTACAAGCCGGCACATTGCGACATCGAACCGGCGCAAGGAGGCGTTCACGATGAGCGAGCAGACGGGGAGCGAGCAGGCAGAGAGCGGGCAGGCGGGGACGGCCGTGGTGACCGGCGGCGGGACGGGGATCGGCCGGGCGATCGCGCGGGCGCTGACCGAACGCGGCGACCGGGTCGTCATCGTCGGGCGCCGCCCCGATCGGTTGGAATCCGCGGCCAAGGACATCAACGCCGAGGTCGGCGGCCCGCCGGTCCTGCCCTTCGCCGCCGACGTCACCGACCCCGACCAGGTCGAACGCCTCGCCGGGTTCGTCACCGGCGAGTTCGGCACCCTGGATGTGCTGGTCAACAACGCGGGCGGCACCCACTCCGCGCCGGTGACCTCGCTGCACGACCTGGCGACGAGGCACACGACGCTCTACCTGCAGAACGTCGTCAGCGCCCTGCTGGTCACGCAGGCGCTCGGCCCCGCGATCCGGCGGCCGGGCGGGCGCATCATCATGATCAGCTCCAGGTCGGCGCGCAGTGCCGGCGGTGATCCCGGCTACGCCGCCACCAAGGCGGCACTCAACCGGCTCGTCGTCGGCCTCGCCAACGACTACGGCCCCGGCGGGGTGACGGTCAACGCCGTCGCCCCCGGCTACGTGCCGGACACCGAGCTGTACTCCGGGGCGATCCCGGCCGAGTGGCACGAACGGATCGTCGCGGGCATCTCGGTGGGCCGCGGCGGGCCGCGGCGGGGAGCCCGCCGAGATAGCCACCGTGGTCCGCGACCTCGCCGCGCCGGGTTCGTCGTTCGTCAACGGCACCGTCATCGAGGTCGACGGCGGTTTGCGACCCAGCACCTGAGCCGCCGATCTGAGCGGACGGCGGCGCCGGCCGCCGCGTGCCGTCATCGTTCTGCTGGCCTGTCTCCTGCTGGTCGCGGGCTGCCTCGGGCGTGATCCGGACACCGCCGGCGGGGACGGCGCCTGCAGCGCGACGCCCCCGGCCAGGGAGGCGCTGGACGGGGCCGTCGGGTCGCCCGCGCCAACCTCGTCGCCCGCGCCTTCCCCGGCGTCGGGCCTCTACCCGACGGCGGCGGCCGATGACGCGCAGACGGCGTGGGTGGAGTCGACGCTCACACGGATGACTCCCGAGCAGCGGATCGGCCAGCTGCTCATGGGATACGTGTTCGGGACGTCGGCGGACGACCGTGACCCGACCGCGCTCGCCGGCAACCGGACGGTCGCGGGGACCGACACGGCCGCCGCCGCGGTGCACGACCTCGGGCTCAGCGGTGTCGTCCTGTTCGACGCCGGCGGCACGGGTCCCGGCGCGCTACCCGACAACATCGTCGCCCCCGGCCAGGTCCTCGGCCTCACCGCCGGGCTGCAGGGCGCCGCGGCGATCCCCCTGCTCGTCGCCGCCGACCAGGAGCAGGGGCCGGTGATGCGGATCCGCGACGGGGTGACCCTGCTGCCCGACCAGCTGGCGCAGGGCGCGAGCGGCCGCGTCGAGGACGCCCGCGACGCCGCCCGGGTGACCGGCGCGGACCTGCGCGCGCTCGGCGTCAACGTCGACTTCGCCCCCGACGCGGACGTCAACACCAACCCCGCCAACCCGGTGATCGGCGAGCGGTCGTTCGGCGACGACCCGGCCGCGGTCGCCCGCCTCACCGCGGCCGCCGTGAGCGGCTTCGCCGCAGCCGGGGTGGCCGCCGCCGCGAAGCACTTCCCCGGGCACGGCTCGACCTCGGTGGACAGCCACCTCGACCTGCCGGTCGTCGCGTCCTCCCGCGAATGACTCGACGCCGTCGACCTGGCACCGTTCCAGGCCACCATCGCCGCGGGCGTGCCGATGGTGATGGTGGGGCACCTGCTCGCCACCGCGTTGGACGGCGCGTCCCCGGCGTCGCTGTCTGCGGCGGTGGTGACCTCGCTGCTGCGCCGCCAGCTCGGCTTCGACGGCGTCATCGTCACCGATGCGCTGAACATGGCGGCGGTCACCAGGCAGAATTCGCCGGGCGAGGCCGCCGTGCGCGCCGTACTCGCCGGCAACGACCTGTTACTGATGCCGCCTCGGCTCGTCGAGGCCCGCGACGGCCTGCTCACGGCGATGCGCACCGGCCGGATCCCGGCCAGCCGCATCGACGATTCGGCGCGGCGCGTCCTGCACCTGAAATGGCGCCGCGCGCATGCCACCCAGGCGCCGGCCGGCGACGGTCCCGCCGTGGCCGCCCGCGTCGCCGCCCGGTCGGTCACTCTCCTGGCCCAGGACTGCGGGGTCCTCCCCCTGCACACGGGTCGCCCGGTCACGGTCGCCGGCTCGTCGACGGCGGCCGACCGCCTGCGCGCGGCGCTGGCCGCCCGCGGCATCGCCGTCTCGGCACCCACCGCAGTCTCGGCACCCACCGCCGCAGCGAGGTCCGGCGGCGCCGCCGGGACCACCCCGGTGACGATCGTCCTCGCGGGCAACGCCGGCCCGCCCGCCCGCGCCACACCCGGCACGGTCGTCGTCTCCACCGCCACGCCCTACCACCCGCCGACCGGCGCCGCCGCGTGGCTGGCCACCTACTCCACCGACCCGGCCTCCCTCGCGGCCCTGGCCGCCGTGCTCACCGGCGCCGCCCCACCGCTCGGCCGTCTCCCGGTCACCGCGACCGCCCCCGCGGGCCGTCCCCTCCCCCGCGGCTCCGGCCTGACCACCCTGCGCTCCTGCTGAGGAGTTACGGCTTGCGGCCGATGGCGCCGTAGGCGCTGACCTGCGCGTCGGTCAGGTCGGCCGGCACTGCGGCGTCGGGCCGCCAACGGTGCACCGACACGAGCCCCGGGTCGAGCAGCTCCAGCCCGCCGAACAGCGCCTCGACCTCGGCGCGCGCCCGAGGCCGCAGCGCAATCCCCTGCGCACGGTAGGCCTTGGCGCCGGCCTCGATCGACGGGTCGTGGTCGGGGGTGAGATGGGACAGGACGAGGTGGCTGCCGGCGGGCAGGGCGTCGACGAGCCGGCGGACAATGCCACCCGGGTCGTCGGAGTCGAGCAGGAAGTGGCCCACCGCGAGCAGCGACAGCGCCACCGGCCGGGCCAGGTCGAGGGTGTCCACGACCTCCGGGGCGGTCAGGATCCGCCTGACGTCCCGCACGTCGGCATCGAGATAGGCGGTCCGCCCCGTCGGGGTGCTGGTGAGCAGCGCCCGGGCGTGGGTGAGCACGATCGGGTCGTTGTCCACATAGACGACCCGGGCGCTCTCGACGGCCTCCTGGGCGATCTCGTGCAGGTTCGGGCTGGTCGGGATCCCCGTGCCGATGTCGAGGAACTGGTCGATGCCGACCTCGCCGGCCAGGTAACGCACCGCCCGGGCCATGAACGCCCGGTTGGCCCGGGCGGCGGTGCTCGCGTTCGGCGCGACGGCCCGAGCCTGCTCGGCGGCCTCCCGGTCGGCCGGGAAGTTGTCCTTCCCGCCCAGGTAGTAGTCGTACATCCGAGCCGGGTGCGGCCGGTCCACCCGCAGGTCCACGGGCTTCGGCTCGTCGGCCCTGGACCGCCACCACGGTGTCCCACCCGAGTCCTCGGACCCGTACGGATCGCTGCTGATCTCCGTGTTCACCACTGCCCCTCGCTGCCGCATGTCAGCCCATACCGGCGCGAACAACCCCGGGTGCCGGCACGAGAATACGAGAGAGGGTCGAACCGCCACCCGCCCGGCGCCTCGTCGGGGAACGACGACGCCATCTCAGGTGGCGGCCAGCCCGTCACTCGACCTCGACCACCTGACCCTGGCAGGAGGTCACCGTGTGCTCGCGGTCAGCGGTCCCGGCCGAACACCTTGGCCGGGGCTTCGATGAGTTTGCCGACCCGGTCGTAGATCGCGACCTTCGATGATGTCAAAGTCGGGGCGCTGCGCCGCAGGTGATGGGCGCACAGCAGGAGGTCGATCTCGTGGGCGCGCGACCCGATCGGGGCGAGCACCACCTGCGCGACCGGCTCGGAGGGGCAGCAGCAAGACCGGCTGCCGGGCTCGATCGCCCGGTGTGGTGCGCGTGGATCCGCGGCAACCGCGCGGTTGCCGGCCTCCGGCCTGGACACCACGGCCGACCCGGACCGATGCATGGCGGGGAGATTCATAGGGTAGACATCCCGCTGCTACCGCCCGGGCAAACGGGCCGATCGGCCCCCTGTGTTCAGTCCGCAGCCCGATCGGGCGGGCCGTTTCCCCGTCCACCGGGTGCCGTTGACGCTGCCGAACGACCAGCGGACGATCTCGGCAAGCTGGTTCTCGTTGGCGACGTACTGCATCGTCGCGGTCAGCGCACAGCGCCCACACCGCGGCGCCGACGCCGAGTCCGCCGGCGCCGACCGGACCGGGCTGCCAAGCCGGAAGCAGAGATCGTGATGGGGAGGGCGCCAGCAGATGATCGACCACAGGGTGCGGGTGCATC
This sequence comes from Candidatus Frankia alpina, assembly GCF_902806485.1. Taxonomy (GTDB): domain Bacteria; phylum Actinomycetota; class Actinomycetes; order Frankiales; family Frankiaceae; genus Frankia; species Frankia alpina. The sequence goes on along the minus strand of NZ_CADCWT010000042.1, from coordinate 6,887 downwards.
GCAGTTCGGAGCGGTTGGAGCGGCCGGACCAGCTCGCCTGGAAGATCGCCGCGGTGGCGAGCGACCCGGTGGAGGTGCTGCCCGAGGTCGCGAAGATGGTGGTCAACCGGGTGATCGACAATGCCGGGGTCGCGGTGGCGTCGCTGCGCCGCGCGCCGGTCACCGCGGCCCGTGACCAGGCGGTGCGCTACCCGGCCCCGCCCGGCCGCGCCGGCTCGACGGTGTTCGGCCTGGCGCCGCAGGTCCGGGCGTCGCCGGAGTGGGCGGCGTGGGCGAACGGCGTGGCCGTGCGCGAGCTCGACTTCCACGACACGTTCCTCGCCGCCGAGTACTCCCATCCCGGCGACAACATCCCGCCGATCGTCGCCGTCGCGCAGCACCTCGGCCTCGGTGGCCGGGGGCTGATCCGCGGGATCGTCACCGGTTACGAGATCCAGGTCGCCCTGGTCCGCGGCATCTGCCTGCACCAGCACAGGATCGACCACATCGCGCACCTCGGCCCGTCGGCCGCCGCCGGCCTCGGCACGCTGATCGGCCTGCCCACCGAGGTCGTCTGCCAGGCGGTGGCACAGGCGCTGCACACGACGACGACCCGGCAGTCCCGCAAGGGGCAGATCTCGAGCTGGAAGGCGTACGCCCCGGCGTTCGCCGGGAAGGTCGCGATCGAGGCGGTCGGCCGGGCGATGCGCGGGCAGGGCGCGCCGTCACCGGCCTACGAGGGCGAGGACGGCTTCGTGGCCTGGCTGCTCGACGGGCCGGACGCCCGGTACGTGGTGTCGCTGCCCGGACCGGGCGAGGCCAGGCGGGCCATTCTCGACACCTACACCAAGGAGCATTCGGCCGAGTACCAGAGCCAGGCGCTCATCGATCTGGCCCGCCGCCTGCGCCCCCGCCTGGGTGACCTGTCCCGGGCGAAGAGGATCACCATCCACACCAGCCACCACACCCACCAGGTGATCGGTTCCGGTGCCGGCGACCCGCAGAAGTACTCGCCGACGGCCAGTCGGGAGACGCTGGACCACTCGATCCCCTACATCGTCGCCGTGGCGTTGCAGGACGGCGACTGGCACCACGAACGCTCCTACGCCCCGCAGCGGGCCGCCCGCCCGGACACCGTGGAGCTGTGGCAAAAGATCGTCACGGTCGAAGACGAGGAGTGGACGCGCCGCTACCATGCGACCGACCCGGCGGAGAAGGCGTTCGGCGGCCGGGTCGTCGTCGAACTGGACGACGGCGAGACCGTCGTCGACGAGATCGCGCTCGCCGACGCCCACCCGCTCGGCGCCCGGCCGTTCGGCCGGCCCGAGTACATCGCGAAGTTCCGCCGGCTGGCCAAGGGCGTGATCTCCACCGAGGAGCAGGACCGCTTCCTCGACGTCGCCACCCGGCTCCCCGAACTGGCCCCGGACGAGCTCGGCGGGCTCACGCTGGTACCCGAGTGGCCGCTGGGCACCGGCGAGACGGCGGGGCTGTTCTGATGTTGCACGCCCGTACTCCCGCCCATGTCCGCCGGGCAGTGCTGCGTGAGCAGCTCGCCTCAGGTCGGCTGCTGCGTTTCCCGGGGGCGTTCAACCCGCTGTCCGCCGTGCTCATCACCGAACTCGGCTTCGAGGGGGTGTACGTCTCCGGCGCGGTGCTGTCCGCGGACCTCGCCCTGCCCGACATCGGCCTGACCACACTCACCGAGGTCGCCGGCCGCGCCGGGCAGATCGCCCGGGTCACCGACCTGCCGACGCTCGCCGACGCCGACACCGGCTTCGGCGAGCCGATGAACGTCGCCCGCAGCGTCCAGGTCCTGGAGGACGCCGGCCTCGCCGGCTGCCATCTCGAGGACCAGGTCAACCCGAAGCGCTGCGGCCATCTCGACGGCAAGACGGTCGTGCCCGTCGAGGAGATGGCCCGCCGGATCCGCGCGGCCGTCACCGCCCGCCGGGACACCAACTTCGTCCTCTGCGCCCGCACCGACGCCCGTGGGGTCGAGGGCCTCGACGCGGCGCTCGATCGGGCCCGAGCCTACGTCGACGCTGGCGCGGACATGATCTTCCCGGAGGGGCTGGCGGACACCGCCGAGTTCGCCGCCGCCCGCGCGGCCGTGGACGTGCCGATCCTCGCCAACATGACCGAGTTCGGCAAAAGCGAGCTGCTCACCACCGCGACGCTCGCATCGGTCGGCGTCAACGTCGTCATCTACCCGGTGACGCTGCTGCGCCTGGCCATGGGCGCCGCCGAGGACGGCCTGCGCCGCCTCGCCGCCGACGGCACCCAGGCCGGACTCGTCGACCGGATGCAGCACCGGTCCCGGCTCTACGAACTCCTCGACTACGCCGCCTACAACACCTTCGACGACGGCGTGTTCACCTTCCGCATCCCAGGCACCCCCGGTGCCGGGTGACAAGGTGGCGTTGACCGTCGAGCGCCGGAGGACGACTCCGGCCGCCGCGGCGCAGTGCCCCATCCCGGCGCTCCCGTCGGGACGGTGGCTCGTACCGGGACGGACGTCAGGTTCGATTCCCGCTGTCCATCGCGGCGGCGCGCCACCCACGCCGGGTATCCCGGCCCGCGGGGCGACGGCCGGGAGCGAAGGCGAGCAGGAACGTGTCGACGCCGGCGGCTATCGCCGTCCGCAGCTCGGCATCACTCACCTTCCTGGTGCCGAGGGCGGACAGGGCGGGAAGATCGCCGGAGATGAGGGCGAGGAAGTGCGCCGCGGCGGTGTCGGGGTCGGCGAGTTCGAGGCGACCGCGGTGGGCCAGCCGACCGGCGAGGGCGTTGTGCAGGCGGGCCCCACCGCGGGCCAGCGCCTCGTCGAACAGGTCGGGAAAGCGGGCGGCCTCGGCGTACATCAACCGTTGGAGGACCCAGCCCTCCTCGGTGAGCTGGCAGTCGATGACCTCGCGGGCAACGCGGGACAGATCCCCGGCGAGGTCGTCGCCGTCACCGTCACCGTCGTCGGCGAGAGCGGCGAGAGCGGCGAGAGCGGCGATCATGTGATCGCTGGTGCGCGAGGCGCCGTCGAGGATGAAGACCCGGAAAAGGGTCTCCTTGTCGCCGAAGTGGTTGTAGACGGTCGGCTTGGCGACTCCCGCCAGCTCGGCGATCGCCTCCACCCGCGCCAGTCCGTAGCCGTCGCGGATGAACGTGCGCAGCGCGGCCTCGAGGATGGCGGCCCGCTTGTCGATCCGGCCACGACGGGCTGCGGTGCCGGCGGTCACGCGGCAACCATACCTTCGGCGGGCCATCAGGCCAGATTGATTGAACCCGATCGTTCAATATAGTGTTCAGAGAGTCAAATACCGCTTCTGGCTACCGGAGGGCCCGCCGTGGTGTTGGAGGACCGGATCGACGCGCAGTTACTCGACCGCCACCTGAACCCGGCCGCCCGCACCGGCCTCGGCCGGCTCTGGGACGGGCCGGGCACCATCCAGCTGACCGACGTCCTCGTCCCCGCCACGGATGGGCCCGGTGGACCCGGTGGACCCGACGTTCCGGTGCGGGTCTTCCGGCCGATGGCGGCGGACGTTCCCGCGCCGGTGGTGCTCTTCGTCCACGGCGGCGGTTTCACCGCGGGAGAGCTCGAGCAGTTCGACGCCCAGTGCGAGTGGTACGCCCACGCCGCTGCGGCGGTCACGGTGTCGGTCGGCTACCGGTTGGCGCCGCAGCACCCGTATCCGGCCGCGCTGCGCGATGTCCGGGCGGTCTGGCGCTGGCTGCACAACGCCGACGGACTCCGCCGCGGGGACGTCGCGGCGGAGCTCGGCATCGATCCGGCGCGTTCGGCCATCGTCGACTCCAGTGCGGGCGCGGCCATCGCGGCCGGTCTGGCGCTGTATCTGCGCGACCATCACGAGCCGCTACCGGCGTTGCTGCTCCTGCATGCACCCGTCCTGGACGACCGGCACACGACCCCGTCCAGCCATGCCATCACCGACCCACGCACCTGGAACAGGTCTGGCTCGCAACGCAGCTGGGCCTCCTACCTCGGCCCGGCGGCCGCCCCTGGCGCGGACGTGCCCCCCCTACGCCGCACCGGCCCGCGCCGCGAGCCTCGCCGGCCTGCCGCCGACCTTCCTGATTTCGGGCGATCTCGAACTCGCCCGGGACGAGGTGCTGGACTTCGCGAGCCGGCTGGCTCAGGCCGATGTGCCCGTGGAACTTCACCTGTACCCGGGCGCCACGCACGGCTTCGACGTGGTCGTACCCGAGGCCGCCGTCAGCCGGGCGTCCCGGCGCGCCCAGACCGAGGCCCTGGTCCGCGCGCTGCATCCCGCCCGGTCCGCCCCACCTCGCTGAGCGCCGGCGTGCCCCGAACCAGCAGGTGCGTTGCGTCGGCGTGACCAGGACGATCACGTTGTGACGACAGGAGGAATCCCGGTGACCGGTCGGCGCCCACTGCATCTGACCGTCCATCTCGTCGGCGCGGCGAGCGGGGTGCTACCACTCTCGGAACAGGGACACCCGGTGATCTTCCAGGCCGGCGCCTCCGAGCCCGGACGCGACCCCGTCGCGGCCGGGACGCCCGAGCACGTCGCCGACGTCATCGAGCACTGGCACCGGGTCGGCGCGGCGGACGGCTTCACGCTGATGCCCGACGTCATCGCCGATGGACTGCCCGCCTTCGTCGATCAAGTTCTCCCGATCCTGCGACGCCGCGGGCTGTAGCCACACGAATATGGCGAGGCCACCCTGCGTGAACGGCTCGGCCTTCCGCTGCCGGATGGGGCCAGGCAAGCCAGGGAGGCCCGGCGATGACAGCGGCCATTTCCTCCCCGGGCCCGCGTCCCGCCGCCAGGATGGTCCCGCGTTGACCGCCCTGTCCGTGCTGGACCAGGGACCGGTCACCGCCGCCCTCGGGCCCCGGGCGGTCCTCACCGACGCCGTCGACCCCGCCCGCCACGTCGAGAATCTCGGCTACACCCGTTACTGGGCCGCCGAGCACCACGCCACCCCGAGCATCGGCATCTCCGCCCCCGAGATCGTCGTCGCCCACCTCGCCGCCGCGACCTCGGCCCTGCGCATCGGCGCCGGCGGCATGCTCCTGCCCAACCACACGCCCCTACACCTCGTCGAACAGTTCCGCACCCTGGAAACGCTGCACCCCGGCCGCATCGACCTGGGCATCGGCCGCTCCCACGGCACACCCACCCCGCGACGATCAGCGCGCTCGCCCGGTCCGGGCTGGACGGCGACGCGTTCATCACCCGGCTACGGGAGACCTTCACCCTCGGCGCGGCTGCGTGCCAGCCCGAACTCGGCGGCGACGGGCCGATCATCCCGCAGGACGTCGCGCTGCCACCCGTCATCCTGCTCGGCGCCAACGTCTTCTCCGCGCACACCGCCGCCAGCCTCGGGCTCGGCTACGCGTTCCTCGCCACCTACCAGGACCCCACCGTCGCAGTCGAGGCGCTGCGAACCTACCGGGACACCTACGTCGCCCCCGAGCCTGGCGCACGGGCGCACGCGATCCTGGCCCTCACCGTCGTCGTCGGCACCGACGACGACCACGCGCAGGCCCTGGCCGAACCATGGCGCCTCGTGCTCGCCCACCACGCGCTCGGCCGCGGGCAGTGGGTCACCGCCGACGGCCACCCCGCCGTCCCCGCGTCCGACGCACTCACCGTGTCGCGGGCGGGCCGACCGGTGGCTCAGGTGTCCTTCGACGCCGGACGGGTCGAGCCACCGCTGGTGGGAGCAGTCGCCCGCGAGGCCGAACCCGAACTCGACAACGCGGGCCTACGCGCGGCGATAGCGCTCCAACTGGAAGAGGTGCTCGCCTCGCGTTCCCGGATCGCCACCGCCCAGTTCGACGAGCGCCGCAGGATCGAACGCGCCCTGCATGACGGCGCCCAACAGCGGCTGCTGGCGCTGGCGGCCCAACAGCAGGCCGCGCTGCTCAACGGCGATCCCCGGCGCCGCCCTGGCGACCGGGGTGGTCGAGAGCCGCATCGCGGTCCGGGAACTGCGGGAGTTGACCAACGGCCTGCACCCCTCCGTGCTCAGCGACGGTGGATTGACCTCGGCCTTCGACGACTTGGCCACCCGCCTACCGGTACGCGTCCAGGTCAGCGAGCCCGGCCGGCGATTCCCGCACCATGTCGAGGCCGCAACCTGGTTCGTTGTATGCGAGGCGGTAACGAACGCCGTCAAGCACGCCGACACTGCCCGCATCACCCTCACCCCTGGACACCAACAACCAACACCAACACCGAGGAGCTGACGCTCACCGTGGACGACAACGGGCGCGGCGGCGCCGACCCCGACGGACAGGGGCTGCGCGGCATCGCCGACCGGGTCGCGGCCGTGAGGGGCCGGTTCTCCAGCGAGCGAGGCAACACCGGAGGCACGGTCGTCCGGGCGGTCCTACCATGCGGGTCGTGATCGCCGACGTACTCCGTGCTCTGGCGCGAGGGCCGCTGCCGCGGTCCGGGCCGACCTCGCGGTCGACGTCCGGGTGCCGGTTCGCGGGCGGCGTCGTGCACCTTTCCACGCTCGGCCACGCCATCTCCCGTGTCAGGAGTCCTGGGCGATCGCGGTGGTCCGGACCACCGATGACGGTGTTGAGGTAGCCGGGTTCACGGGACCGGTTCGGGTGGGCCGTGGACCCGGGCCGGGTACCGACGGCGGTTGTCGGACCGTCGGCACCGTCGAGGCCCACGAGACCGACCACATTTACCAGACCGACCACTCGTCGAGGGCGACGCGCTGGCCGAAGGCTCCCTGCCAGCGGGCGATGCTCGGCGATGGCTGTTGCCGCGTCACCGTCGAAAACACCGCCGGCGGCCACGCCTGGACCAACCCGATCCGCCTGAGACCGGACTTCGTCTCTTCCGCCACGCAGAACCTGCGCCACAGCCCCGGACCGCGCAACGAAACTCCTTATTAGGGCGGTG
>NZ_CADCWT010000041.1 GCF_902806485.1 Candidatus Frankia alpina | reverse complement strand
CGGTGCTGTCGCGGTGCTGTCGCGGTGCTCGACGTCACGAGCTCGCCGCCTCCTCTGGTATCGGATCCTGGGTTCATCGCACGGCCGGGTGGAATGGCGCTGTCGGAAGCAGGCCGAGGCGCAGGCGGGTGCCCATCTCTAATCTCACTACCCATGGTCATATCTCGGACACTAGCCGTAGTAATTGTCAATGATATTGGTTGTTGCGCCGTCTCCCGCCCGGGCCCGGCTCCCAGGAGGCCACCGAGCCGGCGCGATCGGCGGGTGAAACGCCCGGCGACGCTGGCCAGCACTGTCTGCTCGACGGCCAGGAAGGGGCGGTTCGCCTCGGCGACCACCGGGATGCCCACCTCTTCCGGCCGCTCGCTGGCCAGCACGCGATCGATCTCCCGCAGCGCGTCCACCTCGGCACCGAGCGCCCCGGCCGAGGCACGTGGCACCTGCAGCGCGGAGGCGCGCTCGCCGTATGCGAGGAGTTCCTCGCGCACCCCGTCCGCGAATTCCAGCGCAATGCCCGTTCCGGAACGGTGTGCCTGTCGGAAGTCGCCGCGAGGTTCAGGTACGGGCGCCAGGACGCCGCTGCCCAGAATTTCGCTGAGGTGCCGGCGGCCAGCGGCTGGCACCATGTCCAGCACCAGCCGGAGCACCGGCCACGTGAGCGGGGCGGCCGCCAGAGCGACCGCCAGCTCGAAGGCCGCCGGTGAGGCCTGCTGTCGGAACCGGTCCACCCGCTGCCGGGTGCGACTGCGGGGACTGCGCCGACTCGGCCGAATCGGGCGGTTCAGGCGGTCGCGGACGCGGGACGGACCCGGCCAGCACCGCGCGCAGCTCGGTCGGTCGGGCGGGTTCGGCGCTCACCATCTCGGCCCAGGGAGCCAACCAGTCGGGGGCGAGCTCGAGCACCGGGACCGGCAGGGCGTCGGCCAGTTCCCGTTCCGTCAGGCCGACGAGCACGCGGTCCCAGCTGCGGGTGAAGTCCCAGCGGGGGGGGCGTGCCCGCGGCGCCGCCCCGGGCGGGCACCATCCGAACCCACTGCGTCCGTAGCCCGCCCCACCGCCACATTCGTTCCGGCAGCAGGTTGACCAGCGCGACCGGCCCGAATCGGGACCAGCGGCGCAGCGCTGGCGCGATCACGTCGGAGCGCCAGGCCGGTGCCAGCGTGTCCGTGACGATCCAGACGATCTGACGACCGGACGGGACGTGGCTCGCCGCCGCCGGCGCGCCGTCCCCACCGCGGGTCGCCCGCAGCACCACCTGCTCGGGACGCTCGACCGAGGTGTCGAGGTAGCTGACCCGGACGTCCCGGAACCGGGCCTGTTCCAACAGCCGGGCGAGGCCGGGAACGAGATCGAGCCACAGCGTCATCGAGGGACTGTCGTCGACGACGAGATGGATCTCGTAGCACGGTTCCATCCGCGCCCGCCGGACCGGTACGCCGAGCCTGTCCGCGGCGAATCGCTCGGCCGTGGCCGTCTCGTCCAGCTCCCAGCGGTCGACGGCGGGCACCAGACGATACAGGCCGCGCAGCGCGCGGTGAAACGCCAACGGGTCCGCCACGGCCGACTCGGGTTGCGGCTCGGCCATGTAGCGGCGGGCGGCCGGCCGCCTCTCCTGTTGCCGCCCCGCGGCAGCGGGCGCATAGCCCACCCAGAGGTCTACTTCCGTGTCACCCGAGGTCGGGGCGGCGCGGGTTGGTGGAGTGGCGTCGGAGGGAGCCGTGGGCGAAGGGTCCCGGGACGCTGGGTCGAGGGGCGGCGGTAGTGGTCGCGACCTCGGTGCTGCGGACGGCCCCGCGTCGCCCCCGCCGGCCTGACGGTCCCGTTGCCCTGACCGCCCCCACCTACCCGACCTGCCCGTTCCGCTCCGACATCTTCCCTTTGGCACTCGGTGCCATTACAGTCGTCTCCGCGGCGGGACCATGCGACACCGGTTCCGGACCCGGTCAGCTCTCACGATGAGGAGTGCTCATGGAGGAGTCAGTGCAGGTCGACCAGGCCGTCGAGGCGTCCGCGGAGCCGGTCGTGGCGGACCTGCTCGTCGAGGAGGTCTCCATCGACGGCATGTGCGGCGTCTACTGAGCGCCGACCTACCGGACGAGCGCGGCGCGGCCGGCCTCGCGTCGGCCGCCGCCGGGTTCGACCTGGACCGGGCCTGGCGGCTGCATCCCCAGGTGTCCGTGCGGCCGGAGCCGTTCGGGGCGCTGCTCTACCACTTCGGCACCCGCAAGCTGTCGTTCCTCAAGGAGCCGGCGTTGCTGGCGCTGGTGGAGGTGTTGCCGGCGCATGCCAGCGCGCGGGCCGCGGCGGCCGCGGTCGGGCTGCCCGCAGCGTCCCTCGACCGCTACCAGCGGGCGCTGGCGACTCTCGCCGCGTCCTCCATGACCGTCGAGGGGAGTCCCCTGTGACCACCACCACCCCGGCGCGTCTCGTCGACCACTTCGCCCGCGGGCTCGCCGCCCCGATCTGCCTGACGTGGGAGCTGACCTACGCCTGCAACCTGGCCTGCCGGCACTGCTCTGTCCAGCTCTGGGCGGCGCGACCCCCGCGAGCTGACGACCGCCGAGTGCCGCGCGGTCATCGACGAGCTCGAACGCATGCAGGTCTTCTACGTCAACATCGGCGGTGGTGAACCGACCGTGCGCGCCGACTTCTGGGAGCTGGTCGACTACGCCACCGCCCACCACGTCGGCGTGAAGTTCTCCACCAACGGCGTGCGGATCACCCCCGAGGTGGCCACCCGGCTCGCCGCCAGCGATTACGTCGACGTGCAGATCTCCCTCGACGGGGCGACCGCCGAGGTCAACGACGCGGTGCGCGGCGCCGGCTCCTACGACACCGCGGTGCGCGCGATGACGAACCTGGCCGAGGCGGGTTTCCGCGGGTTCAAACTGTCCGTCGTCGTCACCCGGGCGAACGTCGACCAGCTCGACGCCTTCGCGGCCCTGGCCGACCGCTACGGCGCCCAGCTGCGGCTGACCCGGCTGCGCCCGTCGGGGCGCGGCGCCGACGTGTGGGACGAGCTGCACCCGACCGCCGCCCAGCAGCGCCAGCTCTACGACTGGCTCGTCGCCGCCGGCGAGAACGTGCTGACCGGCGACTCCTTCTTCCACCTGTCCGCCTACGGCCAGGCGCTGCCGGGGCTGAACCTGTGCGGTGCCGGGCGGGTGGTCTGCCTCATCGACCCGGTCGGCGACGTCTACGCCTGCCCGTTCGCCATCCACGACGAGTTCCTCGCCGGCAACGTCCGCGACACCGGCGGCTTCACCGGGGTGTGGCGGATCTCGGAGCTGTTCGCGGCGCTGCGCGAGCCGCAGTCCGCCGGGGCGTGCGCGTCCTGCGGGCACTTCGCGCCTGCCAGGGCGGTTGCATGGCGGCGAAGTTCTTCACCGGTCTGCCGCTGGACGGCCCCGACCCGGAGTGCGTGGTGGGCCACGGCGTCGACGCGCTGCTCGCCCGCGGAGACGCCGCCCCACCGAAGCCGTCCGTCGACCACTCCCGCCCGGCCAGCACCCGCCCGGCCAAGGCGGCGGGTCGCCGCGGCGGCGGCCCGGTGCCGGTGACGATCGGCCGCGCGCCGAGCGTGCTGTCCCCGGCCGTGGCGCCGGTCAGCGCCTGTCAGGAGGATCCCCTCGCCGGTTTCGACCCGGCCATGGCCCGCAGTTGACGGGCATCAGCCGAACGGGTGGTCCCCGGCGCCCGGCTCGCTAGCATGACCTGATGGTCCCGATGCCGCCGGACGGGGTGAGCTGCCAGGCGCTCACCCCGGTCTTCGCCCTGCTGGGCAAGCGGTGGAGCGGACTGATCATCGGCACGCTGCTGGCCGGGCCGGCTCGTTTCTCCGAGATCGCGAAACTCGTGCCCGGGGTGAGTGAGCGGATGCTGTCCGGGCGCCTCGCCGAGCTGTCCCAGGCCGGGCTGGTCGAACGCGAGGTGCTCGACGGCCCGCCGCTGGCCACCCGTTACCGGCTGACCGCGTGCGGCGAGGCGCTGCGCCCGGCGCTGTACGCCCTGGAGCTGTGGGCGCAGGAACATCTCGTCCACGCCGACCCGCGGGCGGGCGCCGGCTGCGGCTGAACGCCGCGCCCTCCGGCCGCAGGCGCACGAACGCCGGGGCCGACCGGGGACGTCCCGGCCTCCCCGGCGCCAGCGTGCTACGCGGTGAGGTCGTGCGGTGGGTCAGGGAGCGATGAACTGCAGGTCGAGCTCGATCTTCACCTTGTCGGCCAGGGCGAGCTTGCCGGCACCGAGCGGCATGTTGAAGTTGATGCCGTAGTCGCTGCGCTTGATCTCGCCGGTCGCCGAGAACCCGGAACGGACCCGGTTGTCGGCCGGGTGGGTGTCGACACCGTAGAACTCCACCGCGAACGTCACCGGCTTGGTCACGCCGTTGATGCTCAGGTCGCCGGTGAGCTGGTACTCCTCGCCGCTGCCGGAGATCGAGCTGGAGACGAACGTCATCGCCGGGTGCGAGGCTAGGTCGAAGAAGTCGGTGGAGCGCAGGTGCGCGTCCCGGCCGGCCTGGTTGGTGTTGATCGAGGCCAGGTCGATCGACGCGTCGACGGCGACGGACTCCAGCGAGCCGCCGACGGCGAGGTTCGCCGAGAACGTGTCGAAGCGGCCGCGCACGTTGGTGACGCCCAGGTGGCGGATCTGGAAGGTGACGCTGGAGTGGGCCGTGTCGAGGGTCCAGGTACCGGGGACGAGCGGCAGCGGTGCGAGCTCGGACGAGGGGGCGGTCACGAGACCTCCATGGGTGGTTGGAGCCGGGCACCGTTGCGGCTGCAACGGTGGACATACGAAACGATAGTGGCTAACGAAAGGCAAGTCACCGGGGGGCGGTCGCGGCCTGGTGACGGCGCCGCCGAGAGAGCGGGTCGGCGGCGTGCGCAGTCGACCCGGGCCACCGTGATCGCCGGGTCGGGCGCCGGCGCGCTAGAGTGGCACTCGGTGCCAAATCGCCCCGACCTCGCCGTCCGATTCCCGTTGCGTGCGGCCGGTGCCCGGCCGGAGGCGGCATCCGGGGCCCGTCGATCGCCGGTCGGTGGCGGGCGGACACGACGAGGTGGGAGCGCAATGGCCAGCACGAGGACATGGTTCGAAACGGTCGCCGAGGCCCAGCGCAGGGCGCGCCGACGGCTACCGCGGGGGGTGTACCAGGCGCTCGTCGCCGGGACCGAGGCCGGCGTCACGATGAACGACAACGTCGACGCGTTCGGCGAGCTGAAGGTCCGGCCCCGGGTGGCCGACCTGCCGGCGACCCGAGACCTGTCCACGACGGTGATGGGGCAGCAGATCAGCTTCCCGGTGCTCATCTCGCCGACCGGGGTGCAGGCGGTGGATCCCGAGGGCGAGGTCGCCGTTGCCCGGGCAGCCGCCGGCGCGGGCACGGCGATGAGCCTGTCCTCGTTCGCCTCCAAGTCGGTGGAGGAGGTCGGCGCGGTCACCGACAAGCTGCTGTTCCAGACCTACTGGGTGGGGTCGCGCGAGGAGATCCTCGCCCGCGCCGAGCGGGCCCGGGCGGCGGGCGCCATGGGCCTGATCGTGACGCTGGACTGGGTGTTCGACTCGCGCCGCGACTGGGGCAGCCCGTTCTCCCGGAGAAGCTCGACCTCAAGGCGATGGCCCGCTACGCCCCGCAGGTCGCGCTGCGCCCGGGCTACCTCGCCCGCTGGCTGCGCAGCCGTTCGCTGCCCGACCTGGGCGTGCCGAACCTCGGCCCGCGCGAGGCCACGCCCCCGACGTTCTTCGGCGCCTACGGCCAGTGGATCGGCACGCCCCCGCCGACCTGGTCGGACCTGGCCTGGCTGCGCGAGCAGTGGGGTGGACCCTTCATGGTCAAGGGGATCACCCGGCCGGACGACGCCCGCCGGGCGGTCGACGTCGGCGCGAGCGCGATCTCGGTGTCCAACCACGGCGGCAACAACCTCGACTCCACCCCGGCGTCGATCCGCTGCCTGCCCGGCGTCGTCGACGCGGTGGGTGACCAGATCGAGGTACTGCTCGACGGCGGGATCCGCCGCGGCAGCGACGTCGTCAAGGCGCTCGCGCTCGGCGCCCGCGCGGTGATGATCGGGCGGGCCTCCCTGTTCGGCATGGCCGCCGGCGGTGAGTGCGGCGTGACGAACGTGCTGGAGATCCTCCGCCAGGGCGTGAGCGAGACCCTGCTGGGGCTCGGCCATGCGTCGATCCACGAACTGTCGCCCGAGGACATCCTCGTCCCCGCCGGCTTCGCGATCGACCAGAAAGTCTGACCGTCCACGGTCCATCTGACGGGTAAAGAAACCCGCCGGATACAAACTGGAAACGGAATACCGGTGACGCGGTCCGGGGTGCAACTTCTTATTGCACCCCGAACCGCGTTTCTCTTGCATATTGCTTTTGGGGTCCGGCGTCGTGCACCATCGTGCCATGCCGCGTTGTCATCGCAATGGGACCCCTTGTGCTGGATGGCTTAGTACTGTCGTTTCACCGACCGGAAACCGAATTAGGTTCCGGCCGGCGGCTGCCCGACCGAGACGTGCCGGGCAGCCAGGACAGGTGAACGCGTTCGGTGGTCGTCTTCTCCGGTCCGGATCGGACTGCCCCCCCGGCGACGAACTCGGTGCGCTGCCAGCGATGCCGCGCCGATGTCGCCCGACCGCAGTGACCATTCCGGCCGAATGATTCCGAACCGTTTTGTGGAGCCATTTGTGGCGGCGGTGCGCCGCGTCAGTATGGGGGTCACCTTCGAATGCGTCGCTGTGCCGTGAAACTGGGAATGTCGACGATCCTGCTGGGCCTGGTCGTCGGCACCGGATGTTCCGGAACAACCGCCTCGGCGTCATCCTGCACCGGTGACGGGGCGGCCCCGGGGGTGACCCGCGACGAGGTCCGGCTCGGCCTGCTCTACCCCGACTCCGGCCGGCTCGCCGAAGCGTTTCCGGGGCTGCGGGCCGGCGTCGACGCACGCCTCGGCGAGGTCAACGCCACCGGCGGGATACAGGGGCGCAAGATCGTCTACGAATGGCGCGACGACGCCGGCACCGCCGAGGGGAACCTCAGCGGCGCCCGGGAGCTGGTCGACCAGCGCGGTGCGTTCGGTGTCCTGGAGTTCACCGCCGCCGCCACCGGCAGCGCGAAGTACCTCGCCGACCGGCGGATCCCCACCGTGGGCCTCGCGGCCGAGGACGTCTGGACGAAATACGGGAACATGTTCTCGTTCGCCAGCACCCTCGCCGCGCCGGTCGACACCTACGGCCGGTTCGTCAAGGAACGCGGTGGCACGTCCGCCTTCCTGCTGCGCAGCGCGATGTCCGCCGGGGTCTCCGGCGCGGCCCTGCGAATCGGGCAGAGCCTGCAGGCCCTCGGCGTCGACGTCGTCGGCAGCTTCGCCTACACCTCCGGCGCGGACACCGTCGTCACCATGATCACCCCAGCGGATCTGCCCCCGGTGCTGCGCGCGATCCGCGAGCTCGGGGGGAGCCCGAAGGTGGTGCTGTCGTTGAACGGCTACGACCACAGCCTGCTGCGCCGCCACGGCCCCGACCTGGCCGGGGTGCTCGTCCCGGTGTTCTACCGGCCGTTCGAGGCCGGCGGCGCCCCGATCCAGCACTACCTCGACGCGATGGCCCGCTACTCGCCGCAGACCGACGACGCCGAACAGGAGTTCGGCCTGATCGGCTACATCAACACCGACCTGTTCCTGCGCGGGTTGCAGGCCGCTGGCCCCTGCCCCACCCGGCAGTCCTTCCTCGCCGGGATGCGCACCCTGACCCGCTACGACGCGGGCGGGCTCATCCAACCGACCAACGTCGCGCCACCCGTGGCCGACAGTCGACCTGCTTCGCGCTGATGCAGGTCAACCCGTCGGGCAGCGCCTTTGGAGTCGCGCAGGACAACCTGTGCGGCCGGGCGCTCGGCCCGACCCTCTGACGGCTCCGCGCGGCGACCCGGCCCCGGCCGCCGCGCGGGCCGCCTGACGTCCGGCGGGGGGCGCCGCCGCCCCCCGCCGGACGTGTCTCGCCCGAACGCGGCGTCCCAGCGCGGTTCCGCGGAATCTGAATGACCGTGTCAAGTGGTGGTCGTGGTAGCGGGCCGCGGACCGTGGCTGCGATCACGGAGCGTGGCGGCGGCGGTGGGGTGTTCGGGGTGGATGCGTGGGAGAGCGCCTACCTGGGTCCCTCTGGTGGGTTCGGCGTCCGGTTCGTCCCTCCAGAACGACCCAGGTGGCACCGTTCCCACGCACACCCCGCTCCCGGCCCCCTCCCCGGCCACGGAACGCCACCGTCGACCCGGCCCGGACCGACTCGGCCTCGCAGCGCCGGCAACAGCACCGGCCGAACCGCGGCCGAACCGCGGCCGAGCTGGGTGCCCGCCCGGCGGCGCAAGCGTGATGACCGTGGCGCGGTTCTGCGGAGCACCATGATCATCAGTTTGGGGGCAGGGCCCGCCGGTGGGGAGTGCCCCACTCTGCGGGAGGGGGTCGTCCCCCCACCGAGTTCGGCTGCTGGCCGGATGGGGGCGGGGTGCCTGGCTCCCTAGCATGATCGATATGGCTCTACGTCCTCACGACACACGTTCCCGTGACGAAACGATCACCGCGCCGAGGTCCGCGCCGGGACGCTCGCCGCAGCGGCGGACGACTGCCGCCCTCGCGCTCGCACTCACCGCCGCCGGCGTCCTCGGCGGCGGCGCAGCCACCGCCACAGCGTCTTCCGATGCCGCCGCGTCGCCGTCGCCAACCGCGGGAGCCGCGGACCGCGGTGGTGTGGTGACGGCCGAGCGGCTGAACGTGCTGTCGGCGGCGCAGGTGCGGGCGGTGCTGACCGTAGCCGAGTTCGACGCGGACCCGGCGATCCTGCGCTCGGGGGTGGTCAGCTATCGGCTCGTCTACCGCACGATCGACCCCCACGGGCTGCCGACCACCGCCAGCGGCCTGCTGGCCCTGCCCGCCACCGACACCCGCCGGCTGCGCGTCGTCTCCTACACCCATGGCACCGAGACCGCCCGCGCCGACGCCCCGTCGACGGCGACGGCCCTGGCCGCCGACGGCTGGGGCCAGGCCCCCGCCCTCACCTACGCCGCGGCCGGCTTCGCCGCGGTCGCCCCCGACTACCTCGGCCTCGGTGTCGGGCCGGGCCTGCACCCGTGGATGGACGTGCCCTCCGAGGTGACCGCGTCGTTCGACCTGCTGCGCGCCACCCGGTTGTTCCTGGCCACGCAGGGACGCACGGTCGACCCGCGGGTCCTGGTGACCGGCTTCTCGCAGGGCGCCTCGGCGGCGACGGGCCTCGCGACGGCGCTGCGCTCCGGCGCCGACCCCGCGCTGCGCCTCGGCGCGCTCGCGCCGGTCAGCGGCGCCTACGACCTGCGCTCCGTCGAGCTGCCGGCGCTGCTGGACGGCCAGGTCGAGTGGCCCTACGGCGTCGGCTACACCGCCTACCTGCTCGTCGCGTTCAACCGGCTGCACCACCTGTATGACACGCCCGCCGAGGTGTTCCGTGACCCGTCGGTCGAGGCGTTGTTCGACGGTGAGCACTCCGGCGAGCATCGACGCCCTGCTTACTCCCCACGGCGCCGAGCTGGCCCACCATCCGCGGGGCCGGTTCGCCGCGGCGCTGGCGGTGGCCGACGCGACCTGCTCCACGCTGCCCGGCCCCCAGTCGCCGCCCCAGCCGGTGCCGGTGCTACGTCGGCGGTGCGGACACCCAGGTTCCCCGGGCGAACAGCGAGCACTGCCGCACGGCGCTGCGCGGGCACGGCATCGACGCCCCGATCGTCGACCTCGGCGCGGGCGTCGACCATCTCGGCTCCAACCGGGCCGGCACCGCGGCCGTCGTCCGCTGGTTCCTGACCCCCGGCGGCCCGCGCTGAGGCCGTACCCCGGCGGGTCGTGCGCCGGCCGGGGTGCGGCCGGGACCTGTATACGGCCACGCCGGCCACGCCGGCGGCGCGATCGAGGTCCGTGGGGGAGGCGAATGTGCCAGGCTCGACGGATGACGTCTGCCGTCGCGGAGCCACGTGGAGGGCGCGCGCCGGCGGCGGTGCTGTTCGACATGGACGGCCTGCTCGTCGACACCGAACGGCTGTGGACGCGGGCGCAGGAGGACCTCGCCGCCCACCTCGGCGGCGTCTTCACCGCCGAAATGAAGACGGCGCTCATGGGCCGCGGCCCGGACACCGCGCTGCACCTCATGCTGTCGCTGCTCGGGGTGGATGGATCGCGCTTCGCGGAGGCGGCGTTGGCGTCGGGCTCGGGCTTGGCGTCGAGGGCGATGCGGCCGTCCTCGCCGTGATCCGGGCGGCGTGCCCAGAACAGCGCGTGACCGCTGCTGCCCTCGGGGACGAATCGTTCGGACTCGACGACGAGGCCGGCCGCCGCGATCCACGACCGGTAGGTGGCGGCGTCGGCCTGGCTCCACCACATCGGCTGCCCACTGCCGAGCCAGTCCTGCTCGACGCCGGTCCACGCGTGCTGGCCGGTGATGGCGAGCAGCCAGCCGCCCGGCCGCAGCCAGGTGGCGATCCGGGCCAGCAGCGCCGGTTGTTTCCGCAGCGGCATGTGGATCAGCGCGTACAGGCTGATGACGGCGTCGAAGGCGGCGGACGGGAAGTCGACCTCGGTCGCGTCGGCGTGCAGGAAGGTGGCCGCCGGCATGAGCGTGCGCGCACGTCGCACCTGTTCGGCGCTCAGGTCGACGCCGGTCACCCGGCGGCCCGCGGCGTTCAGGGCGCGTGCCACCGGAACGCCGCAGCCGCAGCCGACGTCGAGAACCGCGCCACCCACCGGCAGGCGGGCGAGCAGGTCGCCGATCCAAGGTTTGTAGGGTCCGGCGTCGTCATCGTCTCGCCGGTAGTGGTGGGAGATCGCGTCGTAACTGCGACGCACCAGGTCCGTGGGATCGTGTTCGATCACGCCGAGGAAGCTAACGCCCCACCAGCGCCGCGGCGACCCGTTTTGGCGGATGGGGCCGGGCTCCGCTCAGTGGGACAGGGTGGCGTGCATCTCCCAGACCAGGACCTCGGCGGGCGCGACGCCGGTGAGCCGCTGGCCGCCGACGCCGGTGAACCGGACCGCGTCACCCTCGTGCAGCGGGCCGGACCCTTCTAGGGTGACCTCGCCGCGGGCGACGAACAGGTGCAGGTACGGGGCGTCGGGCAGCGCCACGCTCTGCCCGGCGCCGAGCCGGGCGACGTGCAGCGCCGCGTGCCGGTTGCGGATCCGGATCGCGCTGGCGCCGTCGTGGCGTGCCATCCCGGAGGCGACGGGGACGAGGCCGCCGCCGAGGAGCTCGCCGTCGATCTCGAGCTGCTCGTAGCCCGGGGTGATGCCCTGCTCGTCGGGGACGACCCACATCTGGACGAAGTGCACCGGCTCGTCGTGCGGCTCACCGCCACCGGCGAGGCGCCAGGCGTCGTTCTTCTCCGAGTGCAGGATGCCGCGGCCGGCGCTCATCCGCTGCGCCAGCCCCGGGTAGATCACCCCGGAGTTCCCGGTGGAGTCCTGATGGACCAGCGAGCCGCGCAGCACCCAGGTGACGATCTCCATGTCGCGGTGCGGATGGGTCTCGAATCCGGCGCCGGCGCGCACCGTGTCGTCGTTGCTGACCAGCAGCAGCCCGTGGTGGGTGTTGGCCGGGTCGTAGTGGTGGCCGAAGGAGAAGGAGTGCTTCGAGTCCAGCCAGTCGATCTTCGTCGCCGGGCGCGCGGCGGCGCGGCGGATGTCGACTTCTCGCTGCGGTGTCACGCTGGCCATGATGGACCCTTCCCATCTTCATGACGTGTCATTAAGCTAGATGACATGTCAAGCAGATCTGGGGGCGGCGCATTCCCGGCGGGGCCCGTGCGGTGGCTCGACGAGCGGGAGCAGCGGGTCTGGCGTCGATACCTGCTGATGGCCAGCCAGCTCGCCGCACAGATGAACCGCCAGCTCGCCGCCGACGCGGGGCTCTCACTGGCCGACTACGAGGTCCTCGTCCGCCTCACCGACGTCCCCGCCGGGCGTCTTCGGGTGACCCGGCTCGCGCACGATCTGTCCTGGGAGCAGAGCAGGCTCTCCCACCATGTCGCGCGGATGGCGCGCCGTGGCCTGGTCGCGCGGGAGGAGTGCGCCGACGATGGCCGTGGTGCCCTGGTGGCGCTGACCGAGCACGGGCGGACGATGATCGAGCACGCCGCACCGGCGCATGTGGCCTTCGTCCGGGCCAGTGTCTTCGACGTCCTCACCGACGCCCAGGTGGACACCCTCGACGCCATCCTCGGCTCGATCCTGCCGGGTCTTCTCCCCGACGAGCCCCGGACGCCCCGGTCGGCGCACGACGCCGAAACCGATCAGAACACCTCGGCCGGTCACGAGACCTCGTCCGGTCGTCGTACGGTTCAGCGGGGTGACCGGGATTGAGCTGCGTCTGAGGCTGCGCCGAGTCCCGTGGTGCGCTCACGGATGATCCCGGCCTCGCGCAGGTTGCGCTGATGGTGCGAGAACGTCGCCTGGCCGCCCAGGCATAGCCACCGGCCTGGGCGAGGGGCGCGGTCCGGAACGGCGGTTCTGCCGGACGGCGAAGCCCGGGACGGAACGGCCGTCGCGGCCGAGCGGGATCCGGGTCGGCGGCGCGGGAGTGCGGTTCCGCAGAACACCATGATCGTCGGGGCGGGGGTGCAGTGCGGTACGGAATGCACGGTCTGTGAGGCCAAACCGTGCAGAACGCACCGCAATTGGCCCCGGTCGCTGGGCTGACAGAGCTGCTTCAGATCTGGCGGGAGATCATCGCCGCCGATCTGACGGCTGCCGGCCGGTGGGGTCGGTCCGCCCTGACCGCGCCGGCAGCCGGAGGTGACGAGGCGACGCTGCCCGGATGCGGGTCGGTCAGGCGGTGGACTGGGGGAGGGATGCGTCGCGTCGGTCGAGGAGGATGCGGGCCAGCTTCGCCGGCTCGCTGATCATCGCGTTGTGGCTGGTGTCGAGGCCGACGATCTCGTCGACGCCACCGAGGGCCTCGATGGAGCGGCGCTGGGTGGCAGGCGTCTGCGCGCGGTCGCGCAGGGTCAGGATCCAGGTGCGGGGCACGGAGCGGTCCAGGTCGGTGCGGTCGGTGGGTTCGATCGTCACCGCGGTGGACTCGCCGTAGAGTCGGGACAGGCTGAACGCCCGCTGCTCGCGGGACATGCCGTTGCAGAACGAGTAGCGGGCCAGCAGCCGGGGCATCGGCGCGGCGGGCCGGCCGGTCGCGGCCTTGCGGCGGGCGACCCAGCCCAGAATGCCGGGCACCGTGTCGACGATCGAGCGGCCCTGCGGCGGCACGGCCGCGCCCAGCAGGATCATCCGGCGCACGCGCGCCGGGCCCAGCCGTGCGACGACGCCGGGCACGGTCAGGCCGGCCATCGAATGGCCGACGATGATGAACTCGCCGAGGCCGGCGGCGTCGATCTGCGCGATCGTGCTCGTCACCCAGTCGGCGACGGTGACCGTGGCCAGGTCGGCGGGCGCCGAGCGCCGGCCGGGCAGGTCCACGGCGAGGACCGGGGTGCCCGGCGCCTGTAACCCGATCTCGGTGACGGTGGGTTCCCGACAGTCCCCGGCGTGCTGACCGCCGTGCACGAGCACGATGCCGACGTCCGCCATCCCCGACCTCCCGTATCCGTCCATCCCGGTCAAACGTGAGAAGACCCTAGATGATCTGACGTTGGCGTCAAGAGGTGCGGCGGTGGGCAGGCCGGTGGCGGCATCCGGCGCGAACGGGTCGTAACGTGACGGCCGGGGTGTCCGCATCGCCGGCCGGGCTGGCCGCACAGCGCGCGACGACGCGCGACGACGCAGGACGACGGGACGGGAACGGGAGCGCCGATGCCGCTGTGGCAGCAGGCCGCGGTCGGGGCCGGGGCGCTGCTGGCGCTGGCCGTGGTGGCTCGGGTGGTGCACCGGTGGTGGCCGCGGCGCGGCGTCGAGCTGGTCGCCGCAGCGTCCCGGGAGGCCGGCACGATCCTCGGCCTGTTCACGCTCTGGCAGATCGCCCGCATCCTCGGGGTGACCCGGGTCGCCGGCGGCATCGAGCGCGCTGAGTGGATCTGGCGGGCCGAGCAGTGGCTGCACCTGCCGAGCGAGGTCGCCATGGAGCGGTTCATGCTCGGCCACGAGGGGCTGCTGCGGGCGGCGAACGACTTCTACGGCTGGGTGCACTTCCCGGCGATGGACCTGTTCCTGGTGTGGTTGTTCGCCCGCCATCGCCGCGCCTACCCGTCGGTGCGCACGACGATCGTGCTGTTCACCGGCTTGTCGCTGCTGTTCCACATGTTCCTGCCGGTGGCGCCGCCGCGGATGCTGACCTCCGTCGGCTTCGTCGACGAGGCGGTGCTGCTCGGCCAGTCGGTGTACGGCGAGTTCGGCAGCGGGGTCGCCGCGCAGCTCTCGGCACTGCCGTCGGTGCACGTGGGCTGGGCGTTCCTCATCGCCTACGAGGTCATCCGGATCAGCCCGAGCCGCTGGCGGTGGCTGATCGTCCTCCATCCGGTCGTGACGACCCTGGTCGTCGTCGTCACCGCGAACCATTTCTGGGCCGACGGCATCGTCGCGGTCGTGCTGCTGGTGCTGGCCGAGCTGGTCGGCCGGGCGCTGACCCGCGCGCTGCGCCGGCTGCGCGAGGGGATCCGCGCCCGGCGCGACGCCGACGCCGAGGCCGGGCGGGGACGCCCAGAGGCCGCTCCCGCTCCCGCCCTCGTCACGGTCCCGCCTCCCGCCGCCGGCCCCGGCCCGACGCCCACGGTTCGGTAGCGCGACCGGACCGGCGGGGCGGTGGCGTGCCGGTCAGCCGCCCACGATGGCGCGCCCGCGCAGGTCGGCGATGTCGGCCGCGCCGTAGCCGAGGTCGGTGAGGATCGCGTCGGTGTGCGCGCCGGCGTGTGTGAAGCCCTTCGGGCTTGTCGCGGAGCGGGAGAACCGGGTGGTGGGACCGGGGCGCAGGTGGGAGTCGAACACGTCGCTGTGCACCGTCACGCAGTACTCGTCCGCTGCGGCCGGTTCCACCTGGATGATCGTCTGCTGGGAGCGCTGGGCGACCTCGACGCAGCCGACACCGGCCGCGGTGAGGTCGCGTTCCCAGTCGGCGGCCGGCCGGGTGCCGAACGTCTTCGCCAGCACGTCGGCGAGGGCCGCCTCGTGCTCGGCCCGGCCAGCCGCGGTCGCGAACCGCGGGTCGGCGTCGAGGTCGGCGCGAGCGCCGGGGCCGGCGCCGGAGTCGGCGTGGGCGGCGAGCGCCGCGGTGAGCCGCGGCCACTCCTTGTCCGCCAGGGCGGCGGGGAACACCCAGCCGTGCGCCGCCGGGTAGATCCGGTAGAGCGCGCAGGGGCCCCAGGCGTCGTCGTCGACCTCCCGCGGCGCGGGCTTTCCGGGGTAGTCCACGACCTGGTCGAGGATGGCGTGCATGGCGGTCGCGAGCATCGTCGCCGTCAGCGCGCCCGTGGCCCGGCCTCGCGCCCTGGCGACGAGGCCCAGCAGGATCGCCGAGGCGGCGCCGAGGGCGGCGATGCCGTCGGCCTGCACCGGCACGGCCGCCGCGGCGGCGAAACAGCGCACCGCGCCCGTCTTCTTCTGCGCGACCGTGGTCACCGCGCTGCGCACGCCGGGGGCATCGGTGAGCGCCAGCCCGCTGGCCGCGCCGATCGCCGGGGCGTAGGCCGGCCGGTAGCCGTAGGGCCCGTCGGTGCCGTAGCCGGGGGCGTTGACGTAGACCAGGTCGGGATTGAGGGCGCGCAGCGTCGCGGCGTCGCGGCGTCGATGCCGGCGCGTTCGGCCGCGCCCGCCCGGAACGCCTGCAGAACCACATCGGCCCGCTTGGCGAGTTCGTGGACGATTGCGCGGCCCTCGTCGGTGGCGAGGTCGACGCACAGGCTCTCCTTGCCCTGCATGACCTTCGCGCCGCCGGATTCGGGGAAGCCGCCGACCCGGCGGATCGTGTCGCCCGCCAGCGTCTCGATCTTGATGACGCGGGCGCCGAGGTCGGCCAGCAGGGTCGCGGCGAACGGCCCGGCGAACATCAGCCCGAAGTCCAGCACGGTGATGCCGGCCAGCGGCTGCCTGGTCGCACCGTCCTGCGGCGGCGCGGCGACCGGCGACGGAGCTGTGGCCGGCGACGGCGTGGCGGTCGGGGCGGCGGCGGGGATGGGGGCGGCCGGCTGGCCGAGGCGGGGCGCGGGCGCGAGTTCGCGCAGCGGCCGGCCGTCGTCGTGGACGAGGGTGGAGGGCTGCACGACCGGGCCGAGCTCGGGGTCGGTGACGGTGACGGTGACGCGGCGCCCCTCGTGGACGAGCTGGGGGTGGGCCAGCGCGTCGGAGTCCCGGCGGAACGGTTCGGCGGAGATGTCGCCGTTCGCGGCGAAGACCTCCTCCCATTCGGCGAGGGTCCGTTGCCCGACGCGCTCGATCATCAGCTCCCACAGCTCGGTGCGCAGCTCCTGCGTCGGCAGGGCGGGGATGCCGGCCCACTTCGGGTCAGTGAACACCTCCGCCAGGCCTAACTCCCGCATCAACGCGACGAACAGCCGCGGCTTGACCTGCGCGAACTGCAGCCAGGTGCCGTCCTTCGTCGGCGCGGTCAGCAGCGGGTACACCAGCGGCTCCTGGATCTCCCCGGCGGCGTTGAACGCGTTGACGACGGTGAACGCCTCAGGCCAGCGGATGCCGACGATCTCGGTGTAGAAGTTCCAGGTGTCCAGGGCGCCGACGCCGCGGGCGAGGTCGGCCTCGACGCGCTGGCCCAGCCCGCTGGCGTCGCGTTCGAGCAGGGCGGCGAGGATGCCGTGCACGGCGGTGTGCGCCGCGCCCCAGGAGGCGAACGGCACCGACACGTACGCCGGCCCGCGCCGCGCCATGATCGCCTCCTTGACGTGGAAGACGCCGAGCTTGGCCAGGACCAGCCCCTCGTAGCCGGGCAGGTCGCGCCACGGGCCGGCCGGCCCGAAGCCGGTGATCGATGCGCTGACCAGCCGCGGGTGGGCGGCGGCGAGGTCGGCGGCGGTCAGCCGCAGCGCCGCGAGCGTCGCCGGCCGGTAGGCGGTGACCAGGACGTCGGCGTCGGCGAGCAGGGCGTCGAGCTCGTCGCGGCCGCCGTCGGCGCGCAGGTCGAGCACGACGCTGCGCCGGCCGCGGCCGAGGACCGGCCAGTCGACCCGCCGGCGCAGCGCGCTGCCGCCGGGCGGCTCGACCAGTACGACGTCGGCCCCGGCGTCGGCGAGGAACAACGTCGCCAGCGCCCCGGGCAGGCTGCCTGACAGGTCGACGACGCGCAACCCCGCCAGCGGTCCCTGGTCGGTCTGCCCCACGTCGAAAGTGGTCTTCGTCACGCCGTTCTCCTCGTCCACGCGATCACCCGACACCTGTGATGTGGATCCTAGTACACTAGGTAATCGAAGAGAGCTTCGTTGGCGTGCCGGTGGAGGGCTCGGCCGCGCGGCCAGGCCGGGTCAGTGGGGCTGCTGCGAGGTCGCCGCCTCGGGACGCAGGTCGGCGAGGGTGAGCCGATGTGCAGGGGGGTCGGGCAGGACGGTCACCGAGCTCACCTGCCCACCGGAGCCGACGTGGACGAGTTCGCCGGAGTGCAGCGGACGCCAGTCGGGATGATCGTCCATGGGCTCGCTGGCGACGACGACGGCGGGCGCGCTCGCCAGCTCCGCCGCGTGGACCCGCGTCGCCCCCGCGGCGTCGCAGTGCCGCAACGGCTGGCCGCCGGCGGGCCGCCGCAGCAGGAACAGGCGGTTGGTGTCCGGGTATCGCAGCGCCCACAGGTCCCCGGCGGCGATCAGTACCAGGTTGATGCTGTAAACCAGCAGGTTGGCGGCCACCCAGCGGACGGCGGCGGTGATCCCGCGTCCGACGTCACCGCCGGCGGCGTCGATCTCCCGGGTGATCAGAGCGAAGAGGCGTTCGGAGTCGGTGTCGCCGGCCACCCGCGCCATCGCGGCGCCGAGATGCGCCTGCAGGATGTCGAGGTCCTCGATCACCCCGTTGTGCGCGAACAGCCGGCCGTCCTGGCGGAACGGGTGGGTGTTGCGCGGCGCGAGCCCGCCGGTGGAGGCGTGCCGGACGTGGGCGACGAACGTCGTCGACCGCGCCTGGCGCGCCTGCGCGGCGAACTGGCGGTCCTCCCAGGCGGCGATCGGCTGGCGGAACAGCTCGGCCCAGCCGTCGGCGTCGAAGTAGCCCAGGCCCGTGCCGTCCGGGTTGCGGTGGCTCTGCTCGTCGAGGCTGTCGGGGGCGTCGAGCAGCCAGAACGTGGCCCGGGTCCGTCGCGGGGCCCCGGTCAGCCCGAAAAGTCGGCACATCGGCGCACACCCTTCCTTGATCCTTCTCCCGGCCTGATCCGGACCGCCTGCTGATCTGTTCTCGCATCGTCCGTTCGCGCGTCGTCTTCCTACTCGGGAGGCGCGGGTGTCGGACCCGCGCTCAGGCGCATCCAGTCCTGGTGGACGACGCAGCGCCCGGCGCCGGCGCGCTTGGCGGCGTACATCGCGATGTACGAGGCGTTGAGCAGGCGATCGGGGTCGGTGAGGCCGGGCCCGGAGATCGCCACCCCGGCGCTGGCGGTGATGGTGATGGTGATGGTGCTGCCGTCGATTGCCACCGGCTCGGCCAGACAGGCCAGGACCCGCGCGGCGACCCGCTCCACCGTGTCGACGGACTCGATCCGCGTGCAGAGCACGGCGAACTCGTCGCCGGCGAGGCGGGCGACCACGTCGCACGGTCGCACCGCGGCGCGTAGCCGGCCCGCGACCGCGCGCAGTAGCGCGTCGCCGGCCAGATGCCCGTAGGTGTCGTTGACCGCCTTGAAGCTGTCCAGGTCGACGAACACGATGCCGGTGCGCCCCACGCCCGCCCGGCCCTCGCCGTCCCCCTCCCGGTGGTCCGCCGCCAGGCTGCTGCGCAGCCGCTCCAGCAGCGACGCCCGGTTGGGCAGGTCGGTGAGCATGTCGTGCTGCGAGCGGTAGCGGATCTCCCGCTCGGCGGCGAAGCGGGCCGCGGCCGCACCGAGCACGCTGGCCACCGCCGCCATGAAGCTGCGTTCGGAGTCGTTGAAGGCTCCGACCCCCGCCGGCAGGACGGTCCCTGGGGAGGTGTAAGGGGGCCCGGTGGCGCCCGGGGGCCGCAGGACGGTGACGACCGCCGCGGGTTCGCCGCGCAGACCTATCGGCTCGGCGAGGGTGCACCAGCCGTCCTGCCGCGGGTCCACCTCGCCGCCGGCGGTCGCCGACTGTGACCCCGCGGGTCCGCGCAGGGCCTCCTGGGCGACCGCGGCGGCCACGGTCCGCGACACCGACGGGCCGTCGGCGGCCACCACGCCCAGCGCGCCGGTATCCCCGTCGACCTCGTGCAGGGTCGCCGTCGCCCCGAGATGCTCGGCGAGCACCGCCGTCGCCCGGCGCCACAGCACGGCCGGCTCGAGGGTGACCAGGGCCTGGCGGGCCAGGTCGGCGAGGTGGGCCTGCGCGGCACGGGCGTTTTCCCGCTCGGTGATGTCGATCGTGATGGCCGCGACCAGGCTGACCTGGCCCCTGGGGTCGCGGATCGGCATCACGTGCAGGTCGAGGTAGCGGCCGAATGCGCCGACGATCCGCGCGCCGGGCTCACCGGCGAGCCCCCGGCGCAGCATGGCCGTCGGCTGCGGATGATCGGCGAACACGTCGAACACCGACGCCGACTCGGCGGCGGCGAGGCCCGCGGCCTCCTCGGCCGTGTGCGCGCCCACCCCGAACACCGAGCGGCCCGACTGGTCGATCAGCAGCATCGACACCGGGCTGTGGTCCAGCACGAGCCGCAGGTACCGGTTCGCCTGCTCCTGCTCGGTGACGTCCTGCACCCGGCTGACGACCCGCGGTCCGTCGTCCCCGGGCACCGCCGTGGCGACGATCAGCACCGGCACCAGCGACCCGCCCGGGCGGACCAGGCGCACCGCCAGCGGCGGCTCCGGCGCCGTGCCCGTAGCCCGGCCGCGCACCGCAGCGTGGGCCGGGCCTGGTGGGAGGTGGGCGAGCTGATGGTGGTGGTAGTCCCGCAGCCGGGCGGCGTCGCCGGGCAGCAGGTGGTCCGCCAGCCGAGAGCCGATCAGCGCGGCCCGGTCACGGCCGAGGATCCGGCTCGCGGTGTCGTTGACGTCGCTGATCACACCGTCGGACGCCGTGGTGGCCAACAGGCCGATGTCGAGACGTTCCAACAGGCAGTCGGTCACGTCCAAGGCGGGTCCGGCGGGCCTCCCTCCGTCGAGCGACGCGGATCGCGGCACCCGTTGGGCGTACCCGGTACCGGTGGCCGGAATCGTCGTGAACGGGCCGGTCACAGCCCTGTCGTCACCCAGCCGGTGCTGAGGCGCGGCGCTGCCCGCCGTTGGCGCGCCGACGCCCCAGGTCGACCTCGCGTCGGGCGAGCGGGCCGGCCGTCAGTCCGTAGCGGCGGACGGGCTTCGGGGGTCGCCGGCGGGTCCGTCCACAACCGACCCTAGAAGCTGAACCCACGTTGAGGTCAACCTCCCGGGTCCGACCTTCCTTCCAAGATAATCAACACCGTTGACGTGCTGTCCTGTACCTATTTGATCTTGAAAGCAGGGTCCTGCTGGGTGCTTTGCGGTGCGAAGTGCACGGTGTGCCGCGGAAAACCGTACCCAGCGCACCGCAATCGCCGTCCCGCCGTCCCGCCGGCGGTGGAGGCGGTGGAGGCGCTCCGTGGTCGCCCTTGCCGAAAAAGTGATCTGACTGACATGGCTAACTGTTCCTACTAGGTTCACGGCCTGGGGGAGTTCGGGCAGCAGTGGTGCGCGGCGAACAGGAGCGGACGATGAGCAGACCGTTCGAGGGCGTGAGCGTCGTCGAGATCGCCGGCTGGACGTTCGTGCCCGCCGCGGGCGCGATCCTCGCCGACCTCGGCGCCGACGTCATCAAGGTCGAACCGCCCACCGGCGACTGCGCAACCTGCTCAACCAGGACGACAGCGGCCCCAACCCGTTCCTGGAGATCCCCAACCACGGCAAGCGCAGCGTCACCCTCGACCTGACCACGTCCGCCGGCCGCGAGCTGCTGTTACGCCTGGTCGCCGACGCCGACGTGTTCCTCACCAGCTACCTGCCGGCGTTACGCACCCGCCTCGGCATCGACGTCGACGACCTGCGGGCCGTCAATCCCCGGCTGGTCTACGTGCGCGGCAGCGGCTGGGGCAGCCGCGGCCCGATGGTCAACACGGGCGGCTACGACTCGGCGGCGGCCTGGTCCAGCTCCGGCACCCTGCACAAGCTCACCGGCGCCGACGACGACGATCCGGTCGCCCAGCCGGCCGCCTTCTACGACCTGCAGGGCAGCAACACGATCGCCGGCGCCGTCGCGATGGCCCTCTACCGCCGGGAGCGGATGGGCCAGACCGCCGTCGTCGACGTCTCCCTGCTCAACACCGGCATGTGGGCGCTGGGCGCGGACATCGCCGCCGCGCCGTTCACCGGAGAGGTGCCGCGGGCCGACCGCCGCGCCCCGGGAAACCCGATCGCCAACTACTACCGGACCAAGGACGGCCGCTGGATCAACCTGGTCTGCCTGCAGGCCGACCGGTTCTGGGACGAGCTGTGCCTGGTCCTCGACCGCCCGGAACTCGTCGCCGACCCGCGTTTCCTCGACGCCGCCGCCCGCTTCACCCACAACCGCGCCTGCGTCGAGGTGCTCGACGGCATCTTCGCCGAGCGCACCCTCGACGAGTGGCGCGAGACCCTCGCCGGCTTCTCCGGCGTGTGGGCGCCCGCGCTGACCCCCGCCGAGGTCCACGACCACGTCCAGGTCCGGGAGAACGGATACCTCTCCGAGCTGACCGCCGAGGACGGCACGCCGTTCCGGGTGGTCGCCCCGCCCTACCAGTTCGACGGCGAACCCGCCCGCGCCCGCGCCCGCGCCCCCGACCTCGGCGCCGACACCGAGCAGGTGCTGCGCAACCTCGGCCTCGACGCCGCCACGCTCGACGACTACCGCGCCCAGGGCGCCTTCGGCTGAGCCCCGCCGGCCAGGTACGGCAGCCGTTCCAGGGCGGGCGGTAGGCGGTGTCTGGGGCGCGCGGTGTCTGGCAGTCAGGGGAACAGGACCCGCGCGACGTGGTCGGTGTCGGCGTACTCGCGGACGGAGCTGATGCGTCCGTCGCGGACCTCGAAGATGCCCAGACAGCGGTTGTCGTACGGCTCGCCGTTCGCGGCGGTGCCCCGGGAGGTCCAGGTGGCGACGACCCGCGGGCCCTCGGCGATGACGTCGGTCAGCTCGATGAGCAGCGGCGCGCCGGCCTGTAGCCGCCCGGCCATTCCGCCGAGGAAGTCGTCGACGATGCGGTCGCGTCCCCGCCACTCGCCCGAGATCGGCAGGCTGCCCGGGTAGTACCAGGCGGCGTCGGCGGCGAAGCTGTCACGGATCATCGCCGCGTCGCCGTCGCGAACTGCCTTTACGTAGCGGACCACCACTGCTCGGGCGTCGCCGCCCGCCGGGCCGCCTGGCGGCGGGTCGGCGGTCACAGGGTCGGCCGGGTTCGAGGTCACTGTTCCTCCAGGGTGAGAACGGCGTTGCCGCGGATGCGACGGTTGCGGAGCTGGACGAGAACGTCGGCGGTGTCGGCCCAGTCGGTGACGAGGCCGATCTCCGGGTGCAGCCGGCCGGTCGCCACGAGCCGGACCAGGGTGACCAGGTCGTCGGCGAGAGCGACGTCGGAGTCGAGGTAGTGGAAGTGGCGGATGGCGGCCGACTCGGGTCCGGCGAAGAAGTCGAAGAAGTCGAGGGTCACCGGGGTGCGGCTGGCCTGACCGAACCAGATCAGCGTCCCGCGGGCGGCGAGCCGGGCCAGCGCCCGCGGCAGCGCTGGGCCGCCGGTCGACTCCAGCACCAGGTCGAACGGGCCGGGCGCCGCGTCGACGTCGTGGACGATGCCGGCGGCGCCGAGCTCGACCAGCCGCCGGCCGCGTTCCGGTGACGCGGTGACCGCCGTGATCTCGGCGCCGGCCGCGGCCGCCAGCTCGACGACGTAGTGCCCGACCCCGCCGGAGGCGCCGGTGAGCAGGATCCGCCGGCCTGCCACGGCCCCGGCGGTGCGCAGCAGCCGCAGCGCGGTCAACCCGGCCAGCGGCAGCGCGGCGGCGGTCGTGGTGGCCACGGCGTCGGGGATCTCGGCGAGGGCGTCGGTCGGCACGGCCACGTACTGCGCCCAGCCGCCGGCCGACGGATGGGCGACCACTCGGGCGCAGGCGGCGGGCCCCGACCCGTCCGCGGCCGCCTGCACCACAAGTCCGGCGATGTCCTTACCCGGCCGCCAGCCGGCCGGTGGCTGTTCCAACCGAAACGTCTCGCCGCGGTTCACGCAGTACGCGGCCACCTTGACCAGCGCCTCGTGCGGGCGGGGCATCGGCGGGTCGACGTCGGCGCGGGTGACGGTGGCCGGTTCGGCGGGTGTCATGGCGAGCATGCCGGCCAGCGTGCCGGCCGACCGTCGGCGCCGGCCAAC
Organism: Candidatus Frankia alpina; assembly: GCF_902806485.1. Taxonomy (GTDB): domain Bacteria; phylum Actinomycetota; class Actinomycetes; order Frankiales; family Frankiaceae; genus Frankia; species Frankia alpina. The sequence goes on along the minus strand of NZ_CADCWT010000041.1, from coordinate 3,610 downwards.
AGCCGTCCGTCCGCCTTGACAAAAGGCGGTGGTCGGCCATGGTGGGAGCCGTGGATCTCGACCTGAGGCAGGCGCGGGCGTCCGTCGCGACGGCCGAGGAGCTGCATTTCGGCCGGGCGGCCCGGCGGCTGTTCCTCACCCAGCAGGCGCTGTCGAAGCGGATCGCCCGGTTGGAGGACGCCCTCGGTGTCGCGCTGTTCCACCGCTCCGGCCACGCGGTGGAGCTGACCGGCGCGGGGCGGCGATTCCTCGAACCGGCCCGGGTGGCGCTGCGGGCCGGCGACCAGGCCGTCACCGCGGCCAGAACGCAGACCCGCCCGCTGCGCGTCGACGTGTGGGGCCACCTGTACGGCCCGATGCGCACCCTGCGCGCCGTCCTCGACGACGCCCCGGCGCTCGCCGTGGAACTCGGCGCCAGCCGTGACCTGCCCACCGCCGTCGACGCACTGATCCGCGGATCGATCGACCTCGGCTTCGGCCGTGTCCACGCGACCGCCGAGCGCGAAACCGTCGGTATCAGCATCGCCGATGCCGTCACCGATGGCATCGGCGACGGCATCGGTGGGGGCGAGCGCATCGGCGAGGGCCTCGAACCGGCGCTCGCCCACCGCTCGTCCGGCTGGAGCCGCTCGACGTGGTCCTGCACCCCGCCCATCCGCTGGCCGGCGCCGGGCAGCTGCGTCCCCCCGAGCTGTGTGGCAGCGTCCTGTGGTGCCCAGCGGCCCTCGACCGGCTTGACTTCCTACGCCGCTTCGCCGACCGTTTCGGGATCACGGCCGAGGCGGCGGCGGCCAATCTCGGCCTCGAACCGTTGCTGGAACGGCCCCGCGCCGACCCGCGCTACGTCTGCCTGCTGCCCGCCGACCTGCCGCTGCCCGCCGACGCCGGCCTGCGGTCGGTGCCGCTGGTGGACCCGACGCCGCTGTACGCCTGGTCGCTGCTGTGGCGGGGCGAGCCCTGCGCCACGGGCCGCGCCCTGCTGCGCGTCTTCGCTGAGACCGCCGCCCGCCGCCGCTGGCTGGAGCACACCCCCGGCCGCGACTGGCTCCCCGGCGCCGACCAGGAGCAACTACGCGTGGTATGAGGTCCCCTCCCGTCGGGCGCGACGGGTACAGGGGCCAAAGCGGGTACAGGGGCCGGAGACCATACGCCAGGAAGGCGGGAACATGACCCAACTCGGCAATCAGCGCCCTGCTCCCGAGTCATGGCCCGCGATCGACACCGGCGCCGCTGAGCGGATCTTTCTCGTCGGCCTGATGGGCTCGGGGAAGTCGACGGTGGGCCGGGCGCTCGCCGACCGGCTCGGCCGGTCCTACCTGGACAATGACGCCCTGCTCCAGCAGCGGACCGGGCTCGACGCGCCAGCCCTGGCCGGCCTGGGCCGCCAGGCCCTGCACGCCCAGGAATCGGGCCAGCTACGCGCCCTGCTCGACACCCCGGCGCCGTACGTCGCCGGGATCGCGGCCAGCGTCGCCGACAATCCCGACGACCTGGCCCGCATCGCCGCCGCGGGCCGCGTCGTCTACCTGCGGGCGAGCCCGCGGACCCTGGCCCGTCGGGTCGGGCGCGGCCAGGGCCGGCCCTGGCTCGACGGCAATCTGCTGACCACCCTGACCCAGATGTTCGCCGCCCGCGACGACTCCTACCGCCGCGTTGGACACGTCGTGGACACCGACGGCCGTGACCCGCACGAGCTCGCCCGCCTGGTCAGCGCCGACTGACTGGCGCCGACTGACCGGGGAAACGTAGCGCGCAGGCTCCGTCGTTCGGGGTGGGTTGTGCGAGCGGGGCATCGCCGGAGAGCCGGGCTCAGTTCCCCTCCATCGCGGGCAGGGCTTCGGCCAGCCGCTCGCGGGTGCGAGCGCCGACCAGCGCCACGATGTCCTCGCCCTGCCCGGCCACCCAGGCGATGGCCAGCTGGGCGACCGTGCACCCCTTCGCCTCGGCGACCCGGCGCAGCGCCTCCACGAGGGCGAGGTTGTGTTCCACGTTCCCGCTGGAGAACCGCGGGCTGAAGCCGCGGCCGTCGCCGGGGCCGGCGGTACGCCCGGCGGACCAGTGCCCGAAGATGAGACCGCGGCTGAGGACGCCGTACGCGGTCAGGCCGATGCCGAGCTCCCGCAGCGTGGGCAGGACCTCCACTTCGACCGCGCGGGAGATCAGCGAGTACTCGATCTGCAGGTCGGCGACCGGATGCACGGCGTGTGCCCGGCGGATCGTCGCCGTATCGACCTCCGAGAGGTCGAGGTGCCGCACGTAACCGGCGTCGATCATCTCCTTGATCGCGCCCACGGTCTCCTTGATCGGTACCGCAGGGTCCAGCAGGGAGGGGCGGTAGATGTCGATGTGGTCGGTGCCCAGCCGGGTCAGCGAGTAGGCCAGGAAGTTCTTCACCGCCTCGGGACGGCCGTCATGCCCATCGCACCCAGGCCCAGCGCGGAAACGGCCGGACCGGTGCTGCCTAGGGTTCGCCTCTGCATCGCGTTCTCCTTCGTCGTCGATCTGCCACCCACCTTGTCGATCTGCCACCCACCTTGCGCCCGAGCCGCGACGTACAGGAGCGGAGCGTTCATCATGGGAGAGGCGCTCCCTGGATCGGCCCGTCCCCGGCGAGAGAGCATGGGGCGGTGCAACGTGACCAGCTCGCCGACTTCCTGCGCCGCCGCCGGGAGGCGATCCGCCCGGCCGAGGTCGGCATCGCCGACGGCCCCCGGCGGCGCACCAGCGGCCTACGCCGGGAAGAGGTGGCCCTGCTCGCCGGCATGTCGGTGGACTACGTCGTACGCCTCGAGCAGGGCCGCAGCAGCCAGCCCTCGCCCCAGCTGCTCGGCGCGCTGGCCCGGGCGTTGCGCCTGTCCGACGACGAACGCGACCACCTGTTCCACTTGGCCGGCCACCGGCCCCCACCCGCCGGCAGCACGGCCCACCTGGCCCGCGCCGGCCTGATGCGGATGCTCGATCTGCTCGGCGACACCCCGTCCCTGGTCATGTCCGACCTGGGCGAGGTCCTCGCCCAGAACCGGGCCGCCATCCTGCTGCAGGGCGAGCACACCGGCTTCTCCGGCGACCGCCGCTACGTCGCCTACCGCTGGTTCACCGACCCCGCTGCCCGCGCCGTCTGCCCGTCCGGGGAGCAGGAGTACCACGCCCGCCAGCTCGTGGCTGACCTGCGCGGCCGCCGGCCGCCGGTCCGGCGACCCCACGGTCACCGGCCTCGTCGACCGGCTGCAGGCCGCCAGTGCCGACTTCCGCCGGCTCTGGGCCGAGCACGAGGTGGCGGTCCGGCGCGCCGGACCGCAAGACCTTCCTGCACCTGCGGGTGGGCAGCCTGCGGATGGACTGCGAAACCCTGGTCACTCCCGACCAGGGCCAGCAACTGCTGGTGCTCACCCCGGCGGACGCCGAGACCCACGAGCGGCTGGAACTGCTGCGCGTCCTGGGCACCCAGGAATTCCCCACGGGGACAACGAACACGCCCCCACGGTAAAGCGGCCGGCCACGGGGCACCGACGCGTTCTCAGCCCTCGGGTGGATGGCCGGCGGCGGGCAGGCCGAGGGCTCGGATCACCGCCGCCGCATCCGCCATGCCGCCGGCCTGCTCGGGGGTGAG
>NZ_CADCWT010000040.1 GCF_902806485.1 Candidatus Frankia alpina | reverse complement strand
ATCCGATGTATATCTAGTAGTACGGATACACTTCAACGAAATCAGGTATCGCGGGGGAGACCGACGTGCCCAAAGTGGAGCTCAACGGCGACGGCCGGCATCTGCTCGACCAACTCTTCGACAAGTGGTCCCTGCTGGTGCTGGCCGCATTGTGCAACCGTTCCCGACGCTTCAACGAACTCCGGCAATACCTGCCCGCTGTCACCTCGAAGTCACTGACCGCATGCCTGCGACGACTGGAGCGCAACGGCATGGTCGAGCGAGCGGTCGTGTCCACGGAGCCGGTGGCGATCGAATACCGCATCACCCCCCTGGGCCGGACCCTTCGGTCCCCTGTGCACGCCATCCTGGAATGGGCTGTCGATCACCTCGACGCGGTCGAAGCCGCCCGCTGTCACTACGACGAGCGACGTGTGGACAAGTGACATCCCGGCATGTCTCGCGCAGGACGGCGCCAGGACTCCCAACTGGTCATGCCGTACCCGCACAGCTCCTTGTGGTCGGACAGCGTGGCGATCCCGGGCCTCGGTGCTGGGGGCCCTCGCGCCGCACCTACCCGCCGACCAGCTCGGTCAGGCCCTTACCGCCGCCACCACCCTGCTCGGATTGCTCTCGACTGACGAAACACAGAAGATCGCAGGCGCAGTAATCGCCTCGTCGATGCTGCGGGTATTCCGTTGGTGGCCGTGACCTGCACAGGGCGGCGTTGGCGGGGTACACAGCCGACAAGCTCCCGGCTTCACCTTCGACGTGTGCAACCCAGGGGTGGTACCGATCGTCCTCGCCCATGCCCGCGCACTACTGACCAGCACGTCCCAGGGCCGCACCGCCTACCTCGACGCCGACATCCGCGACCCCGCGCGCATCCTCGCCGCCCCCGAACTGCGCGACACCCTCGATCTGACGAAGCCCGTCGCGCTCTCCCTCATCGCGATCTTCCACTTCATCGACGACGCGGATGACCCGTACGGCATCGTCCGCCGGCTCGTCGGCGCACTCCCGTCCGGCAGCTACCTCGCGCTGACGAACGCGACCGGCGACCACGACCCGACGTTCGAACCGGCCGCGGAAACCTACCGGCGCCGCGGCGTCACGATGCGGCTGCGTAACCGCGCCGAGGTCGAGCGCTTCTTCGACGGCCTGGAGCTGATCGACCCCGGCGTTCAGGTCGTCCACCGCTGGCGCCCCGACCCCACCACCGAGGACCTCACCGACGCGCAGGTCAGCGTCTACGGCGCCATCGCCCGAAAGCCCTGATGCGCCCCAGTCGGTGACGGGTCAGCCGGCGGCAGACCAGGATTCGATCATGGCGCGGGCGATGGACATCCGGCCGGGCAGGCGAATCGGCGGGGTGGCGTCCGCGGGCAAGTCGTCCACGGTGGCCCAGTCGTCGCCCCGGGCCAGGGCCTGGCGCACCTCGTCGCGGGTGATCCACAGCGCCTCGCTGATCTCCGTCTCGTCCAGGCGCAGCGGCTGGGCGGGATCGGCCACCGCGTGGAAACCGAGCATCAGAGACCGCGGGAACGGCCAGCCCTGGCTGCCGAGGTAGCGGATGTCGGTGACGTCGAGCCCGACCTCCTCGCCGATCTCGCGCGCCACGCACGCCTCCAGCGACTCGCCCGCCTCAACGAAGCCGGCGAGCACCGAGAAACGGCCCGCCGGCCAGGCCCAGTGGCGGCCGAGCAGCATCCGATCCGCGCCGTCGTGCACCAGGCAGATCACCGCCGGGTCCGTCCGCGGGTACTCCTCGTGGCGGTGCACCTCGCAGATGCGCGCCCAGCCGGCGTTGGCCAGCCGGGTCGACGAGCCGTCGCGGGCGCAGAACAGGGCCCGGCCGTGCCAGTTCAGCAGGGCGACCGCCGCCGCCAGCAGCGCCGCGTCGCGCTCGTCGAGCTCCGCGCCGACCGAGAACAGGGTGAGCCACCTGACCTCGTCGCCAGCGGCAGCCTGCGCCGCGCCGCCGCGCACCGCCCAGTACGCGATCCCGTCGGACTCCCCGAGCAGCAGCGCGTCCGGCGGCGGGAAGCCTGCGACCTCGGCGCCGGTCGCGTCCACAACAGGGGGCCGGTGTCCGCGTCCTCGACGCCAGGCACCGGCCACAGCACGGGGCTGCGCCCCTCCTCGTCGACGAAGACGACCCGGGCGGTGGCCCAGCCCTCCTTCTGCCGCCCGGTGTCCTGCCGCAACGGCTCGTCCCGCAGCAGGGCAGCACCCGCCAGCACAGGCGGCCGAATCAGCCCGAAGTCAGTCAAGGTCACACCCTCCAGTACAAGCCGCGCGCACATTCTCACGGTATGCCGGCGCCGACTCGGGCGAGCACGGGCGGTGCGCGACGCTCAGGTGAACTTCGGGGCGCGCTTCTCGACGAAGGCCGTGATGCCCTCCCGGCCGTCGCCGACGGCGCTGCGCGCGCTCTCGCGTGCCTCCAGCTCCATCTGCGTCTCCAGGCCGTTGGTGAAGGTCTGCACCAGCAGTCGCTTGATGGCCCCGCGTGAATCGGCCGGACCCGCCGCGATCCGCTGCGCCAGCGCCGCCGCCTCGCCATCGAGCTCCCCCACGGGCACGACCCGGGTGACCAGCCCCCATTCGAGGGCCTCCGCGGCGGACAGCCGACGGTTGGTGAACATGAACTCCTGCGTACGGCGCAACCCCATCAACCGGGGCAGCGCGTAGGAGGAACTGCCGTCCGGGCTGAGCCCCACGTTGGTGTAAGCCATGGTGAAGGTGGCGGAATCAGCCGCGAGAACCAGGTCGCCCGCGGCCGCGATGCTGACCCCCGCGCCCGCGGCGACGCCATTGACGGCGACGATCAGCGGCGCGTTCATCCGCGTAAAGATCGACACAGCGCGGTGCAGGTCGTCGGCGAGTTTTTTGATTTCCACGCCGATGCGATCGCCGTGGTTCGCCATCTCCTTCACGTCACCGCCGGCGGTGAAGAAGCGGCCGGTCGCGGTCAGCAGCACGGCCCGGACCGGCGGGTCGCCGTCGCAGGCGGCCGCCGCCCGGGCCAGCTCCGCGGCCATCTCCTGGTTGAGGCCGTTCGCGGCGTCCGGACGGTTGAGGGTGATCCGGGCCACTCCACCGTCACGCTCGAACTTCAGCGTCCGGAACTGCGGGCTCATCGGTGTCTCCGTTCCACGGGTCGAGCCTTCACGGGTTGCCTGCGTCCGCAGGTCCTGCCTGCACCGGAGCTCGTGGGCACGCGGCCCACGGACGCCGGTCTCCGCCGGCCGCGCCGGGCTTGTCCTGACAGACCTACCAGCAACCGGCCCTCGCCGCCCGTCTCACGCCGGCCCGCCCGGACTCCGTCCGCTCCCGCCCCATCCCCGGTTCGGGCCACCCCACTCGGGTCCCGTCCCCCCGGCGCCGCTGCGCATGCCTCCCGACCCTCGCCGCCGCCTGCGCCGATCCGTCGCCGCCACCGATCGCCACCGATCGCCACCGCCACTTCTCTCACGATCCGAAGCCGATCGACCGCACATCGTACAGATCTCGCGACACTCAGCATCGGTAACCACACCCAGAGCAAACAGAAACCCTCCATAACTACTGGATCGAAATCCTCTCGAAAATCACCACTGTGATTTCTACCATCACAGCAAAGCCACAGGAACACCCAGGTAATCCACAGAAGAAATCCCCTCCGACGCACTATCGTGGATTCCGGTCGGCAATACCGTCGACAAATCGGAAGGGAATTAGACAATGCCACTCAAGAAGATTCTTCCGCAGCCGCCGAAGCCGAAGAAGCACAAGAAGCCGCTGCCTCCCCCGCTGCCGAAGAATCCGTTCCACAGGTAAAAGCGATTCAGCGGTGACAGCGATTCAGCGGTGACAGCTCGGGGTGCGGCGACCATGGCCGCCGCACCCCGGGTCCGCCGGGAAGGGCGGTACAGATGTCCGCGCGACACGCGGCGCGTACCGCGGCAGGCGCGGCAGGCGCGGCTGCGGACGAAAGCGGAACCGCTGCGGCCCGGCGGGTGCTGCGGCGTCTGCTCCCGCTGGTCCGACCCGAGCGCGGCCTGCTGCTCAGAGCGACGGCACTGGTGCTGGCCAGCACGGCCGGCGAGACTGTGACGGTCTGGTTGTTCGGCCGGCTCACCGACTCCGCGCTCGTCCAGGCCTCGCCGCATGCCTTCCTCATGCCGGCGGTCCTGTGGCTCGCCGTCGCCGTCGCCGGCGGTGCCTGCTCCTACGTGGGCCACTGCCTGCAGGCGAAGGCGTCGGGCCGGCTGCTGACCCGGCTGCGCGAGCTGATGCTCGACCGCCTGCACACCATGTCGCCGACCTTCTTCGCCGAGCGGCCGGCCGGCGATCTGATGACCCGGTTCGGTTCGGACGTCGACGCCGTCGACGAGCTCGCCGCCAGCGGGCTGGTGGGAGCGACCACGGCCGTCTGCGGCGTGGTGTGCTTCACCGCGGCCGCCTTCGTGCTGCGCTGGGACCTGGCGCTGGTGGCCTGCGCCGCGGCACCGTTTTACTGGCTGCTCACCCGCCGGCTCGCGGGCCGGGTGCACGAGGTCGCGCAGGAGGAACGGGCCGCCGAGGGCCGCATCGCCGGCGTGGTCGAGGAGAACATCACCGCGGCCGCCATCATCCAGACGCACGGGATGGCGAAGCACGAACGGCGGCGGCTGCGCCATCACGGCACGGCCTGGTTCGAGGCCCGACTGGTCGCCTATCGGATGGCGACGGCGAACGCCGTGCTGGCCACGCTGCTGGAGACGGTCTTCGTGCTGGTCGTGCTGGGCATGGGCAGCTGGGAGATCTCCCAGGACCGGCTGACCGTCGGTGGCCTGCTGTCCTTTGCCGGCTTCCTCGGCTACCTGTACGGCCCGGTGCAGGAGCTCGGCGAACTCGTCGTGTCCATCGGCACCGCGGTGAGCTCCGGCGAGCGGATCATCGAGCTGCTCGACCATCCCGCGGAGGTCGAGGATCACCCCGACGCCCGGCCGCTGCAGCGGGTGCGCGGGCACATCCGCTTCGAACGGGTCAGCCTGGCCTACCCGGAGGCGACCCGCCCGACCCTCGACGACGTCTCGTTCACTCTGCGTCCTGGCGAGTTGTCCGTGCTCACCGGCCCCAGCGGCGTGGGGAAGTCGACGTTGACGAAGCTCATGATGCGGCTGCACGACCCGTCGGCGGGGCGCGTGCTGCTCGATGGGCAGGACCTGCGTGACGTCACCCTGGCATCGCTGCGCCGGGCGGTGACGGTGGTGGCCCAGGACAGCCAGCTCGTCGATGGCACGCTGTGGGAGAACCTCACCTGGGGCGTCCCGGACGCCGACCCCGACCGGGTCGTCGCGGCCGCGCGCGCCGCCGGGGTGCACGACTTCGCGCTCCGGCTGCCCGACGGCTACGAGACGCCGCTCGGTCAGGGCGGCCGACGGCTGTCCGGCGGCCAGCGGCGACGGGTCGCGATCGCGCGGGCGCTGCTGCGCGACTCGCCCGTGCTGATCCTCGACGAGCCGACCGCGGGACTTGACGACGACGTCGCCGGGCTCGTGGTGCGCTCCCTGCGCCGGCTTGCCGCCCACCGGACCGTGCTGGTGATCACCCACGACAGGCGACTGGTGGCCCAGGCCGACGCGCTCATCGTGCTCGACCGGGGCGGGGTCATCGACCCGGGGGCCGGCCGCAGGCCACGCGCGGGCAGCGGGGCCTGGGAACGGATGCACACCACAGGCATCCGGATCGGAACTGTGCCGGCTATCTCTCCGGGCCGTTCCACCTCCCCGGGCCGTTCCACCCGCGGGGCGACGCCGGCGCGGCGGTAACCCGAAAGAGCCACCGGGAAAGGCCGTCGCACCCCGCTCGGGCAGGACGGCCGGCGGCTTTCCGGCACGTCAGGTGCGACATTCGGACCGGATACCCGATCAACGAGCGGTAACGTGCCGGCCATGGCGGCGTTGCTCGACGACTACGTGGCCCGGTCGAGGAAGGCGGTGGCGGCCGGCTGTCTGCTGCTCGACGACGCCGGGCGCGTGCTGCTGGTGGAGCCGACGTACAAGCCGAACTGGGAGGTCCCCGGCGGGATCGCCGAGCCCGGCGAGTCCCCACGGCAGACCGCGCAGCGCGAGCTGGGCGAGGAGCTCGGGCTCGACCTGCCGGTGGGGCGGCTGATCTGCGTCGACCACCTCGCCGCCACCCCGCGCCGGGCGGACGCGCTGCGGTTCCTGTTCGCCGTGGATGGTCCGCCGATCCCGGTGGACGCGCTCGTCCTGCAGGCCGCGGAGATCCGCTCGGCCCGGTACTGCACACCCGCCGAGGTCGCCGAGCGGGCGGCGGCGCGCCTGGCCCGTCGGGTCGCCGCGTGCCTGGCCGCCCCGCTCCTGCCCGTCTACCTGGAGGACGGCGCCCCCGCCGGATGATCCGTCGACGGCCGACCCCTTGACCGGATCTGTAACCTGGATAACATAGCTCACCATGTGGGCTGGGTAACCTATCCGGTTCTCTCCGCCGAGCCCTTCCGACGGGCCGAGTGGGACGGGATGGAGGGGCTGTGGGCAGCACAGGTGTGTGGGGGAGGCGTCCGCGCCGGGCGCGGGTGGGAGCGGCGCTCCTGGCCGTCGGCCTGGGCCTGTTACCGGCCGCGTGCGGCAGTGACGGAGGCAGCGGGGGCGGCGCAGGCGCGACCCCGGCGGCCGGCTCGACCGTGACGCTCCCCCCGGGCACGAAGGCGACCGGTGCGCCGGTGAAGATCGGTTTCATCACCGCGGAGGGCGGCAGCGCGATCTCCCTGCCCGAGGTCCGCGAGGGCGCCCAGGCCGCCACCGCCTACGACCACCTCGGCGGCATCGGCGGGCGGCCCATCCAGCTCGTCGTCTGCAAGTCGCAGGAGGACGCGGCCTCCGCCCGCGCCTGTGCCAACCAGCTGGTCGAGCAGAAGGTTACCGCCGTGAACATCGGCACCACGGCCTTCGCCGACTCGATGGTCCCGGTCATCACCGGCGCCCGGATCCCCTACACGACGGGCGTGGCGGCCAGCGGCGCCGAGTTCGTCACCGACGGCGCCTTCTCCTGGACCGGCGGCTTCCCCACGACGCTCGGCGTCATGGCGCAGACCGCCAAGGACAAGGGCTACAAGAGCGTCTCCCTGTTCGTCACGGATGCCCCCGCCGTGACCGCCGGTGCGAACGCCCTGGGCAAGCCGGTGTTCGCCAAGGCCGGCGTCGGCCTCGACATCGTCCCGATCCCGGTCGGCACGCCGGATGCCACCTCCCAGGTCACCGCGACGATCGGCAAGAAGCCCGGCGCGGTGATCCTCGTCGGTGAGGGGACCTTCTGCACCACGGTGCTCAAGGGTCTGGTCGCGGTCAACGCCACCCAGCCGAGGTTCGTCATCCAGCCGTGCCTGTCGAAGACCGTCGAGGACGCCGCCCCCGGCGCGCTGGACGGCGCGACGCTGTTCACCCCGGGCGACACCGAAAGCGACAACGCCGAGTCCCGGCTCTACCGGACGGTGATGGGCCGGTACGCGCCGAAGACGGCCCTCGACGGCTACGCGGTGACCGGCTACCAAAACCTGCTGGGCCTCGTCCGCGCGCTCAAGGACCTCACCGGGGACGTCACCCCCGCCTCCGTGACCAGCACGCTGAAGGCCGCCAAGGACGTGGTCCTGCCGGCCGGCGACGGCCTGACGTTCACCTGCGACGGGACCGCGATCCCGAATCTAAAGGCGCTGTGCTCGACCGGCTCCGTCGTCGCCACGGTCAAGGGCACCAGGGCGACCGGCTACCGGACCGTTGACTCGGCCAGCCTGTTCGGCGGCTGATCCCGCACCCACCATCCGTCCGGTCGACGCCGGGCCCGACCCCGCGCTCGGCACCTCCACCCGGCCGCTCCACCCGGCCGCAGCAGCCGGGTGAGACCGGCCACGGCGACGGCGACCCCGACCAGCACCCACAGGCTCGCCGTGAACGCGCCCTCGGCCGTGGGGCCCGCGCCGAAGAACACCACGCCGATCACGGCGACCCTCAACGCGCCGCCGATCTGCTGCGCCATGGAGAGCACCCCCGCCGCGGCGCCCGCGTGGCGCGGATCGATGCCCGCCAGCACCGTCGAGGACAGCGGGACGAGCACCAGGCCGATGCCGAGCCCCGTCACCGCGAGCCCGGGGACCAGGGCGAGGGCGCTCGCCGCCGACGCGGTGGCCAGGAGCAGCGCGCAGCCCGCGGCGACACCGAGGGCGCCCACCGCGAGGACCCGGTGACCAAGCCGGTCGCCGAGCGGCCCAGCCAGGAACATCGCCAGGAAATAGCCGGCGCCGACGGCGACGATCCCGGAGAACAGCGCGCCGTAGCCGCGTCCCTGCTGGAGATGAAGCGCGAGGACGAAGAAGAACGAGCTCGGGATCAGGGCGAACCCCAGCGCGACGCACGTGCCGGCCACGAAGGCGCGATGCCGGAACAGGCTGAGGTCGACCAGCGGCGCCCCGCCGCGGACGGCGAGCCGGCGTTGGCGGGCGACGAACCCGGCGGCCAGGACCGGTGCGGCGGCCAGGCAGCACCACACCCACCCCGGCCAGCCGTGTTCCCGTCCCTCCACCAGCGGCAGGACGAGCAGGGTCGCCGCCGCGGTCACGAGCGCGGCGCCGACCAGGTCCAGCCGCGCCCGCGGTCCGCGCGACTCCAGCAGGACGCGCCGGGCGGCGGGCAGGGCAAGCAGGCCGACCGGCACGTTGATGAGGAACACGGCCCGCCAGCCCGAGCCGGCTAGGTCCGCCTCGATGAGCGCGCCGCCGATGAGCTGGCCGAGGACGCCGGCGATCCCCATCGCGAACCCGTAGGCCGCGAACGCCGGCCCCCGGCGCCGCCCGGTGTAGAGGGCGGGGGGATGGCCAGTACCTGCGGGGTGAGCAGCGCGCCGGCGGCCCCCTGCAGGAACCTGGCGGCCACGAGCACCTCGGCGCTCGGAGCGAGACCGCAGGCCGCCGATGTGAGGGTGAACAGCGCGAGCCCCGTCAGGAACATCCGGCGCCGGCCGTAGAGATCGCCCAGCCGACCCCCGGTGATCATTCCGACCGCGAAGGTGAGCCCGTAGTCGGCGACGACGAGCGACAGCGTCGCCGACCCGGCGTCCAGGTCCGTCTCGATCGACGGCAGCGCGACGTTGACGATGAATGAAGTCGAGGAAGGTGACGAACGTGCCGGCGAGCACCACGACCAGTGGCAGCCAGCCGGCCGTTTGCGCACCGTCGGTCCGCGGCGGAGCTTGCGTAGACGAGGTCACGGATCTCCCAGAGCAGCCGGCATCCCCACGGCGCCGCCGCCCGCGCGAGCGGCCGGCCGCTGGGGTGCCGTGATCGGATCGGATCGGTGGCGGCGAGGGAACCTCCCCGCCGCGCCCGATCCTCCGGTCGCCCGCAGATCCCGTCGATTACGCGCGAGGTAATGCCGCACCGCCGGGCGTCACCACTCGGGTCCGGGCGGCGAAACAGGGATGACGAGGCCGTGGGGCCCTCGGGCGCCTACCGCCCGACGCCGGACTGTGCGGGGCGGGGAGCCAAGCCCTCGACGGTCAGGTGCAGCAGGCGGTCGGGGGCGAGGCTGCCAGGCAGGGCCGCGGCGGTCTGCTCATGCGCCCAGGACAGCCCGCTGACCAGGGTGAACAGCTCGAGGGCGGTGACGTCAGGCCGGATCTGCCCGGCCTGTTGGGCGGCGCGGAGCAGATCGCCGCCGGCGGTGCGCATCACCTCGCAGGCGGCGTGCAGCTCACTGGCGGGATCGAGCAGGGTCTGCAGGAAAGCCGCGGTGAGCCCGCGGTAGGTGCCGTTGAACGCGACGAGTTCGCGCAGCCAGGCGAGCAGCGCGGGGCCGGCGGGCCGGGCAGCCGCCACCTCGCCGGCGGAGGCGGTCAGGCGCTGGAACTCCTCGCGCAGCACCGCCTCCAGCAGCACCTCTCGGGCGGGGAAGTGCCGGTAGAGGGTGCCCGTCCCCACGCCGGCCCGGCGGGCGATGTCCTCCAAGGAGGCGCCGGTGCCGTGCTCGGCGAAGGCCACCCGGGCCTCGGTCAGCAGCCGCTCGTAGTTGCGACGGGCGTCGGCGCGCATGGTGCGCGTCCCGGCCGGGCCACTCACGCTCCCACCCCCAGGGTTCGATGTGACCGCAATCCGCCTAACCGGAGCCTACCTCCACTAAGGTGATGGGCGGCAGAACGGAGACAGCCTCCGGTTATCTTGCCAGCAGACGAGGGAGCGAGCATGACGACGGTTGACGCGGCGACGGGAACAACCGCGGACCCGCAGGCGCCTACGGCCGGGGCGGTGACCACGGCGCAGGTGGTCGCGGCGCAGGTGGTCGCGGACACCCGCCGGCGGCTCGGCCGGTACGGCGTGTGGCTGGCGGCAGGCACCCTGCTCGCCGCGCCGGTGGCGGTCCAGCGCGCCAGTTCGACCGCATCGAGCGCCTCGGCTACGGCTCGCTGTGGGGCGCCGGCCCGCCGGCCGGCGGGCCGGGCAGCGGCCGGGAGGCGTTCGCCCAGCACGGCCTGATCCTCGCCGCCACCGAGCGGATCATCGTCGGGACGGGCATCGCGAACGTGTCCGTCCGCGAGCCCGCCGCCATGCACACCGGGGCCGCCACCCTCGCGGAGGCGTACCCGGACCGGTTCGTGCTCGGGCTCGGCGGGCAGCAGGGGTCACGCCCGCTGACCGCGCTCGGCGACTACCTGCGGGCGGTGGACGACGTCGCGGCCTGGCTCCTGCCCACGCCGCGCTACCCGCGGGTGCTCGCCGCCCTGGGACCGCGCGCCCACCGGCTCGCCCGCGACCACGCCGACGGGGTGCACCCCTTCCTGCAGCCGGTGGCGCACACCGCCGCGGCCCGCGCCGCCGTCGGCCCGGACCGGCTGGTCATCCCGCATCAGGCCGTGTTGCTCGAGGCCGACCCGGCGACCGCACGGGGGCGGCTGCGCGCCGTCTTCAACGCCGGGGCGGGGAGCGCGGAGTCCCCGTACACCAGGAACTACCGGCGCCTCGGCTACAGCGACGCGGACCTGTCCGGCGGACGCAGCGACCGGCTGGTCGACGACATCCTCGCGTGGGGAGACGAGGCCGCCGTGTCGGCGCGGCTGGCCGCCCACCTGGCCGCCGGCGCCGACCACGTGCTCGTGCACCCGTTCGCCGCAGACCTGCCGGCCGCGGTCGACCAGCTCGAACGGCTGGCCCCGCTGCTGACCGGCGCCTGAGGTCAACGCCCGTCGTACTCCTGACGGGCATCGTCGATCTGGTCCATGTGTTCCAGGGCCCAGCTCATCAGCGCCCAGGCCGTGTCGAGCAGCGTCCGACCGAGCTCGGTCAGCTCGTAGTCGACCCGCGGCGGGACGACCGGATGCACGGTCCGGCAGACCAGGCCGTCGCGTTCAAGCCCGCGCAGGGTCGAGGTCAGCATGCGTTGGCTGATGCCCGGCACGGCCCGCCGCAGCTCGGTGAACCGGTGGCTGCCCCGACCGAGCTCGCTGACCACCGCCAGCGTCCACTTGTCGCCGACCCGGTCGAGGATCTCGCGAACCCGGCACGTCGCATCATCCCGGACCGCCAGGACCGCCGCCGCCCGCGTGTCGGCCTGCCGGCCGCCGTGCTGGCTGACCACACTGCCGTTCGGGCCGACCACACCGCCGTTCGGGCCATCCCCATCGTCACTCGGGCCACCCTCGTCGCCGACGGCGGACTTCGCGCGCATAGTTACCTCCACATCACCGAGGAAGAAAATAGTGCCGTCTTCCGAGGCACTCGATGGTTCCGCAGAATCGGTCCAGTTACCAGAAGGAACCATCGACCCGCATCGGAGTGACCATCATGACCGCCCTGGCACCCCCGCTCGACGAGGCGTTCGCGGTCCCGGCCGACGCGGCGCGGCTCGACCGGACAGCCGCGAACCTGCGCGAGCGCGGCTACCTCGTACATCTCGTGGACACCGCCGAGCAGGCCCGCCGACTCGTCCGGGAGCTGCTCCCCCGGGACGAGGAGATCTTCACCGCCGCCAGCGAGACGCTGCGCCTGTCCGGCATCGCGGCGGACATCGACGAGTCCGGCGAGTTCCGGTCGGTCCGGCGTGACGCTCCGTCACCGGGAGCCGACGTAGTCGCCCAGATCCGGCTCGGGGCCCTGCCCGACGTGGTCGTCGGCAGCGTGCACGCAGTGACGGAGGATGGCCAGCTCGTCGTCGGCTCGGCCAGCGGCAGCCAGCTCGCGCCGTACGCCTCGGGCGCCCGCCGGGCGATCTGGGTGGTCGGGGCGCAGAAGGTGGTGCCGGACCTGGCGACCGGGATCCGCCGCGTCCACGCCTACAGCCTGCCCCGGGAGTGGCAGCGGTTGCAGGATCTCTATGGCCAGAGCTCGTTCATCGGCAAGATCCTCATCGTGGAACGGGAGGCTCTCCCTGAACGCGCCACCATCGTCCTGGTCCGCGAGACGCTGGGCTTCTGGCCGTGTCGCCCGACGCGCGCGCCGGTGGCGAAGCGGCGTGAAATTCCTGGCCAGCACGCTGGCGGCGCGCGATAGCGGCCCCGCCGTGACGGCAGAACCACTTCCCGTTCGACTCGCTGGAAGACTTCATCGACAACGGCTCGACCCTCGTCGGCACCGCCGACCAGATCACCGACAAACTGCTCGATCTGTATCGGCGCTTCGGCAACCAGGTCCTCGGCGTCGGGGTGGAGGGCTTCTTCCTCACCGACCCCGCCACCACCCGCGCCCACCTGGAACGCTTCTTCGCCGAGGTCGCCCCCACCCTGCGCGCCGAGCTGCCCTCTCCCGTCTGGGCCACCGACCCACCGGGCAGTCACGACCGCGGCGTCACTCGACCTGCTCAGTGACCAGCGGGCCATGGCAAGGTCCTCGATAGTCGCGGCGATCCGGTCGCGCTCCCCTTCCAGAGGTGGGTCGCTGAGGTAGTCGAGCCGGCCGGCGGGGTGGGTATGAGCCACTACCATCGACAATCATGACCATCGACGCTTCCCGTGACGGAACCCCCACGGACGACGCGGCTGCCACCGGCGCCCAGATCGCCACGCCGGCCTCGCGGTCGACACGTCGACCGGCCGCCGGGCCGGTCGGGCCGGTCGATCTGCGCAGCGACACGGTGACCCGCCCGACCGCGGCGATGCGCCGGGCGATGGCGGCGGCGGAGGTCGGCGACGACCACTACGGCGAGGACCCGTCGGTGCGAGCCCTGGAGGAGTACGCCGCGGACCTGCTCGGCCATGAGAAGGCCGTGTTCGTCCCGAGCGGGACCATGGGAAACTTCGTCGCCCTGCGCGCCAGCGCGGCGGTCGGCACCGAGATCATCGCCGACACCGAGGCCCACATCGTGACCTACGAGATGGGCGGCCTGGCCGCACTCGGCGGAATTCAGACCCGGACGATACCCGGGCTCGCGGACACCGCGGAGCTGGCGGACGTCGCCGCGGCGATCCGCTCGCACAGCATCGGCGGCAACTACAACATGGTCCGCACCAGTGTGCTGGCCGTGGAGAACACCGCCGCCCGGGCCGGCGGCCGGGTCTGGTCGCCGGCCCGGCTGGACCAGTTCCGCGACCTCGCCGCCGCCTCCGGGATCGCGCTGCACTGCGACGGCGCCCGGCTGTGGAACGCGGCCGTCGCCGGCGCCGTCGAACCGCGCCGGCTCGCGGAACCGTTCACGACCCTGTCGGTCTGCCTGTCCAAGGGGCTCGGCGCACCGGTCGGATCGCTGGTGATCTGCGACGCCGGCCGGGTCGACGAGGTTCGGCAGTGGCGTCGGCGGCTCGGCGGGGCGATGCGCCAGGCCGGGGTGCTGGCCGCGGCGGGCCTGCACGCGCTGCACCACCACGTCGAACGCCTCGTCGAGGATCACCGGCGGGCGGCCGAGCTCGCCGCGCTGCTCGCCGACGCCGCGCCCGGCCGCGTCGACCCCAAGCAGGTCGAGACCAACATGGTGCTCGTCGAGGTCGCCGACGCCGGGCGGTTCGCCCACCGCGCCGCCGAGCAGGGCGTGCTGGTCGGCGCGATCAGCCCGACCATCCTGCGGATCGTCACCCATCTTGACGTCGACGACGCGGGTATCCACCACGCCGGATCGGTCCTCGCCGACCTGCTGCGCGCCGAACCGGCCGCCGCCTGAACCGACCGGCCTCGGAACGCCGGCCCCGGCGACCCTTGCTCGCGCGGCGCGCCTCAGCCCGCGGCGGGCCGGCCCGAGCAGCTTGAACACGGCGCCGGTGGGGTCGGCGGCGGCGGCGAGGCGGCCGTACGGGGTGTCCTCGGCCGGCAGGACGGTCGAGCCGCCGAGCTCGGCGGCCCGCTCCAGCGTCGCATCCGTGTCCGCCGTGGCGAAGTACACCGACCAGTGCGCCGGCACGCCGTCCGGCAGGAACCCGCTCGCGTCCATGATCCCGGCGTGGGCTGCGTCGCCCTCCCCGTAGGTCGAGTAGCGGAAATCCGGGGTGTCGGCGACGGCGTGGACCTCCCAGCCGAAGACGTCACGGTAGAACGGAACCGCGGCGGCGTAGTTCCGGGTCAGCAGCTCGAACCAGGCCGGTGCGCCCGGCTCGGCGACGACGCCGAAGCCGGTGTGCAGGCCCGGCTGCCACAGGCCGATGGCCGCACCGCCCGGGTCGGTCACCACGGCCATGACGCCGAGGTCGGCCACCGCCATCGGCGGCACGATCACCCCTCCGCCATGCTCGGTTGCGGTGGCGACGGTCTTCTCCGCGTCCGGCGTCGAGAGGTACACCGACCAGCCGTCGGGCGCGTCCATCCCCGGCTGCTTGGGCATCAGGCCGCCGACCCGGACGCCGTCCCTCGTGAGGTTGGTGTACCCGCCGAACTCCGGGGCGGACTCCTCCGCCGCCCAACCGAACAGCTCGCCGTAGAACACCTTGGCGCCATCGGGGTCGGAGGTCATCAGGTCGACCCAACAGGGGGCGCCAGCCAGGATGCTGTCTCGCGTGGGCATGGTGACTCCTTCGAGTGCTGCGAACCCGCATGCTGCGGACCGTGCCATCACCCTGGACCCCGCCACCGACAGTTTTTCCTCGCCGCCTGGCAGGACGCCGTCCGCAAGTCACGGCGGGAACACAGCCCGGATCCGCGACGCGCCGCCGACCCTGGCAGCACGCCGCGCGGAACGCCTGTGACCAGGGCCTACCCACCCCCCGATCGCTGCATCCCGGCGCCGACCCATCCCATGGCCTCAGCCCTTCGCCGGGTCAGGTCGAGCCGCGGCCCCGCGGCTCGATCCGCGGCCCCGCGACGCTACGACCTCCGGATGGTCCCGTCGCTCAGGGTTCGGCGCTCAGGGTTCGGCGATGACCTTGTCGTCGAGCAGGCGGAGGATGTCCGCCTCGCCATAGCCGAGCTCGGTGAGGACCTCGCGGGAGTGCTGGCCCAGGGCCGGTCCCGCACGGCGGGCCGAGGGCAACTCGTCGTCGAACTGCACCGGAGCGGCCGCGAGGCGGACGTCGGGATGCTCGGGGTGCGCCATGAGATAGCCGTTCTCGACGACCGCCGGGTCGGCGACGACCTCCGTCGGAGTCGCGAAGAACGAGAAGATGCAGCCCTGGGCACGCAGCTTCGCGTCCAGCTCGGTGTGGTCGAGCGTGGTGATGACCGCGTTGATCCGCTCGTGGATCACCGGCCAGCCGGCCCGGCGCGAGGTCGGGTCGGGGAAGCGGGCGATGAGATCGTCCAGGCCGAGCGCCCGGCAGGCCTGCTCCCAGTAGCGCCCCTCATCGATCATCATCAGGGACACCCACCGGCCGTCGGCGGTCCGGTACTGGTGCACGAGCGGCGAGATCTGCTCGTCGGCCGCCATCGGCATCTGCTCGCCGGCCAGGGTGGTGTAGGCCAGGTCGGGCCCGAGCGTCCACACCGCCGAACCCAGCAGAGAAGTGTCGACCACGATGCCCTTTGCCGGTCCGCCCCACGTGAACGAGCCCGGCGCAGATCCCACCGGCCAGGAACATCCCGCTGGGGCCGTCGCCGAGGGTCGGACGCTGCTTGGTCGGGCGCGTCGCGTTCGCATCGGTCAGGACGTGGGCCACGCCGCCGCGCGCCCAGTACGAGACACCGTCGAAACCGCCGGCCTCGGCGTCAGGCCCGCGCTGCCCTTGGCCGTGCCCGCGGGCGTACACGATGCTCGGGTTGAGCGCGAAGACGTCGGACGGTTCCGTGCGCAGCTTGCGGCGGACGCGGGGCAGCTGGTTGGTGATGTACACCTCGGCCCAGCGCACGAGCTTCTCGAAGATCTCGCGGCCCGCGGGCTGCTCGACGTCTAAAGCGATGCCGCGCTTGTTGCGGTTGAACAACTCGAACTGGAAGTCGTAGCCGTCCTTCGTGGCCACCATGCCGCTGGCGATGATCCTGCGCATGGCATCACCGGCCAGCCGCTCGATCTTGACCACGTCGGCGCCGAAATCACCGAGCGCCGCGGCAGCCGACGGCACGAAGCCATGCTCGGAGAAGTCGAGGACCCTGACGCCCTCCAACCGTCTGGTCATGACTGCGTCTCCCTACGTCGATTAGCTTTGGCGCAAAAACGTAACATCACGGGCAGGGCCGAAGTCGTGGTCGGCGGCGGAAGGCCAGGCCACGCCGACACGCCCGGTGGTGCCGCGCGATGGCGATCAGGAGTGTCGGAATTCGCTCCGGTGGTCGCCGAGCATGGGGTGAACGTGTTGTTCACCGCGCCGACCGCGATCCAGGCGATCAAGAAGGAGGACCCGGCTGGCGCCCTGCTGCGCGGGCATGACCGCTCGTCACCGCCGCCCCCTGACAGTCCACCGGCGGCGAGTCCGCGCGGTCAGTGGTGGAAGGACGCCTCGCCGTCCGGCGGGGGCGACGGGAAGGGCCGTCCGACGCCGGTCAACCTGTCCACAACTCGGCGCAGGTCGGCGATGAGCATCTCGGCGAGGTCGCGGCTGAACTCGTGCCGCACGACGACCCGCAGCACGGCGAGATCGGTCAGGTCCGCCGGAAACCGGTAGGCGGGCACCAGCCAGCCGCGGGTGCGCAGCAGCTCGGAGACGTCGAAGACGGTGTAGTCGGTGATCTCGTCGCGCAGCCGGAACGCGAACGCGGGGATCCCGCTGCCGTCCGAGACGAGTTCGAAGGGACCCATCCGGGCCACCTCGTCGGCGAGCCACCGGGCATTGTCCCGGCACGCCTGGGCCACCCGGCGGTAGCCGGAGAAGCCCAATTGGAGCAGCGTGTAGTACTGGGCGACGACCTGAGCCCCCGGGCGGGAGAAGTTCAGCGAGAACGTCGGCATCTTCCCGCCGAGGTAGTCCACCTCGAACACGAGTTCGTCCGGCAGGTGGGCGCGGTCGCGCCACAGCACCCAGCCGACCCCCGGGTAGACCAGCCCGTACTTGTGCCCCGACGCGTTGATCGACACGACCCGGTCGAGCTGGAAGTCCCAGACCAGCTCGGGGTCGCAGAACGGGGCGATGAACCCGCCGGACGCGGCGTCGACGTGCACCGGCACGTCCGGGCCGCCCCCGGCGGCCAGGCGGTCGAGCGCGGCGACGATCTCGGCGACCGGCTCGTAGCTGCCGTCGAACGTCGAGCCGAGGATCGCCACGACGCCGATCGTGTTCTCGTCGCAGCGCGCGGCGGCCTCGTCGGCGGTCAGGTGCGTGCGGCCCGGCGCCATCGGAACCAGCCGTGGCTCCACGTCCCAGTAGCGGGCGAACTTGTCCCAGCACACCTGGACGTTGACGCCCATGACGAGGTTGGGCCGGTCGGCCGGGGCGCCCGCCGCCCGCCGCCGGGCCCGCCAGCGCCGCAGCAGCGCCAGGCCGGCGAGCATGCACGCCTCGGAGGAGCCGGTGGTCGAGCAGCCGACCGCATGCTCCGAGTCGGGGGCGTGCCACAGGTCCGCGAGGATGTTGACGCAGCGCTTTTCCAGCTCCGCCGTCTGCGGGTACTCATCCTTGTCGATCATGTTCTTCGGTGCGCACTCGGCCATCAGCCGATCGGCCTGGGGGTCCATCCAGGTGGTCACGAACGTCGCCAGGTTCAGCCGCGCGTTGCCGTCGAGCATCAGCTCGTCATGGACGATCTGGTAGGCGGTCTCGGGCGAGATCGACTCCTGCGGGAGCCGAAACCGGGGGACGACGGCGTCCTCCCCCGGCCGGACCAGCTGCGGCCGCACGTCCACCGTCTGCTCCGCCCGCGACCCACTTGCCTTTCCGTGCAACGCCATCCAGGTCCACCTCCCGTCACCCGCCGCCGACGTCTCCCGTCTACACGCTCCCGGTTAACATCTGACCGTCCGACACCCGAGCGGCCTGGAACCAGACCGCCCGACACCCGACCACCCGACCGCGGCACCCAGCCGATCGGGAAGCCGGTCGGTCAGGCCATGGCTCCCGGGCGGCGCAGCATCCGGTGAACCTGCTCCCGCTGGTAGGCGAGCAACGCCGGCGCGCGCGCCTGCAGAGCCCGCTCGAGGAGGTCGACCGCCCGCGAGTCGTCTCCGATCGTCTGGAGCACACCCGCCGCACGCCAGAGGACCGGCCCGCTGTCCGGGGCGTCGTCGAGCACCGCCGACGTCTCCGCGGCCGCGGTGGCCGACCGTCCGAGCCGCGCCAGCGCAAGAGCACGAGCGGCCCGGGTCTCGGTGCTGTCCCCAGGACCGACGGAGCCGCCGGGGTCGGCGATGTCGGTGATGTCGGTGATGTCGGTGATGTCGGTGATGTCGGTGATGTCGGTGATGTCGGCGGTGTCCGGGCCGCCCGGACCCAGTCGGACCGCTCGGTCAAGGTCGTCCAGGGCCGCCGCGTCGTCCCCCAGCTCGACCCGTAGCTGACCGCGCCCGGCCAGGGCCGCCAGCGTCAGCGGCGCGATGGTCAGCACCGTAGAGAAGATCGCGGCGGCGGCCCAGCGCTGGCCCGAGTACCACAGGGCCCGAGCGAGATCGGTCTGCACGTCGAGTTCGGCCGGCAGCCGAGCCGACGCCGACTGAAGATCCTCGACCGCGGAGCCGAGCCGCCCGGTCCGCAGCAGCAGCCGCCCAGCCGCGGCCAGCGCCCGGCCCGACGACTCGGCGTCCGGCAGCGACTCGTAGAGCTGCGCGGCCTCCCGGTAGCCGCGCTCGGCCTGCTCGATCCGCCCCTGGGCATCATCGAGATCGGCGCGCAGCATCACTGCCTGTGCGAGGGTGCGCGGATCCTCTGCGTCGCGCCGCAGCACCTCGTCGGCGTGGATCCGGGCGGCCGCGAGGTCGCCGTCCGCGAGGCTGATCAGGGCCGCCTGAAGGTAGTCGATCGCACCGATCTCCGCCGCCAAGGCGTCGGCCGCCGGCCAGTCCGGCACCGCGGCCTGCAGCGGGGGGATGAGCCGGTCGTCGAAGAGCTCGAACCGGCGGGATCCCGAACGCCACTCGCTGGCGAGGACGTATCGCTCGGCCAGCGCCGCCAGCAGCGCGTTGGGCATCCCAGCGGTGGTCACGAGGCCCTCGTCGACCGTCGCCCGACGCCCGCGTTCGGTGACGAAGGTATGGACCAGCCACCGGCGCACGTCGGCGGCGTCGAGGTGGTAGCACCTCGCCTCCGTCACGATGACCTGCGTGAGGTGGGCCCCCAGGACCGCGTCGACCCGAACGGCGGGTTCCATGAGGTCCGGCCCGAGCGAGGCGACGCGATCGGCCGTGTCTCGCCACCTCGCCGCGGCCACGAGCTGGAGGTATGCCGGCGGGACGGCGTCCGCGGTCAGGACCGACACGGTTCCGGCTGCGTCCACCACCCGACTGCGCAGGAGCTCGTCGATGCAGGCCGCCGCGGATTCGGGCGGCAGCGGCCGGCCCGCCCGCCGCATCGGCTCGGCATACGCGGCGATCGCGGAGCGCCGGTCCAGCGCTCCGACCCGGACCCGGGCGACGCCCTCGCCACCGGCGAGCGCCGCCTCGTAGGGGGCGAGGCGGGCACGGACGTTCTGCCGGATCACCAGGAGCAGGTGCAGGTCGGGCAGCGCCGCGACCGCCTCTCCCAGCAGCGTCATGAACTGCTCCCGCAACGGATCGAGGTGGGACGTGCCCGGTGCGAAGAAATCCTCGAACTGGTCCACCGCGGCGAGGATCGGCCGGTTCGGGTCGGCGGGCCACCGACGGCCGTCAGGGCCAGGTCCCCGCCCGTCCAGACGGTCACGCAGGGCCGGTGGCAACGTCGACGTGTCGCCCGTGCCGGACCAGGTCCGCAGCACCGACTCGGCGAACGGGTTGGCCGCCCGGCCGGGCGACGGAGCACCGGCTCCGGCCGCGCCCGCTCCCGGGGAGATCCGACCCACCGGCAGCACGTGAGCCACCTCCGGGGAAAGCTGTGGAAGCACTCCCGCCCGCAACAGTGAGCTCTTTCCCGCTCCGGTTGGTCCGTACACGACCACCAGGCGGTTCTCGAGCCATTTCGCCAACAGAGTGTGAGCGGTAGCGGTCCGCCCGAAGAACCGGGCGGAGTCGATCTCCGTGAAAGGCCGCAGACCGGGAAACGGCGAGGCGCTCGGAACAACCGTCATCGCGCGACTCGGCCGCTACAGTGCCGGGAGCTGCGCGCCTCGTTCGACCGAGACGACGCACCGCACACAGAAGATTCGGCCGGCGTCCACGAACTCCACCCGGCCCTGGCAGCTCCGCCCAGCAAAGGGCGAACCGTCCCCGCGACGAGTTCGCCCGAGAAAATCGCATTTACGCCGCCCGCCGCGACCGCTTCAGTAGCCAATGCGGTAGAGCCCCTCACTGCCAACCCGGTGACCTCGGTGAATACTATCCGACCCCGGATCGGCGGCGGTGGACAACGGCCCGGCGGATCACACCGGCCATATTCGCCGCCTGCCGGGAATAGGGCCCTCCGGCGCGGGCACCCGCGCTGCGGCGGCCTGGGATGCGGCCAGCCTGACACGACACCGAGGCGACCATGGCCGCCGCCGCGGCAGTCACACCCGGGACTCCGCATCCGCCCGCTCCGACGCTCACCCTCGACGCTCACGCCGGGCGCTCACCTCGGGCACACGCCCTGGACATCACTCAGACAGCACGGCCAGCATCGCCGGGGCGGCTCCCGCTGTAACGCACGCCGGAACCCGTCCTTGACCTGGGCTTTCCCCACTCGTCCGGATGTCGCCTGACAGGAACCGGACAACCATCTCTTTCGTCACTATATGGTAGAAAAGTTCGGGAGTGCGCGGGGCGACACGCAGCCCGGCCAGGGGTGCCCTCCCAGCCCCTTCCAGAGGTAAGATCCAGGCGCTCGGTAAGCTGGATATTTTTTGCATGGGCGAGGTATGACGTCGACAAACGAACCACCTCGCGGCGAACAACGCGGGGGAATGGTGGATTCGGTGGTGAAGTCGGTTCCGGTGCAGGACACCGGTCGGCGGGTGCCGACCGTGTGGGGCAACGTGCCACAACGGAACAAGAACTTCACCGGCCGGGAAGGCCTGCTCGCCGATCTGCGCGCCCGCATCACCGCAGAGACGCGTGACGTCACCGCGGTCCTGCCGCACGCGCTGCAGGGGCTCGGCGGGGTGGGCAAGACCCATCTGGCGATCGAGTACGCCCACCGCTTCCAGACCGACTACGACCTCGTGTGGTGGGTGCCCGCCGACCAGCCCTCGCTGGTCCGGTCCACCCTCGCCACCCTCGCACCCCGGTTGGGGCTGGCGGACGCCGCCCCGCTGCGGGTCGACGACGCCGTCACCCAGGTGCTGGACGCGCTGCGCCGCGGGGAACCCTACCGCCGCTGGCTGCTGATCTTTGACAACGCCGAGCAGCCGGAACTGATCCGTCCCAGCATTCCGCACGGTCCAGGCCATGTCATCGTGACCTCGCGCAACCGGAGTTGGCTCAGTCACGTCGACACGATCGAGGTGAACGTCTTCGACCGCCGGGAAAGCCTGGAGTTCCTCACCCGCCGGGTTGAGGATATTTCACGAGCCGACGCCGACGAGCTCGCCGACGCGCTCGGTGACCTGCCACTCGCCCTGGAGCAGGCGGGCGCCCTGCAGGCCGAGACGGGCATGGACGCCCAGGAGTACCTGGAGCTGCTGCGCGAGGCCGGCGGCCGACTGCTCGCCGAGAACGCGCCCGCCGACTACTCCCGGCCGGTCGCCGCGGCCTGGAGTCTGTCGGTGAGCAAGTTGCAGGAGCAGGCGCCGTTCGCCCTGGAGCTGCTCCGCCGCTGCGCGTTCTTCAGCCCGGAACCGATCTCGATGGAGATCCTCGACCGCGGCAAGTTCATCCTGAAGTCCGAGTTCGGCGCCGCCATGCAGGATCGGCTGGTCGTCAGCCGCGCGGTCCGGGAGCTCGGCCGCTACGCCCTGGCCCGCCTCGACACCACCAACAAGACGCTGCAGGTCCACCGGCTCGTCCAGAAGTTCATCCGCGACGATCTGCCGGCCGAGGACCAGCGTCGGGTGCGCGACAGAGGTGCACCAGCTACTCGTCGGGGCGGACCCGGGCGAGGCGGAGGAGGACAACTGGCCGCTGTTCAGCCGGCTGCTGCCGCACATCGTGCCCTCCGAGGTCTACCGGGTCCGGCAGCCACAGGCGCGTCAGCTGATCGAACACGTCGTGCGGTACCTCTACCAGATCGGTGACTTCTCCACCGGCCTCGTCGAGGCGGATCGGGCGCTGGTCGGCTGGGTCGCCGACTCCGGCGATCG
The DNA here is from genome assembly GCF_902806485.1 of Candidatus Frankia alpina. Lineage (GTDB taxonomy): Bacteria > Actinomycetota > Actinomycetes > Frankiales > Frankiaceae > Frankia > Frankia alpina. Next base: position 4,911 of record NZ_CADCWT010000040.1, on the reverse strand, counting down.
TGATCCCGCCGTCCTCATCCTGCAGGGGATCAAGGCCGACATCCTGTGGGCACTCGGCCGGTATCCCGAGGCCTACGAGCTGCGGCGCCCCGTCCTGGATGCGATCACAGAGGTGCTCGGTGCGGACCTGCGTTCCCACGGCGACTTCGAGGCCGCCCGGGAGCTCGACGAGGACTCCCTCGCCCGGCATCGGACGGTCTTCGGCGAGGAACACCAGGCCACCCTGTTCGCCGCCAACAACCTCGCCGTCGACTACACCCTCACCAGCTCGTATGCCCGGGCCCTCGAAACAGACCAGCGCAACCTCGCCGACCGGCGCGCCGCGTACACCCGCGACGACGCGGTGTGGGTGGTGTTCTCCATGGCCGCCCTCGCCCGCGATCTGCGCCATGCCGGGCAGTACCTGGATGCCCGGGAGCTGGCCGAGCAAGCGTACCTGATCTACCGCGACTTGGTGCAGCGTCGGATCCTGCCGGCCGGGCACTGGCACGTCCTCCAGCACGCCAAGGAGCTCTCGGTGGCGCGCCGCAAGGCCGGAGACTTCGCCGCCGCGCTGGAGTTGGCACGGGAGGTGCACGCCCGGTACACCAACAGCCCGCAGTACGGCTCCGAGCGCCCGGATACCCTCGCCGCCGGGATCAACCTCGGCAACGCGCAGCGAGTGGCAGGCGATCCGGACGAGGCAACCGTCCGGATCGAGAAGACCGTCCGTCGCTACCGCGACGTGCTCGGCCCCGACCATCCCTACACCTACGGCTGCGGCCTGAACCTCGCCCTCGTCCACCGGCAGCTCGGCCGGATCGAGGAGGCTGAGACCCTGCTGGCCGAGTCGCTCGCTGGTCTGGAGGCCAGACTGGGCGCCGACCACCACTTCACCCTGACCTGTGTGGTGAACCTGGCGACGGCACGTTCCGCGCTCGGGCGGACCGACGAGACGGTCAAGATGGGAGAGGCGGCCCTTCCCCGGTTCCGGGAACTCCTCGGCCATGATCATCCGCACACGCTCGTCTGCGCGACCAACGTCGCGCTGGACCTCGCCACCATCGGCCGGGCGGAGGAGGGCCAGGCCCTCACCGAGGACACGCTGCGCCGCTACCGGCGGGTCCTCGGTGAAGAGCATCCGGACGTGCGGGCCGGCCTGCGCGGCGAGCGGCTGGACTTCGACTTCGAGCCGCCGCCGCTATAGCCCCGTTCCCCCAGGGGTCCCGTCGGGGGCCGGCTCGGGTAGCCAGGCCGCAAGATCATCCGGGTCGACGCGGTACCCGCTCAGCTCCTCGACCCCCCGGTGCACCGCGCGGACGAGCTCGGGGTGGGCGATGAGCACCCGGCTGCCGTGTCGGCCGGTCTCCCGGCGGCACAGCGCGAGACCGGCCCAGGCCCCGAGGTGGTCCGGATCGTCGGCGATCTGCTGCTTGTAGGCGGCCGCGGCGGCCCGGAAGCCGCCGCAGGCATACGCCCGATCGGCCAGTGAGAAGTCCTCCTCGAACACACCGGGAACGCCCTCACGCATGGCTGCGAAGAGCTTCGGCTCATTCAGCCGGAGATGCGCCAGACTGAGCCGGGTGCTGTCGACCAGGCCGCGGTTGCCGGCCCGGATGGTTGTGGGCACCCGCATCCCGGTCGGCGCCGGACGGCCGGCGGCCCAGGCCCGGACGAGGGCCGCCACCCGGTCGGCGGCGGGTTCGGCGTTGCGCAGCCGCCAGGTCGTCCAGGTGTCGGCGCTGATCCGCCGGGCCAGCATCCGCGGCTCAGCTGGCACCGCGGCCTGCCGGTGGCGCCAGACCACCGTCCGCATGCCGTCGAGGAAGCGCAGTCCAGGCGGGGTCAGCGCACCGGACAGTCGGATCGCGACGAGGACCCGCCACACCTCCTCCCGCCACCGGGCGAACTCGAAATGCGCGTAGCCCGGCTCGGGGAGCACCCGCCGCTGGAAGTCCCAGAATCCGGTGAGGCCGAGGTAGGCGTAGGCACCTGGAGGAGACCGGGCAGGGGGCGGGGACGGCGCGCCAGGGTACGTAGAGCAGCCGTCCCTCGACGGGCTCGAACAGGGTGACGAGATCGAGCAGTGCGGACAGCTTGTTGTGCTGAAACTCGTGGACGAAGGCGGCCGCGCACGACAGGCCGTCCTTCGGCAGCGTCATCGCGACCGCCCCGAACACCTCGCCGACGGAGGCGCTGAGCTCGGTCGCGCCGCTCGTCGGCCGCAACGGGAAGACCGTCGTGAGCCCGGCGGCGATCGCTCGCGCCGCACGTGGATCGCACCGGCACAGGATCCGCCAGCCCTCGGCAAGCCGCTGGCGCCACAGGTCGAGCGCCTCCGGGACGATCTCGGACGTCATGGGCAGGTCGAGCAGAAGGCGGGCGGGATCGACGAAGTCCAGGCGTAGCTCGATCCGCTCGCCCACCGCCTGCGCGTCGAGAGTGGGAACCGGCTCCCAGCCGGAACCGGCGTCACGGATCAGGTTGCGCTCGGCCGCCCCCGCTGCCCGGGCGATCAGGACCGGGCGCTCCTGCGGTGAGCCGGCCGTCCGCAACGTCAGTGCGCCACCGGCGGTCCGCGTCTGGGCCCAGCCGGAAGACGCGCCACGGTAACGGCCAAGGGTGGGCAGAACCAGCTCGTCGTCTCTGATCAGCACCGGGACCTCGGCATCCAGCCCGGCCAGATCGTCCTCAAGCGGGATGGGTGAGGACACGGCGCCGCGCATCCGTCGCAGGCAGTGCATCGCCCACAGCCCGAACCCCGGCGAGAGCAACAGCTCCTCCACCGTGTCCGGCGCGGCGCGCTGCGCGGCGACAAGCACCTCGAAGCTGCGTGCGAGCCGGCCGCCGGCCGCCGGCGCCAGGCGAGCGGCGTCGTCCATGACCGCACGCAGGGTCAACAGCCGCTTGCTGAGCTGCGTCGCCCGGAGGCGGTGGACAACCTCCGCCCCGGCGCCCCCCACCGCCAGCTCATCGAAATCAGCGGCGGCCAGCCGATGAAGTTTCACGCTCACCCTGTGCGGCGTCGGGCGCGCTCAAGATCCGCGCCGATCCGGATTCCGATATGCGAGATCAGGTGGAACGGATCCGGACAGTACACCGAGCGGTTCCGGAAGCCGGTACCCGGCCGGTATCGATGGGGGTAGTACCCACCACCGCAGACCCGATGGATCGGGCAACCGGCGCATTCCTCGCCAAGCCCCGCGGCACCGATCTGTCTGGCAACGATGCCCGGATGCCGCAGAGCGGCATCGAAGTCGTCCCGGTCGACGTGCAACCCGGTTGACTCGGCTCCCTGGTAGGCGGACTTCAGCGCGTCAACCTGCTCGATCGAGCCGTCGGTCTCGACCACGACCACCGTTGACGGGGTCAGCCCCACGGTCTCGACCCGGCTGCGCCCGCCGAGCAGCAGAGCGATGATCTCGTCGAAGAGGCGGAGCTCCGTCTCGTGTTCCGAGGCGGAATACCAGCGGTCGAACAACGACTCGAGCCAGTCCGCGTACGGCGTGTCCCGCTCGTCCGCCCCCCGCCCGGGCGGTCGGACCAGCCAGTTTCCATGGGGCAGCAGAAAGTCGACCGCCGGCGGGTCCCAGGCGAGCAGGCTTTCGTACACCTCCACCGGGTCGCTTGCCAGGTCTATGACACAGAGCAGACCGCCGAAAATGTCGCGGAACCGCTGCGCGGTCAGCCGGGCGAGTCCGGCATGCGTGTCCGCGAGGCTTTCCGACCCGTCCCGTCGGACCCGCCGTCGGTTGTGGTGGTCGACGCCGCCGTCCACACTGACGCCCACGCGGATGCCGTGGCCCAGGCAGAGATCGAGCATGCGCTCGGTCAGCAGCACGGCGTTCGTCTGGAGGCTGAACACGACGCGCGTTTCGGCCGGCGCCGCGTCCCGAAAAGCCGTGACCACATGGTCGAGCAGGTCGGCCCCGGCCAGGAGCGGCTCACCGCCGTGCAGGACGACGTGGACGGCGGTCAGAGCGTGCCGCCGCGCATGCTGCGCCACTCGCCCGGCCGTCGCGGCAACCGTCCGGTGGCTCATCGCCGCGGGCTGACTGCGCCAGCTCTGATCAACCTGATGGTTGACGTAACAATAGGTGCACGAAAGGTTGCAGCGACTGTGCACCTTGAGAACGAACTGCGAGAAGGGCTCGGGTCGCCAACCCGAGCCCTCCAGTTCTTTGTCGGGAAGCGAGCCATACGGCCACTCCATCCGCCGCAGTCGCCTCGCGTCGGCGTCAGAGATCTGCACCCTGCCCCTGTCTAAAGCGCCGACCAGGCGGAGGTGAAAGCCAGACTCGAGTTGAAGCCGGTCCGCGGTGCGGAGACCTGCGCCGCCTCGCGATCCAGGCGTGCCAGTGCCCGCCGGAGCCCAGGGCTGTCCACCGCCCCGATCGCGTCAAGCCCCACCCCGGTCATGTCGGGTAGCCATGACTCGAAACCTATCAACGACCGATCCATCCGCGACCTCCTCAAGGGGCCCCGGTCTTCCAATCTAGCCTGCCCGGCGAGCTGGCGCCCGTAAAGCAACACAGTAGACTCCGTCCGGCGGGAACCGGCGTCGCGGCGACAAGCCGACGGCGCGCGGCCGGCGGGACGTATACCTCCGCCGGGCCCTTCGGAAACCGTACTTACCTGGTTTCCGGCGCACCGGTGCCAGGTCTCCTGCCACCTCCCACGACGTAGACTCTCTTCTCTCTCATCGATACCCGGCACCGGCTGGATCTGCGGGTGCGGTGCCGGTCGGGTAGGAAACGAGGGGACCAGTGGAACCGGTGGAGATCGTCCGTGGGTCATGGGTCAGTCAGTCGACACGGTGCCAGATAGCCGTCCGAGAACGCCCACCCGCACCGAGCCGCATCGCGGCCCGAATCCAGCGGGCGGCCCAGGCCCACGCCGGCGCCCGCCGCTCCGGACGTCTCCCGGCCCGAT
>NZ_CADCWT010000039.1 GCF_902806485.1 Candidatus Frankia alpina | reverse complement strand
ACATTGATGTCACGCAAAGCGACGAAACGTTACCGGGAAAGGCTCACTCTCCATCTGACGACCGCCAGGGCCACCTCCCGCCCCGGTGAGTTCGCCTCGGTACCTGCCGCGCTGCCGGCCATTCCCTTCCCCCAAGTTTGACTGATCGATCTTGATCGCAAGGATTCTTTCGACTCATGTCCCCGAGCTTTTCTGCTGCGGTGGTCCTGCTGCGGTGGCTCCGCAGGTGGCACCTCCGCCGCTCCGTCACCGTCCTTCCTTCTCTGGTTCGGCACCGGATGGCGCTGCCCGCAGCCGCTCGGCTGCTTCGAGAAACTGCAGCCAGCCGCTGAACGGGATGCGCAGGCCGTTCAGGTCGTCGATGAATCCATGCACCGGCTCGACGCCGTAAATGATCTCGACCTGCCACCGCTGGATCTCTCGGTCGGATGACATGGCCTCGACGATGATTCCGATGGCCGGCGCGCGCACTACGGTGGCGACCGAAGGGTTTTCGCACCAGCGAGCAGGCCCAACCGTAGGCTGTGGTACTACGGAATCACCCAGCCGGAGGCTCGCCGTCTCCGGCTGTCGCAGTTCTGCCCGCGGCGCCTCCCTGCGCTCCCGGCAGGGCGGTGTGGTAGGGGGAAGGCTAGGGCGACGTGAGTGGTCTGGTTGAACGTGACGGCGAGTTGAATCGTGTCGAGGAGGTCGTTGCCGCGGCGGTGGCAGGCCACGGGACGACGCTGCTTGTGGAAGGCGCGGCCGGAATCGGTAAGACCGTGTTGCTGGCAGCCGCCCGGGACCACGCGGGCAGTCGCGGCGTGCGGGTGCTGTCGGCGACCGGCGCCGAGCTGGAACGGGAGTATGCGTTCGGCATTGTCCGCCAGCTTCTCGAACCCGTCTGGCGGCGGGCCGACCGCACACAGCGCGCGGAGCTGTTCGAGGGCGCGGCAGCGCTGGCCGAGCCGGTTCTGGTGGAACACACGGACGGCACCGGTGGAACACTGGGCAGCATCCTGCACGGTCTGTTCTGGGTCTGCGCCAACCTGGCCGACCGTGGTCCGCTCCTGCTGACCATCGACGACGTGCACTGGGCGGACGATGCCTCGCTGCGCTTCATCGCCTACCTGGCCCGGCGCACGACCGATCTGCCCGTGCTGCTCCTGCTCGCAGCCAGCCCTGTCAGCAGCGTCGGTTCCGACCTGGTCGCCAGCACGCTGGCTGGTCTGCGGCTGGAGAACCCTCAGACCGAACGTGCTCAGCATCGACGCTGTGGGCGAGCTCGTCCGCACGCGGTTGTCGCCGGACGCCGACGACGAGTTCTGCCGGGCGTGCGCCCACGCCAGCGGCGGAAACCCGTTCCTGCTTGCCGAGGCCATCCTTGCCCTGCGGGCCGACAAGGTCCGGCCGGTGGCGGCTGCGACCGGCCGGCTCGATGCGCTGCGGGCCGACAACGTCTCGCGTGCCCTGCTGGTCTGGCTGGTCCGGCTGGCCCGGCTCGGCCCGGATGCGACGCTCTGACACGCCGCGAGCCTCGCCGACCTCTCCGAGACCCGCGCGGCGCTCGCGATCGACACGCTGATCGACGAGGGAATTCTCGCTGCTGGCCAGCCGCTGACCGTCACGCTTCCCCTCATCCGGACCGCCATCTACCTGGACACGGACAGCACCCAACGCGGCCTCGCGCACAAGCGGGCCGTGTGGCTGCTGCAGGCTGGCAACGCGCCGGCCGAACGGCTCGGCACGCACCTGCTCAACTGCGAGCCCGTCAACGATCAGTGGGTCGTCGCCGGGCTACGCGCGGCCGCGTCCGAAGCCCTGACCCGCGGCGCTCCCGAACCGGCCACCGTCCTGCTGGAACGAGCGCTCACCGAACCACCCACCGCGCAGGCGCGCAGCGGGTTACTGCTGGAAGCCGGTCTGGCCCTGGGGATGGCAAACCGGCCCGACCGGGCGGCGACGGTGATGCGCGAGGCACTCGACCTGACCACCGGCCCCTCCGCTCAGGCCGAGATCGCGCTGAGTCTCGGCGCTCTGATGACGATGCTCGGCCGGGGCGACGAAGCCGTGGCGATCCTGGAACGAGTCCGCTCGAGTGGATCTCGCGACGATCCCGACCTGTCGCGTCGTCTGCTCGCCGGAATCGCCCTCGCCGATCTGCTCGCGGGCCAGCCGGTCGAGTCCTGGCTTGACCGGCTCGACCGGCTCACCTCCCGCGCGAGCGCAGGCGAAACGGAGCAGCGGGTGGCCCGGGCGACAACGGAGGAGCGGGTGGCCCGGGCGACAGTCGCCTTCGCCGCGGCCGCCGTCGCCGACCGCACCGCGGCGCAGGTGGCGCAGCTGGCAGGGCAGGCCGCTACCGGTCCGCTACCCGCTGGCCGACAGCACGCCCGCGACCGGTTCATCATCGTGAGCTTCGCCGGCCCCGCGTTGGCCATCGCCGACCGTCTCGACCTGGCGTTGGCGCTGTTCGCCGCCGGTATCGAGGCCGCGCAGCGCGACGGCGACGCGGCCGAGTCCGCCTACCTGTCGATCCTGCGTTCCCACACCACGCTGTACGCGGGCCGCCTGCTTGATGCCGAAGCCGACGCGCGCATCGCCCTGGACATCCACACCGACCACGACGGGCAGACCCCGCTCGCCGTCGCGGTACTGATCGACGCACTCGTCGACAAAGGCGCGATCGACGACGCGCAGGCCCTGCTGACCTCCCGCCAGCTGGACGGACCGGTCCCGCTGAACATGCTCACGGCACACTTCTTCCACGTTGCCCGTGGACGGCTACGCCTGCGTCAACACCGCCCCCAGGACGCTCTCACGGACCTGCGCAGCTGCGGGGACTCCCTGACCACGTCCGGCTACACGAATCCGGGCTTTGCCCACTGGCGAGCAGAAGCGGCCCTGGCGCACCACGCCCTCGGCCACCACGACCACGCCCGCAGGCTCGCCGACGAAGAGCTTGAGCGCAGCCGGCACTTCGGCGCCGCTCGCGCGCTCGGTATCGCCCTGCGAGTCGCCGGCCTCGTCGCCGACGATCGCCCCCTGATGCTGCAACGGCTCCGCGAATCCGTCACGGTGCTGGAATCCTCGCCGGCCCAGCTGGAGCGGGCCCGCTCCCAGATCGCCTACGGTGCCGCGCTGCGGCGCGCCCATGCCCGCGGAGAAGCCGAGGATCAGCTACGCCACGGACTGGACCTCGCCACCCGCTGCTGCGCGCAACCGCTGGTCACGCAGGCACGCCACGAGCTGCTCGCCCTGGGGATCCGTACCCGCAGGACCGCCGTGAGCGGACCGGCATCGCTGACCGGCGGCGAACGCCAGGTCGCCCTGCTCGCCATCGAAGGCAGGACCAATCGCGAGATCGCACAGGCCCTGTTCGTCACCACCCGCGACGTGGAACAGCACCTCACCAAGACCTACCGCAAGCTGCACATCACCTCCCGCCACGCCCTGCGAGAAGCACTCGCAGCCGACGGTTCCCTGACAGCGGTGCGGCGTACGGACGACTGAACGCCGCACCGCGTTGCGCTGAACCCTGCTGCCTACGCAACACCGACGCGGTGGGCACACTTAGGCTTGTGCAGGGCGACCCGCGAGGACCCATTTCCGTGAGGACCCATGTCAGTCATGTCAAGTACAGCCCCTCGTGCCACGTCGGGGCGAGGTGTGGAGACGGGCAGGAGTGGTTCGTGGTGGCCGATGGCGAGCAGCGGCCGTTTCGAGTTCGCTTCGGCTGGGGCGGTGAGGACCTGGCTGTGCTCGCGCCGGTCAGCGACACCGTCGTGATCGTCGACGTTCTGCGGTTCACCACCGCGGTCAGCGTCGCCGTCACCCGCGGCGCGCAGGTGCTGCCCTTTCCCTGGCGCAATGCCACCGCCGCACCGTTCGCCGCGCGGCACGGGGCGGTTCTCGCCGGCCTGCGCGAAGATCCGAGCACACCCTGGTCCCTGTCACCCACCGACCTCGCCGGCATCCCCGCCGGAACCCGGCTCGTGCTGCCCTCGCCCAACGGCGCCACCCTGTCGGCCGCGGCCGCCGACCTCGGCGCGACCCTGATCGCCGGCTGTCTGCGTAACGCCGCCGCGGTGGGCACGCTGCTCGCCGGCGAAGTCGCCGCCGGCCGGGCCGTCGCGGTGATCGCCGCGGGGGAGCGGTGGCCCGCCCCGTCGGGACACGCGCATGCCGGTCCGCTGCGCCCCGCCGTCGAGGATCTCCTCGGCGCCGGCGCGATCATCGCCCGTGCCGTCGACGCCGGCACCCTGCCTCGGGCGCAGATCTCCCCGGAGGCCCGCGCGGCCATGGCCGCCTTCCGCGCGGCCGCCCCCGACCTGCACGACGACCTGCGCGCATCGTCCTCCGGACGGGAGCTGCTGGGCCTGGGCACGTCGCTGCCGCCGCCCAGCTCGACGCCGACGCGAACGTGCCCGTGCTGCGCGGCGGCGCGTTCACGGCTCTCCGTCCCCGGACCGGTTGACCGGTTGCCCCTGACACGGTGTCAGGCCGTACACCGGTAAGCGTCATGTTCGCCATCGGAGACTTCGCCCGCCGCGGGCTCGTGTCGGTCCGAATGCTGCGTCACTACGACGCGATCGGACTGCTGCGGCCCGCCCGGGTCGACCCGGCCAGCGGCTACCGCTTCTACGACGCCGGCCAGCTCGCCCGACTCAACCGGATCGTCGCCCTCAAAGACCTCGGCTTCACCCTCGCGCAGGTGCGCGCCCTCGTCGACGAGCAGGTCAGCGTCGACGAGCTGCGCGGCATGCTGAGGCTGCGCCGAGCGGAACTCGCGGCGACGATCGCGGCCGACACCGCCCGGCTGGCCCGGGTGCAGGCGAGGCTCCGCGCCATCGAAAACGAGGGACACATGCCCACCGACAACGTTGTGATCAAGCCCGTCGCCGCCGTGCGGGTCGCGGAGCTGGTCGCCACCGCCGCCAGCTACGCCCCCGAGGACATCACCCCGGTCCTCACGCCCCTGTTCGCCGACCTGATCGACCGGCTGGCCCGCGCCGGCCTGACCCCGACCGGCCCCGCCCTCGCCTACTACACCGATGCCGCCCACGGCGACGCCGTGATCAGTGTTCATGCCGCGCGGCCGGTCGCGGCCGAACCCGACGCCGGCCACGACGTCGCGATCGTGGACCTCCCTGCGATCCCCGCCGCGGCCACCCTCCTGCACCGCGGGTCCGTGAACGAGATCGTCGCCACCGGCCAGACCCTGGCCCGCTGGATCGACTCCCACGGCCACCGCGCCGTCGGCTACGCCCGCGAGCTGTACCTGTCCTGCCCCCCGGACGCCCCTGAGCTGTGGGTCACCGAACTCCAGGAGCCGATCACGACGTCCTGCCCCTCCCTTCGACCGTCCGCAGGTGCGCGCGGCCGGATCGGCAGCGACCGGCCGATCCGAGCACCTCTCCGAGACGACTGGCGCGATCATTGGCGTAGCGCCGGTGTGCGGGCGCACGGTGGCCTGATGACAACGGCGGAGCGGTATCGAAGGTTCGCGGCGCGTGAGGCGCGTGGACAGTCCCCGACGTATGAGGCGCTGGCCCTGGCAGTCGCGGCGGACGCACGGGTGCTGCGACTGTTGGAGGGACTGCCGGCGGAGAAACGGCAGCCAAACCTGCTGTTCGCCGCAGCTCGGTACCTCGGCGCGCCGGCCACCCGCCCGGGCGGCTTCCTGACCTGGGTCGTCCGGAGCTGGGCCGTCCGGAGCTGGTCGGTCGTGTCCTCGGTCTCGACGCGCGGCCACTTCTGGTCACCGTCCTCCTTCGCCGGCTCGATCGGCTCAGGCCGGATAGTTCCCGGCTTCGAGGTCGTCGAGCAGGCTCGGCCGGGTGGGCTGCCAGCCGAACCGTTCCCGGGTCAGCGTGCTCGAGGCGGGCTGGTCGACGCCGAAGATGCCGCCGAGGAATCCGAAGGTCTCCGCCGGGACGGCAGCCGTGGGCAGGCCGAGCTGGCGGCCGATGGCCTCGGCGATGGCCCGCATCGTGTCGCCCTCGTCGGCGACGGCGTGAACCACCGTGCCGGGGGTGGCGTGTTCCAGGGCCAGCCGGAAGAGTCGGGCGGCGTCGAGGCGGTGCATGGCGGGCCAGCGCTGGGTGCCATCACCGACGTAGCCGGCGACGCCGGTGCGCCGGGCTGCCTCGATGAGCAGCGAGGCGAAGCCATACGGTCCGCCCCGGGCGTGGACCGACCGGGGGAGGCGGACGACCGCGGAGCGGACGTCCCTGGTGGCCAGGTCGAGGACCGTCTGGGCGTTGCGGCCGCGGCCGCCGATCGGCCCGTCGGTCGGCATCGGGTCGTGTTCGGTCGCGGAGCGCCCGGGTACGGCGGGTGTGCCGGAGGCGATGACCAGCGCCTTGCCGCTGCCTTCGAGCGCGGCGCCGAAGGTCTCGACGGCGCGGGTCTCGGCGGCGACCGAGTTCGCGAAGTCGGTGAAGTCGTTGGTGAAGGCGAGGTGGATGGCACCGTCGGACTCGGCGGCGCCGGCGCGCAGGCTGTCGGGGTCGTCGAGGTCGCCGCGCAGCACGGCGGCGCCGGCGGCGGTGATGGCCCACGCCGAGGCGTCGGAGCGCGCCAGGCCGAGGACCTCGTGGCCCGCGGCGAGGAGTTCGGGGACGACCACGGAGCCGATCCCGCCGCTGGCACCGGTGACGAAGACGCGCATGACTGACTCCTACAAGTGATGGGACACAAGTCCCATCAGTACAATCGGGCGGTGCCACGATGGGAACCAGATGTGCGCGAGCGGCTGGTTGCCGCCGCGCTGCAACTGTTCTCCGAGCAGGGCTACGACAACACCGCCGTCGCCGAGATCGCCGAACGCGCCGGCCTGACCAGGAGCACGTTCTTCCGGCACTTCCCCGACAAGCGGGAGGTGCTGGCGGCCGGCCAGGAGATCCTGTCGCGGCTGTTCGCCGACGGCATCTCCGCGGCATCCGCGGATGCCACCCCCCTGACCGCGGTCGCCGCCAGGCTGGAGCGCGCGGCCGGGGCGATGACGCCGTTCAACCGCGAGCTCGGGCCCCGGCTGCACGCCGTCATCGCGACCAGCACCGAACTCCAGGAACGCGACGCGCTCAAACAGGTCGGCCTCGCGGCGGCCATGACAGGTGCGTTGCGTGCCCGTGGCGTGCCGGACCTGGTGGCCACCCTGGCGGCCGAGCTCGGCGTGCTCGCGTTCAAGGAAGCGTACGCCGCATGGGTCGCGGCGGACAACCAGCAGGAGCTGGGGGACCTGGCGCGCACCGCCTTGGATCGGCTGCGCACCACGGTCACCGAACTCGGTTGACGCGGAACCGGTGGGCTTCGCCGGAAGCGGACGCCAGGGATGCGTCGGACCAGGCCGCAGCGGTCGGCGCGGGAGGGCCAGGCGGGTGGCCCTGGACTTTTCCTGACGAGGATGCCCACGGTTGTGGCAGAGTTTCCGGGCGTGACCGCATTCGACGAGGACGGCCCGCGCCGGCGTCCGCGGGCCGCCGACGCCCATCCCTACCAGCGCGCTGACGCTGGAGTGCGACGGTGACCGACACCGTGCCCGCGCAGCGGCCGCGCCGCTACTCCGACGACGTGCTGGGCGGCCCCACCGACACCGAACGCGCCCGGCTGGTCGCCATGGCGTCGGTCTGCGACCCGACGACGATCCGCATCCTCGACGAACGCGGCGTCAGCGCCGGCTGGCGATGCCTGGAGGTCGGCGCCGGCGGGGGGTCGATCGCGGCCTGGCTCGCCGACCGCGTCACCGCACCTCCGCCGCGGCCACCGCGGCCGACACGGCCGACACGGCCCGGGCCGGCCATGTGGTCGCCACCGACGTCGACACCCGCCACCTCGACGGTCTCGCCGGCCCGCACCTGACGGTCCTGCGCCACGACGTCACCCGCGACCCGGCGCTCCCCGGCGGCCCGTTCGACCTCATCCACGCCCGGTTCGTCCTGGAACATCTCCCCGACCGGGAGCACGTCCTGGACCGTCTGCGGGACTGGCTGAAACCCGCCGACGTCCTCGTCGTCGAGTCGATCGTCGGATTTCCCCTGGACTCCTCACCCCACCCGGCGTTCCGCCAGGCCATGCGGAGCATCGACGAGGCGCTGGCGAAGACCATCGGCACGGACTCCACCTGGGCCCGCGGGTTCCCCGCTCCCCTGCAGGGGAGCCGCCGAGATACGGCAGAAAGGGGCAACGGGCGGCTGTAGCCCGGTAGCGGGCGGCGCCGGGTCGCTCGGTAGCCTGCTGGTCACTGTCGTGGTGCGGGGTGGGCCGGTGGCATCGATCGAGCGGACGGCGTATCCGCGGTTCAAGCGGACGATCTCGTCGCGGGAGCTGCACGACACGTTCACGGTGACCTCGGCCGAGGTCGGGTGGGCGGTGGAGCGGACCGCGACCGAGCAGCATCGCCTCGCGTTGCTGGTTTTGTTGAAGTGCTACCAGCGGCTGGGCTACTTCCCGAGCCTGGCCACCGTTCCAGCGGATGTCGTCGGGTATGTGCGCGGCCAGCTGGAGCTGGGCGAGTCGGTGGCCGCCGAGCATGATGCGCCGCGCACCGCGAAGTGGCATCGCGGCCTGGTCCGGGACTGGCTGGGAGTGGTCTACGAGCCGGCGAAGGTCCGCGAGATCGCCGAGGCTGCGTTGCAGGAGGCGGCCCAGGGCAAGGACAACCCGGCTGATCTGATCAACGCGGCGTTGGAACAGTTGGTGAAGGCGCGCTGCGAGCTGCCTGGCTATACGACGTTGGATCAGATGGCCGGGGCGGTCCGCGCCGAGGTGAACGGCGCGCTGTTCGCGATGGTGGTCGCTCGGCTGGATGAGCCCGTCCGGGGGCGGTTGCTGGATTTGCTGGTGGTGGATCCGGTTTCGCGGCGCAGCGACTTCGACCGGATCAAGCAGCCGCCAGGACGGGCGACGATCAGCAAGCTACGGAAGTGGCTGGAGCATCTGGGCTGGTTGGACAGTCTCGGGCCGACCGGCGGGTGGCTGGAGGGTGTCTCCCCGGCGAAGGTCAGCCATTTCGCCGGCGAGGCGGAGGTCCTCGACGCGGCGGAGATGCGGGATGTCGGGGCGGACAAGCGGCTGGTGCTGCTGGTCTGTCTGGTGCACACCGCGCGGATCTCGGCGCGGGACGATGCGGTGGAGATGTTCTGCAAGCGGATCGCCGCCCTACACAAGAAGGCCCGCGGGCAGCTGGAGGAGCTGCGGGAACGCAGCCGGGTGGATTCCGAGCGGCTGCTGGGGGTGTTCGGCGACGTCCTGGCCGTCGTGCGCGACGCTCTCGGTGCGTCCGCGGATGAGCAGGCGGTGGGGGTGGTGGATCCGATCGGGGAGGTCTCCGAACGCGCCGGCCGGCTGGTGATCAAAACGTTGGCGGAGGCCGGTGGGGTGACGGCGCTGTCCGGGGCGCACGAGGCGGTGTCTGCGCATCACGGCAACAACTACGCGCCGCTGGTGGAACGGTTCTACCGCTCGCACCGGCCGGCGTTGTTCGCGTTGCTCGACGCGGTCGAGCTGGAGGCGACGAGCACCGACCGGACCGTCGCCGACGCCGACGCCGTCGTGTTTCTCAAGGCCCACCGGCATGCCCGCGGCGAGTTCATTCCCGACCATGACGGCGGGGTGGTGGTGGATGTGTCGTTCGCTGGGGAAATGTGGCAGAAGGTGCTGCGCGACCGGCACCATCCCGGCCGGCTGGCCCGCCGCCACTTCGAGGTGTGCGTGTTCACCTACCTCGCCGCCGAACTGCGCTCAGGCGACCTCGCGGTGGCGAGGTCGAACTCGTACGCGAACCTGCATGCCCAGCTGATGCTCTGGGCGGTCTGCGAGCCGCTGGTCGCCGGCTACTGCGCCCAGGCCGGCATACCCGACACCGCCGCTGGCTTCGTCGCCTGGATGCGCGCGGAGCTCACCCGGACCGCGACGGCGGTGGACGCGGGCTATCCGGCGAACGCCGATCTGGTCATCGACCCGGATAGCGGAGCTCCGATGCTCAAGGCTCGCCGCGGCCGTGAGCGGCGGGCGTCGGCGCGGGTGTTGGAGGAGGAGATCCACGCCCGGCTGCCGCAGCGGTCGCTGCTGGACATCCTGACCCGCACCGCCCATCTACTCGGCTGGCATCGCCACTTCGGCCCGGCGTCCGGATCGGATCCGAAACTCGCCGATCCGCTGGCCTGATATGCGCTGATGACGTTCACCTACGGGTCGAACCTGGGCCCCGCGCAGGTCGCCCGCCATCTTCGCGGTCAGGTCTCCGCGCACGAGCTGTCGACCGCGGCGAACAAGCACGTCACCGCCGGCAAACTGGACCTGGCCTCAGGGGACGTGACCAACGGCTACGTCGCGCTGGACCTGGCCCGCGCCTACGACGACGGGCGTACCGCGGGCACCGACGGCTCCCAGATCGACACCTGGGAGGACACCCTTCTCGCCGAAACCTCGGTGCGCTACGGCGGCTACGGCGGGATCGCGTTCCGGCACATCTCTGACACCTACATCGCGCTGTTCAGCCGGTTCATCCCCTGCGGGGTGTGGGAGGCCGTTTACATCATCGACGGGCTGCTCGCCAATCCTTCCGAGGTCACGCCCGACGTGGTGCACGCCGACACCCAGGGCCAGTCGCTGCCGGTGTTCGGCCTGGCCACCTTGCTCGGCATCGACCTGCTGCCCCGGATCCGCAACTGGAAGGACCTGATCTTCTACCGGCCCGACCCGCAGGCCCGCTATCAGCACATCGACGCGTTGTTCGCCGAGCACACGATCGACTGGAGGTTGATCGTGGCGCACTGGCCGGACCTGATGCGCACCGCGATCTCCATCCGGGAAGGCGCGCTGTCCTCGGTCACCCTGCTACGCCGCCTGGGCCACGACTCGCGGAAGAACCGGCTGTACCGGGCGTTCCGTGAGCTTGGCCGGGCCGTGCGCACCCTCGTGCTGCTGCGCTACCTGTCCGAACCAGCGCTGCGGGACAGCATCGCCGCGATGACGAACAAGGTCGAGGCCTTCCACGGCTTCGCTGCCTGGCTGATGTTCGGCGGGGACCTGCTCGGCCACAACGACCCCGACCACCACGAAAAGATCATCAAGTTCAACGAGCTCGTCGCTAACTGCGTGATCTACCACAACGCGTTGGACATCACCGCCGCCGTCAACACCCTCGTCGCCGACGGCCATCCCGTAGACCCCGACGACCTGGCCACCATCAGCCCCTACCTGCGGGAGAACATCCGCCGCTTCGGCGAATGGATCCTCGACACCAGCCCACCCGAACAGACCCCCACCCGCCTCGACGTCACCCTCCCCAAGATGGATTTTCGCCGATGACATCGACAGCGTCCCCGGCAGGGGAAGACAGTTCCAGTAAATGGCTTAGTCAGCTCGGGGAGTTCCTCGGGGTTGTTCTGGCACCGGTCACGGTGCTCACCGCGCTGCTTTACGAGTTCGGCTATGTCCGCGAGCAGGCCCTGTACGGCTATTTCGGTATTGACGTCGACCAGCTGGGTTTTCCTTTCCAGGATCTGGTGCTACGCAGCGCCCAGGTGATTTTCCGTCCTCTTATTTTCCTTGCGTTTCTGGCTCTGCTGGCAGTCGCCGGCCACCTACTGCTCATCCGCTGGCTGTACCGGCATTCTTCGACCTCCCGCCCGGTACGTGCGACCGCTCCTGTTGTCGGCCTGGCCGCCGCCGGCACCTTCAACCTGATCCCCCTGACACTGGTCCCGACCCGCGCGGCGCCGGTCGCTCTCGGCGCGGCCGCCGTACTGACCGAGTACGCCGTCCACCTCACCGAACAACAGCGCCACCGGCAGCGCAGCCGCCGCGCCCGACGCCGACCACCCCCACCGCTGATGTCCGCCCCGCTGACCCGGATACGCCGCACCGCTCTCTCTGCAATAGTGATCATTGCACTATTTTGGGGATTCTCCATCGAAGCTGGCCGCCAAGGCGAGCAGTTCGCCCGAGGCATGGCTGCCACCATCGGATATCAGCCAGCAGCCATCGTCTACAGCACCGACCGGCTCCCGTTCAGCGGAAACTACCGGCTCGACGAGGTCGACCTCACACCCGCCAAAACTGTCTGGCGCTGGCGCTACACCCGCTTGCGCGTCCTGACCTACCGGAACAGCCGCTGGTTCCTGCTCCCCACCAGCTGGACCAAGGGCAACGACGCGCCAGTCGTCATTCTCACCGAGGATCCCACCCGACTCCGCGTCGACATCGTTCCATGATCTCAACAACGGGCGAGAATTCTTCCGGCTGCATTGATCATACCTGCGTGTATAAACGAGATCGAGATCGAGATCGAGATCAAGGAAGTCAGAAAAATTGTGGTCACCAGCCACCGGGAAGTCGTGAGAAAAGTGGCGTAACAATCGCAGGCGATCCACCACTGATAGGAAAATGGCTACCTGGTGACGGGGATGTCAGAAAGTTGGAAGTAGGTGAAGACGTTTACCTTTGAGGAAAAGTACAGGGCCTCGGCGAGGTAGCTCACCGCGTTGATTCGTTACAATATGACGGCGAGCTACTTTGCCGAGGACCTGGAGAAGGATGCTTTATGCTGGGAACCTCGGGAATTGGCATTCCGTTATTTTCCGGGTCGGTCGCGGAACGTTCACGAGCAATACGGTGAATCGTGAATTCGGTAGGCGTACTCGAAGGCTGCTCCTCTGTTCCGGCAGTCGTGTGGGATACATCGGGCGCATCAGGTTGTGGAGATGATCGACACCCTGCCATGAGGACGATCAAGCTGACGGTCAACACAACGAGTGCAGCCGGCCATCCCCACCATCGTCCGCCGATCTCCGCATTCCTGCTATCGCGGCGTTCACCCACTACATCCTCCGATGACGTTGCTTTGCGACAGATCGGAACTTCTCCGTAACAATGATCCGCCGTCGGGGCGTAGATGTCCCGAAATCCACTCCACCCGAGACGTGAGGCGAGAGTTCCACATCCTTGGAAGTGGAACAACCTCCCGGCGAGCCGCGCGCGGCCACGGAAACCGGCATCCGGCCGTTCCAGAAGCCGTTCCACAACATGTGTTCCGAAATCATAGTACGGAGACAACTTCCGGTACGATCATCGTGTGACTGCCGCCACCACGCACCCACCGGCCGGGCTCGACCTCGGCTACGCCCGGGTCTCCACCACCAAACAGAGCCTCGAACGCCAACTCGACGCCCTGGCCACTGCCGGCATCCCGGACGAACGGATCTTCACGGACAAGAAGACCGGCACCACCGTCGACCGCGACGGCCTGACCGCGCTGCTCGCCTACGCCCGCCCCGGCGACACGATCATCGTGCACACGTTGGACCGGCTCGGCCGCAACCTGCGCGAAGTCCTCAACCTCGTCCACGACCTCGCCGAGAAGGGCGTCGGCGTGCGCTCCCTCGCCGACCCGCTGCCGATCAACACCGCCGACGATGGCATGGGCCGCATCGCCTTCCTGCTCCTCGCCCTGTTCGCCGAAATGGAACGCACCTTCACCGCCGAACGCGCCGCGAACGCCCGCGCGGTCGCCGAGGCCAAGGGCCGACGTGTCGGCCGACCCGTCGCCCACGCCACCGATAAGATCGAATACGCCCGGCTCCTCAAAGCCAGCGGCGCGATCGTCACCAAGACCGGTATCCCGAAGACCTCGCTGCACCGCTACCTGGCAGACGTCGAACCCGCGACGGCACCGGCGAAATAGCGGCAGCGGACACCGCAGCTGTCAGTGCCACACCCGGAGGGTCTGATCGTCGTCCGGGTCGGGAACCGCCTGGTAGCCGGCGCCGGTCAGTGCGGCCGTGATGCGCCCCACATCGGCCGCACCGGGGGACGCGACCAGAAACCGCTCCCCGTCCTCGCTGCCCTCGACGACAAAACCGGTGTGTCTGTCCGTCCACTCCCGCAGGCCGGCACGGCGTAGAACCTCGCGGATGGCCTCCCAATCACGATCACGTGTTGTCCACAGCGGCCGCCAGCCGCGACCATAGCCGAACTCCGGCACCCCATCATCATCCACGTCCGCTAGTCCAGCAGAGGCTGTCGGGCCCGTTGCCCCTTTCTGCCGTATCTCGGCGGTCCCCCCTGCAGGCCCGCGGCCTGGTCGACGTCGGGGTGAGCGTGCACCTGCCGACCACGGGTGGCGCGGGCGCCTCCGCCCAGTGCTGGGCGCTGACCCTGACCCGCCTGCGCCCCCACATCCGCGAGCTGGGCCTGGCCGGCGACGACACCCTCGACGACGCCCTGGACTGCCTCGCGGACCCGGCGTTCTTCGATCTCTCCTTCGCCACCGCCGTCGCCTGGGGCCGCGCACCCGGCTAGCCACGAGTATGCGCGGGTATGCGCGGTGCTGACCTGCACGGATCCGCCTGCCGGGACGGTGGGCGCGGCGGTGGGGTGTCGGCCGGCGGACTACCCGAGGTGCGCGTTCGGCAACCATTGCGGCACTTAGAGTGCGAGCAGTGATGGCAACCCTGCGCACGGTGTCTCTGGCCGCGGCGATCCTGCTGCTCCCCGTCGTCGGTACCCGCAGCGCTGAAGCGTCGGCGCCCCCACCGGCGTCGGCAGCCCCACCGGTGGCAGCCCACCCAGCGGCGTCGGCGTCCCGGGGAACTTCGGTACGGCTGGCCCTGCCTCGGCCCACCGGGCCCTTCGCGGTCGGCCGGGACACGCTGCACCTGGTCAACCGTCATCGGCGCGACCCGTGGGTGCCCGGTGTCGCGCGGGAGCTGATGGTCGACGTCTACTATCCGGCGCGGGCCGCCACCGGCACCCCGGCGCGTTACGCCACGACCGAGGAGATCCGCCGCTACCTGGCCGCGTTGGGCCTGGCCGACGCCCTGCCCGTCCAGGCGCTCGCCGACACCGCGGTCGCCAGCCGGGTCGGGGCGCGCCCGCTTCCCGGGCGCCGGGCGCTGGTGCTGCTGTCCCCGGGCCTGGGGGTGGGGCGCCGCTCGCTGACCGGGCTCGCCGAGGACCTCGCCAGCCGCGGCCTGGTCGCCGCGACCGTCGACCACGCCTACGAGTCGGTCGGCACGGTGTTTCCCGGCGGGCGGATGCTGACCTGCGTGGCCTGCGATCGGCTGCGCACCGACGCCGACTTCCGCGCCGCCAGCCGCGGGCGCGCCACCGACCTGTCCTTCGTCCTGGACAGCCTCACCGGGCCGCATCCGGCGTGGCGCGGCGCGGCGATCATCGACGCCACCCGCGTCGCGGCGGTCGGGCATTCCCTCGGCGGGTCGGCGGCGGCGTCGCTGCTGCGCCGCGACCGCCGGGTGCGCGCCGGGGTCGACCTGGACGGCACCCTCGGTGAACCGGTCGGCGCCGGCGGTTTCGGCGAGCGGGCGTTCCTGCTGCTCGGCGCGACGGCGGACCATCCCGGCTCCGGCGCGCCCGCGACGGCGGACGACGATCCGAGCTGGGCGCAGGCGTGGGCGCGGCTCGGCCCGCCGCGGCTGTGGCTCGACGTCGACGGCGCCGACCATTTCAGCTTCACCGACGATCCCGTCCTCGCCGACCAGATCCCGCTGCCCGCCACCGTGCAGGCACCGGCGCAGACGCTGACCGGCCGGCAGGCGTTGGCGATCACCCGCGCCTATGTCGGGGCGTTCGTCGAACGCTGGCTGACCGGACGCGCCCAGCCGCTGCTCGACGGGCCGAGCCGGACCTATCCGCAGGTCCGCGTCGTCGGCCGCTGACCGTCAACGTGCCCCGGCCGTCAACGTGCCCCGACCGTCAGGGCGTACTGGCTGTCAGGGGGGGTCAGGGGGCGGTGGCTGTCACGCGGCGGCGGTAGGCGGTGGGGGTGTCGCCGGTGTGCTGGTGGAAGGCTCGGGTGAAGGCGCTGGCGCTGCCGAAGCCGACGGCGATCGCGGCGTCGAGTCCTTCGCCGAGCAGACCGGACAGGGCGGTGAAGAAGGCGTCGGCGAGGGGGTCGTCGGCGCTGCGGCCGATCGGCCAGCGCACCGCGTGCAGGATCATCTCGCGGATCGGCGCCGCCGCGGACAGGACCCGGGCCTGGCCGGGCGCGGCGCGGATCATCTGCGGGTCCAGGAACACCGACACGGTACGCACCCGGCAGATCGGGGCCAGATCGCGGCCAGATCGTGCCGAGGCCTATGCACGGTTTTGCGGCCCGAAACCGTGCCGGGGCCTCGGCACGATTCCGTGTGTAACCGGTGACAGGCTGGTCGGCGCGGCCGGACGGGCTTGCGGAGGTGCCTTGCGGATCAGGTGGGCACTGCGGTGGGCGCTGGGCGATGGGCGAGCAGGACGGCGCTGGGGAGCCGTTCGGTCGCATCGGGGTCGCGCAGCAGCCGCGCCGATGCGACGAACCCGGCCCTGCCCAGCAGGGCAATGATCGCCTCCGGCGGCCAGCGGTGCGACGGGGTGACCAGGTGGGGATGCCATTGGAGGACGCCGACGCCGGGGTCGGCGGCCTGGAAGCCCAGCAGCAGCTGGCCACCGGGCGCGAGCAGCCGGGCGAACTCGGCGAACAGCGCCGGCACCCGCTCCGGCGGGGTGTGGATGATCGAATACCAGGCGACGATGCCGCCGAGGGCGCCGTCGGCGAGCGCGAGGCCCTGCATGTTGCCCACCTCGAAGCGCAGCCCGGGGCGGTCACGGCGGGCCAGTGCGATCATCTGCGGGGACAGGTCGACGCCGAATGCCTCCACCCCGAGGTCATGCAGGTGGGCCGTGATGTGGCCCGGTCCGCAGCCGAGGTCGGCGACGGCGGCGGGAGCGCCGGCCGCGGCCGCCTGGGAGCGGACGAGTTCGGCGAACGCGCCCAGCAATGCCCGGTCCAACGGGCGGCGGGCCAGTTCGCCGCTGAACATCCGCGCGTAGCGTTCGACGACGCCGTCGTAGGCCTCGGCGGTCACGGACAGATCCGACTCGTCACCCACAGCCGATGATCATAGTCAGCCGTAGGGACGCGACGGCCGGCTACGTCGTCGCGTCCCTACGGCCGAGGTCGGTGGTGGTGGCGGCGGGCAGTGGTCTCGTGCGGGGCCAGCGGTGCAGGATCTGGTCGTGCAGCGTCGCGGTGAGCCGGTGGAGTTCGCCGAGGTCGGGGTTGTCGGTGGTCATCGTGGCGACGACGGCGAGCCGGTGGGTGAGGCGCCCTCGGGCCGGTCGCGGTGCCCCAGCGCCAGTCCTTGCAGGTCAGGCGGGCGAGGTGGTCGGTGCCGTCACGGCGGGCCCGTTCGACGAGCGCGTCGCCGCGAATCAGCCAGCTGGCGCAGGCGTCGGTGAGATCGCCGGGCGGGGCGGTGCCGGTGAGGGCACGGTAGGTCGCGTGGTAGGCGATCTCGGCTTCTGCTCGTAGCGGTGACGGGACGACGGTAACGCACCAGCAGGTGGGGAAGCCCATCCGAAGGTAGGCCAGTTCGACCAGGCCACTGCCCAGGCTGGCGTGTTCGAGGTCGATGAACCGCGTTTCGGCTGCCGAGCGCAGGCCGAGGACGTTGTCCGGACACGGGTCACCGTGCAGCAGAGCGTGGTGCCCGGCCGCGCCGAGCCGGTCCAGGAGTCGTTCGAGCTCGCCTGGCACACCGGGCGGGACGGGGACACCGAGCGTCGTGGCCAGGCCGCCGAACGCCTCGATGTCGGCGTCGGTGGGACCGGACCATCGCGGTAGCTCATGCGCGTGCGCGTCGGCGGGGCCGGTCGCCGCGTGCAGGCGGGCCAGTGCGGTGGCCCATCCCACGACCCAGTCGCCCGCCGCACCACGGGCGGGCACGTACTCCAGAACCAGCACCCGGGCGTGCGGGGCGGCGCCGATCAGCGTCGGCACCACGGGCGGGCGAACCCGAGCGGCCAGCCGCAGCGCCGTCACCTCGCGGGCATAGCGATCCGCGGCGTCCAACCCGCCGACGACCTGCTTGACGACGGCGGGGGAACCATCAAGCTCGACGAGCCACACCTGCGAGCGTGGGCTGCTCGCCAGCCGGCGGATCGGCCGCGGCGATCCCATCGCGGCCCGCAACTGCTCACCCACAGGCAGGTCATGGCACCCACGGAACCAGCCGATCACGTGGCCGTCGTCGCGGACTCGGCGCCGGCTACCATCGCCGGCCGGCAGGCAGCGGCGCCGGGCCTGGCATGCAGACGTGCAGCACCTGGTAGTCCTCGGTGTCCTCGGCGGCGGCTGTGGCGTCGGCCCACAGCGCGAACCGTGTCAGCTCCCAGCGGCGGGGGTCGAGGGTGAGCGCGGCGGTGTGCAGTCCGGCACGACCGGCCAGCGCCGCGAGCGCGTCGGTCTCGTGCGCGACGCGGGCGTCAAGCCCCGGGCCCATGCCGTCGGTGTCGGGATCGGCGGGCAGCCTGGTGACCAGACGCGAGGCCGCGGTCGGGGCAACGGCTGATGCGATGACCGGCGTGGTAGCCGGCGTGGTTGGTGCGATGGTTGGGGTCGGCGCGTCCGCGAGCCCCGACCGGGCGGGGCCGGCCACCGGCTGTGGCCCGGTGGGGTGCGCCGGGCCGGTGATGACGGCGAGGACGGTGCCGTGGGCGACCGGCGGACGGCCGAACGAGCGGATGATCCGGTCGAAGCCGCCGCCGCCGACGAGGAAGTGGCCCATCGCCGCGGCGTCGTGCCACAGGTAGAACGGGGCGTACTGGTTCACCGCGGCGCCCGCGACGCCACGTTCGCGGATCGCGTACGCCTTCAGGGCGAGCCCGGCCCGGTCGTCGAGGGCGTGGCCGGTGTCGGCGACCCGGCGACCCGGCGACCCGGCGACGAATGATCATCATGTCGTAGTCGGCGGGCAGGGTGATCTCGTACTGCATCGCGTACATGTCCGCGTCCTTATCCTCTGGGCGCGGCGTGGGCGGTGAGCAGAGCGAGTAGGCCGTCGACGGCCTGGGTGAACGCCTCGGTGCTGCCGGCGGCGCGGGCCAGCACGTACCCGCCCTGCAGGACCGCGACGATCGTGGCGGCCGTCGCCGGTGGGTCGAGCCCGGTGAGCTCGCCGGCGGCCACCCCCTCGGCGAGCAGGGCGCCCAGGCGCGCGCGCAGCCAGGCGAACGTCTGCTCGACCGGGCCGCGCAGGGCGGCGTCGGCCATGACGTCGGGATCCTGGGTGAGCTGGCCGACCGGGCAGCCGCGCAGCACGTCCCGTTCGCGACGCAGGTAGGCCTCGATGCGGGCGAGCACCGGCCCGTCGGCGCCGAGCTGGGCGTCGGCGGCTGCCCGCAGCTCGGCGGCGGTCCGCGCGATCGCGGCGTGGGCAAGCGCCGCCTTGCCGGCGAAATGGTGGTACATGCTACCCTGCCCGACCCCGGCGTGCGCCTGGATCGCCTTCGGGCTCGTCCCCACGTACCCGCGTTCCCACAGCAGCACCCGGGTGCTCTCGATCAACCGCTCCGCCGCGTCCACCCCGCCACTGTACATACCAGTAGGTACAGAGTGGGTTTCCTTGCCCTTACAGGGGGTTCCGCGTCCGATTCGTCCCTCTGAACTGGTATGTAGGGCAAGGAAGTGGGTCCGAGTGCCGACAAGGGTGGACGGGCACGCGGGGCGCCGGTCGGCGGATGCGGGCGGCGCGGGCGGTCAGGTGAGCAGGTCGGGGCCGAGGGTGGGGGATGACCCAGATACGCCGGAAAGCCGCCACGGGATGATCTCGGAACGTTGAATACCCCACCCCCGTCACCCGTTCGGCCCAGCGTCGTTGGTGGTGACTGGAGCGATCCCGCTTGCGTGGACAGCCGTTGACCTGACACACCCGGCCCGAGCTGCTACCGGACGAGGTGGCTCTCGATGTGGTCGATCACCGCTGACACGGCCTGCCGGTAGGCGGTGCTCGACCGGCGGACCTGGGACAGCAGCATGCCGCCCTGGATGGCGGCCAGCACGGCGGTGGCGAGCGCGGCGATATCGGCGCTCTCACTCAGCTCGCCGCGCGCCTGCATGCGCGCGAGTCCCGACCTGATGGGATCTTCCCACCGGTCGAAGGCGGCGGCGAGGCCGGTCCGCGCCGACTGATCGCGCTCGGCGAGTTCGCTGGCGAGCGAGCCGATCTCGCAGCCGCCTTCGCATCCCATGGCGTCCTGCCGGTCCCCTGCCCTGTCGCACCACTCGCGCAGGGCCTCGATGCTGTCCAGGCTGTCCAGCAGCGGACGCTGCTGGGCGAGCTTGGCGTCCGTCTGGTGGTCGATGACCGCCAGGACCAAGCCCTGCTTGTCGCCGAAGTAGTGGTAGATCTGCGAGGCACTGACCCCGGCGGCCGCCTGGATGTCCGGGATGCTCGTGCCCCCCGCGCCGCGGTGGGACATCAGCTCCGCGGCGGTCTCGACGATACGTTCGCGGGTCTTGCGGCCGGCCTTGGTGAGCCGGCGCTTCTCCGGCTCTCCGGCCTTCACGGGTGTGCTCACACGCCCACGCTACCAAAGTTGGAATTTACATTCCAATGTTGCGCCGCGGATCCTGGAGAAGTCATTCCAGCCCGGGGTGGCCGTCTCTTCAGATAGGTGTGCGCTATGCCCCTCGACCCCCAGATCGAGATCCTGCTCAAGCAATGGGCCGCGGAAGACGGACCGGCCCCCGATAGCCGGACGGTGGCGGACAACCGCGCCGCCGGGCGCGCCTTCGCCACCCTGGCCGGCGATCCCGAACCGGTCGCCGACGTCCGGGACACCACCGCCGCTGCCGACGACCGCGACATACCCGTCCGTATCTACCGGTCCGTCACCGAGCCGGACGCCGTGCCGCTGCCCGTGACGCTCTTCTTCCACGGCGGCGGATGGGTCTTCGGCGACCTGGACACCCAGGACCACATGGCCCGCGCCGTGGCTGGCCGCTCCGGCACGATCGTGGTCTCCGTCGACTACCGGCTGGCACCCGAGCACCGCTTCCCGGCCGCGACCGACGACGCCTACGCCGGGCTGAGCTGGGTCGCAGACAACGCCGCCGACTTCGGGGGCGACGCAGAGCGCATCGCCGTGTTCGGCGAGAGCGCCGGCGGCAACCTTGCCGCGGCTCTCACCCAGGAATCCCTGCGCCGCGGGGGGCCTCGCATCACACTCCAGGTGCTCGCCTACCCGGCGGTCGACCGGTTCGACGACAGCCCCTCGATGTACGAAAACATGACGGGACCGGTCCTGTCCCGTTCCTACCTCGAGTGGTTCTGGGGCGCCTACCTCAGCACCCCCGACCAGGGCGCCGACCCGCGGGTCTCGCCGGCGCGCTGCGACGAACTGGCCGGACTCCCTCCCCGCCGTCATCGCCACCACCGAGAACGACCCCCTGCGCGACCAGGGGGACCGCTATGCCCGCAAACTGGCCGACGCCGGCGTGCCGGTCCAGCACCTCCCGGTCAAGGGAGCCATCCACGGGTTCCTCTCGTTCACCGGCTCGGTGCAACTCTCGCGGGACATACTGAACCAGCTCTCGGACGCCGTGGCCACAGCCTTCAACTGACCCGGCCTGCGCAGCATCGCCAGTCGCCAGACCCCTGCCGCACGCACGCAGGACAGGGGCCTGGCGAGGGCAACCACCGGACGCCACCTCCACCGGATGGTGTCCCGGCACCCCGGCGATCCCGGCACAGCGCAAGGCCCGCCGCGAGTACGAAACCCGCGTCAACACCCTCGTGGCCGACTCGACGTCGGCGAGCACGTCGATCTCGGAATCCGGCTGACGGATCGCACGCCGCCGGCGTGACATCACACGGCCGGGCCGGTTCGGATGCCGATGCGCGCTGGAGGTCCCACAGTGCAGGGTGAGCGATCCACGCTTGGGTGATCCACGCTTGGGCGATCGACGGTTTGGCGATCCGCGGCGCGCGAGCGACAGGCGGGGACAGGGCGGCGGCTGGGCATGGGGCGGATGCGTTACGACGAGCCGGCCGCGGCGGCGTTTCGGACGGGACGGCACGTGCCCGTGGACGGCCTGGCGCACTGGCGTGCCGCGGTGGCCCGCCATCTTGCTCCCCGCCCGGGGATGGCGCTGCTCGACCTGGGTGCGGGCACGGGCTGGTGGGCGCAACTGTTCGCCACCTGGTTCGGGGTGCGGGTGGTGGCCGTCGAGCCGTCGGCGGCGATGCGGGCGCGGGCGCGCCTGCCGCGGCTGGTCGCCGGGCGGGCCGACGCGCTGCCGCTGGCCGCGGGCAGCCTCGACGCCGCGTGGCTGTCGACGGTGGTCCACCACCTCGCCGACCTGCCGGCGGCGGCCGCCGAGCTGCGGCGGGTGCTGCGGCCTGGCGCGCCGGTGCTGCTGCGCTCGGTGTTCGCCGGCCGCGCTGATCAGATCACCCTGCTGCGGTTCTTTCCCGAGGCGATCCGGCTGGTCGACGACACCTACCCGCGGG
The DNA here is from genome assembly GCF_902806485.1 of Candidatus Frankia alpina. Taxonomy (GTDB): domain Bacteria; phylum Actinomycetota; class Actinomycetes; order Frankiales; family Frankiaceae; genus Frankia; species Frankia alpina. The sequence continues at coordinate 5,649 of NZ_CADCWT010000039.1, read as the reverse complement.
CGGCCGAGGTGCGGGCGGTGTTTGCCGCCGCCGGGTTCACCGCCGAGGCAGGTGAGGCCGTGGCTCAGGTCAGCGCCCCGTCGCTGGCCGCCATCCTCGACGGCCTGGACCGTGACGCTCACACCCCGCTGCGGCTGATCGACGACGACGCCTACGCCGCCGGCACCACGACGGGACCGGTGATCGACACGATGGACCTGCTCGTGCTGCGCTAAGCGCCGGCGGGCGCGGGCCGGTACGCGGGCGCGGGCATGCTCGCCGGTGCCGGTGTGCTGGGGTGCGACGCCGTCGGGACGGTAGATGCGGGCGGGCTGGCCGGTGGGGTCGGTGCCGAGGGTGTTGCCGCAATGGGTGGAGATCCACGTCGACACCGAGTTCGGTCGCATCATCGGCCGCCAGCTTTCCAGGTCGTAGGTGTCGCCGGTGGCGTAGCCCTTGCCGCCGCCGAGCGCGGGCACCAGGGACAGGTCCTGGTGGCAGGCCAGTTGGGCGTGCAGGCTGTCGGCGACGTCACGGCCGAGGGCGGGCAGCGTGGTCACACAGCCGCCGATGGCCGCCCAGATCGCCTCGGTGGCCTCGTCGCGGTCGGCGTGGCGGGCAGCCGAGGTGGGCCGCACCGAGATCCGCAGCCGCCCGTCGGCCCACTGCTCGACGACGATCTCCTCGACGTAGCGGCTGGACCCGCAGTACGGCCTCGCCCCCGCGGCGTTGAGGCTGGGCTTGGGCGGGCTTGGGCTGGGCGCCGTAGGGATGGGCGCCGCCGTGCCGACCCCCGCTGCGGCGTCCGCGCGGGTCGGGCCGTCACTGGCGGCGCCGGAAGAGCAGCCGGCGAGCAGCACCAGCACCGCGATCACGCTCACCAGCGCCGGCGGAACCGGGAGTAGCGGCAGCCACCGCGCACGGCGGTCCAGACGACGGCCCGGAGGGTGATCCGGGGGCAGCGGGGCGCGGGTGTCCGGCCGGACGGGGTCACGGCGAGAAGAGGTCGGCCTGTGCACGTGCAGAAGGGTAGGTCCGACCAGGCCCGGCGGCCGCGGCCGACCCCGCCTCTCGGTCGGCGGGTCTGCTGGTCGAGGCCCCGGCCGGTGGACATCACCGGTCAGGGCGGGCACGGGTCGGCAAGGCACGGGGTCCGGCCGGGGCACGGCGGGTCAGCCCCACAGGGCGCGGGCGAGGGCCACGCCGACCGCGGCGGCGCCGACCCCGGCGAGCAGGCTGGCGGCGGTGAGGGCGGCGAGACGGCGGTGACCGTCCTCGACCAAGCACAGCGTCTCGTAGGACAGCGTCGAGTAGGTGCTCAGCGCCCCGCACAGCCCGGTGCCGACCAGCAGCGCCACCCGCGTCGAGGCAGCGCCAGCGCCGACCGCGCCGGTGATCAGGCCGAGCACGGCGCTGGCCGCCGTGTTGACGGTGATCGTGCCCCAGGGCAGCGGGCTGTCGTGGCGGGCCTGCACGGCCCGGTCGGTGAGGTAGCGCAGCGGCGCGCCCACCGCCGCGCCGAGGATCACCAGCAGCCAGCTCACCGCCGCCGCTCCCCTCGTCGCCGCTCACCGCACCGCCACAGCAGCCCGCGGGTCGCTGCCGTGGCCGCCCACACCGCGGCGAGCGCTGCGACCGGGGTCAGCGCCAGGGCGGCCAGGGCCGTCAGCGGCCGGCCGTCGTCGAGGTGCCCGTCGACGCCGACGGCGTAGGTGGAGAAGGTGGAGAACCCGCCGAGGATCCCGGTGCCGAGGAACGGGCGGGCCAGCGGGTGGGCGAGGCGGCCGGCGCGGACCAGGGCCATGAGCACGCCGATCGCCGCGCAGCCGACGGTGTTTACGGCGACGGTGGTCCAGCCGAACGCGCCGGGGTGGGTCGGCCAGGCCAGCGCCGCGCCGTAGCGGGCGCAGGCGCCGAGCGCACCGCCGGCGGCGATGACGCCGAGCAGCAGCGCCGGGTGGGCCCGCAGTTCGGCGCGCTGGGCCGGCAGGTGCAGATCGACGTCGGGATCGGTCGCGGCGACGGTGGGATCGCCGGAATTGGTGGGATCGGTGGGGTCCGCGGGGGAGATGCGCTGCGGCGCGGGCTGCTCGGCCATGGGGCTCCTCCCTGCGTGGCGCGCGACCCGGCGGGGGATCGAACGCAGCTGTGTGGCACGCAGGGACCGTTGGCGGCGCGCTGCCGCGGTTCGACCACGGCGGGCCCCACCGCCGCCGGCGGCCGCCGCAGGGCGGGCACCGCCCGGGGCGACTTTACCCGCCGCCTGCGCGCAGGCCGGCCACCCCCGGCCATCTATTCGATCGCCGTCGTACACTCGTGACAACGTGTTCGGTGGCCATCGAACACATGGGGAGGGTGTCCGGGTCGCGGCCCGGCGCCGGCAGCGGCGCAGGACGTGAGGAGAACAGCCATGGCGGTGTCGTTGGGGCGGGTAGGCGTGTGGTCGCTGTCGTATACCTGGACCGGATCGGACGTCGCCGCCACGGCGGCGGAGCTCGACGCCCTCGGCTACGGCGCGCTGTGGCTCGGCGCCTCGCCGTCGGATCTGGCCCTGCCCGAACAGGTGCTCACCGCCACGGACCGGCTGGCCGTGGCCACGGGGATCGTCAACGTGTGGACGACGCAACCGGCCGCCCTCGCCGCCGGCTACCACCGGCTCGACACCGCCCACCCGGACCGTTTCCTGCTCGGACTCGGCATCAGCCACGCCCAGATCGTCGAGGGGCTCGGCCACGCCTACACCCGCCCGCTCGCCCATCTGGGACAGTTCCTCGACGGGCTCGACGGCGCCGACGCCCCGGTGCCGGCCCAGGCGCGCGTCCTCGCCGCGCTGCGCCCGCGGGCGCTCGAGCTGGCCGCGCGCCGCGCCCGCGGCGCGCATCCCTACCTGGTGATCCCCGAGTACACCGCCGCCGCCCGCACGACGCTCGGCCACGGCCCGCTGCTCGCCCCCGACCAGAAGGTCATCCTGGACACCGATCCCGCCGCAGCCTGGCGGCTGGCACGGGCGAACCTGTCCTACTACCTGGCGATGCCCAACTACGTCGCCAACTTCCAGGCATCGGGCTTCGACGCCGACGACGTCACCGGGACAGGCAGTGACCGGCTCGTCGACGCCCTCTACGCCTGGGGGACCCCCGCGCAGGTCGCGCAGCGCGTGCGCGCCCATCTCGACGCCGGCGCCGACCACGTCGCCGTGCAGGTCATCTCCGCCGACATCGACGCGGTCCGCCGCATCGGGCGTCCCACCGTGGAGGCCTGGCGCGCCCTGGCCCCCGAACTGCCGCTGTGACGCACGCAGGCCCGGCACCGCCACGGCGGTGCCGGGCCTGATCGTGGTGACGTGATCGCGGCGACCCGGGTGCGGGATATCTGGGTGCGGGATCTGGGCGAGGCGACCGGCGGGCGGCGGGTCAGCGGCGCAGCGCGTGGCGGCGCCCGCCCACCGTCCGCCAGACCAGCAGCACGACGATGGCGCCGAGGATGGACCCGACGAGCCGGAGGGCTGCAACGCGCCCTCACCGAAGTCCTTGCCGAACAGCAGATAGCCGAGGAAACCACCGACGAACGAGCCGACGACGCCCAGCAGGATCGGCGCGGGGATGCTCATCGGATCGGGTCCGGGCACGAGCAGGCGGGCCACGGCACCCGCGATGAGACCGAGTACCACCCAGGTGATGAGGGTCCAGAGCACAGCGGGCCTCCGACAGGTGAGGATCAGCGGCGAGGAGCCGATGATCGGCGGGGAGATCGACCCCGATGTACCCGTCGGCGACACTTCGCCAAACATCAACCGCCCGTCACCCGGGTGACACCGCCCATGGGCAGCTCTCCACCGCGGCGACGCGCCCGGCCATAGCATGCCCTCGAGGCCGGCGGTGGGTCCGACCCGTCCGAAGGATGGTTTTCGTGGGTGACATCGGCACGCCTGAACTGCTCATCATCATCGTCGTCGTCGTCGTGCTGTTCGGAGCGAAGAGGCTCCCCGACGCCGCCCGTTCCCTGGGCCGCTCGCTGCGCATCCTCAAGTCCGAGATCAAGGACCTGCACGACGACGACCACCCCGCCCCGACCGCCGGCGAACCCGCGGTGACCCCGTCCCCGACCCCGTCTGCGTCACCGTCTGCGTCTGTCGGTGACGCGGTCGTCAAGATCGCTGAGCCGGCGCCGGCCGAGGACACCACGGTGGACGGCCGGGCCGCCGGGGCGCGCTAAAGCACCGCCGCGCGGCGCCGTTGCGCTCACGGTTCCAGCCGGGGGATGTTGCGCATCCTGCTCAGCTGGTAGGCGAGCATGCTGTGGACAAGCTCGTGACGCTCGCCCAGCTCCGCCCGCGCCCGCTCGACCAGGTGCGAGCAGCGTGCCGTCGCCTGGCCCTGCTGGCCCTGATCGCGCAGGTCGCTCTGACGATCCCGAGCGCGCAGGAGCCCGAAGCGGGCGGCGAACCACAGCGGATCACCGACCTGCCCCGCCGCGGCGAATCGGTCGGCGATCGCGGTGAACCGGTACGCGGCCTGACCGGGCCGGCCCAGGGCGAGCAGGGCCTCGGCGTGACGCAGCTCCTCGCGAACCCAGGCCGGTGACGGCGGGAGATCAGCCACCGCCCCGCGCTCACCCGGCCAGGCGCCGAGGCCGGCGTTCGCCTCCGCCGCCGCGCCACCCGGGCCGGGATAGGGCGGTTCGACGGCGGGCTTGGCGCGCCCGGCACGCACGGCGGCGAGCAGCCGCATTCGGGCGGTGTCGCGGTCGAGGTCGAACAGGTCGACGGCGCCGAGCCGGCCCAGCAGCCCCGGCCGTGGGCAGTCCTCGACCCGGACGGCCAGCAGCGCGCCGGTGTGGCCGGCGGCGCCCTGATGCCAGGCGCTCTGCCACTGCGCCGGCGTCTCGGTGGAGGCCAGGTAGGCCGCGGAGAGCACGGCGAGGGTGGGCAGGGCGTCGGCGACGGTCTGATGCAGACGGTCGACCGGGTGGGTGCCCGCGGCGAAGTCCCACGCCTCGATCAGCGCCGGGTAGCCGGCCTCCTCCAGCTGCCAGGCGATCCACTGCGCCCACGCCAGATCCGCGTCCACATAGGAAATGAAGATCGCCTTTTGGGCTCGGCGCGGCCTGCCGGCGGACTCGCCTTCCTCCCACGACGCCGCGGGCAGTGCGCCGCGGTGTGCGCGAGGCTCGGCGACAGGCGGATCCGCCGGTATGCGGGGCGCCGTCTCCCACGACCGCGCCTGCCAGGACAGCGGCGTCGTCAATGCCTGCTCCTTCAAAAGTCATGAACTGGGTCAGGGTTTCGTATCCGCCGCCGAAAGACGGGTCGGCGGATACGCCGGCGGCCGGCACGATCGTGCCATTCCGCTTTTTGCAGACCCTAGTCGACAATTTCAGGAACAGGTACGCGGGTGCCCCGTCGACGCGGATGAACAACCATCAGGCCGATACCGGGTTCGCGACACAGGAAGTCGCATCACGCCGGCCATCGCGACATCCACGTCGCATCCGTGCGACGACTTCGGCCGTAGCTGGAAACGTGTCGGGCAAAGGAACCACGTCAGCTGTTTCCTACACCACTCTCGCGGTCACCAATCCCGATCACGACACTGAGCCTTTCCCGGTAACGTTTCGTCGCTTTGCGTGACATCAATGTGGTGTTGGTGTGTTGGGTTTCAGGCGGTCCTG
>NZ_CADCWT010000038.1 GCF_902806485.1 Candidatus Frankia alpina | reverse complement strand
GGCTGTGCGCCGAGGTGGCCGCGGAGGTGGGCACGACCGCGTCGACCATGGGTCGCCGGCTCGTGCGCCGGGTCGCCGGGCTCCTCGCCGACGCCGACCCTGACCAGGTGCCCGACTTCAGCCTGCTGACCACCGTCAACGACCGCGTCGCGGCGCTCGTTCACGGGGCGATGGACGTCGTGGCGTCCGGCACGTCCGGGGTGACGCTGTCCGGCGTGGACTCTGCCACCTGGGTCGACCGCCTGCTGCCCACCGAGATCACCCGGATCGACGTCGGGCCGACCGGCATCGTCGGCCCGACCGGTTTCCCCGGCGGCCTCGGCGACCTCGGCTTCCCCCTCGACCTGGGGATCGGCGCGGTACCCGGGATCGGGGTGAGCCTGCTGCTCAGCGACGCACCCGCGCTTCCCGCCACCAAGACCCCGGCCGAGCGGCTGCTGGCCGGCTTCGATCCCCTGCGCGACCCGATGACGGGCTCCGCGGCGATTCCCACGCCCAGCGCGCGCCCCCGACCCGATGCCGACCACCCCGCCGGCGCTGGCCCCGCTGCTCAGCGAGGAGGAGGAGGAGGAGGAGGCCCACCGTCGCCGGGCGGCGGCGGAACCCACCCAGGCCGCCGACCTCAACGAACTCGACGAGCTCGACGAGGACCCGCCGACCGAGCTCGCCGGGCTCGAGGCGCTCGGCCGCGCCTCGGTCGACTCTGCCTCCAACGGCCACATCGGCCAGCTCGGCGGGCACGTCGAGCCCCTGTCGGACGGCCTCGGCGACGACGAGCACGACGCCATGACCCAGCTGCCCGGGCAGACCTTCACCGTCTCCGACCTCATCGACGAAGACGACGCCCCGACGATGCTGCCCAGCAACTCCGAGCCCCAGGTCGAAGGGGTCCTGTGCGCGAACGGGCACTTCAACCACCCGCAGGCGCCCTACTGCGCCGAGTGCGGCCTGTCGCTGGCCCAGCAGGGCGCCCACACCGTGTGGGGTCCGCGGCCGACGGTCGGGGTGCTCGTGTTCGACGACGGGCTGACGATGAATGTCGACATGGACCTGGTCATCGGCCGCCGGCCCGACCGGGACGACGCCGTCCGGGCCGGTAAGGCGCGGGCACTGCCGGTCGAAGACGGCGAAAGCGCCGTCTCCCGAGTACACGCCGTGATCACCCTGACCGGCTGGGACGTTGTGATCACCGACCAGGGCTCGGCCAACGGCACCTACATCGCGCCGCCCGAGGCGACCGTGTGGACCCCGCTCAGCCCGCACCAGCCCGCCCCGCTGGTGCCGGGGACCCGGGTCCAGGTCGGCAAGCGGACCTTCGTCCCTACACGTCTGACCCCCCGCCCCGCGGGGGGTGGCGCGCGAAACGTCGGCACCTACGTCAGACTTGACGGACGATGAGCGATTCAGAACCGCGCGGTGGGGGCCGTCTGCCCGCCGCCCCCACCGCGCACGCAGACGCATCCGCCGAGCCCCACGTACTGGACGACGGACCCGGGCCAGCCCAGGCCGACCTGGCTGCCACCGACCTGGCTGCCACCGATCCCGCCGGAGCCGAGGCCGCCGCGCCCCCGCGGCGTCGCCGGGGCCGGGGCCGGGCCACGCTGTGGTGGGCTCCGGTCGTCGTGGTGCTGGTTGCCGGGCTGCTGGCCGCCGGCTCGGCGTTGGGCGACCTGCTCGACCGCCCGCCGGGGGAAGGCTCCGTCGACGTCGGCTTCGCCCGCGACATGTCCGAGCACCACGCGCAGGCCGTGCAGATGGCGATGATCGAGTTCGACCGCGGCGGCGACGCGTCGACCCGCAGCGTCGCGCAGGACATCGCGCTGACCCAGCAGCGGGAGATCGGCATCATGTCGGCGTGGCTGTCCGGCTGGGGACGGGCCCAGAGCGCCAGCGGCGCACCGATGCCCTGGATGGGCGGCACCGGCGCGAGCGCGAGCGCGGGCGCCGAGCACGACGCGCACGGCGACACCGGCTCGGCCGCCATGGGCGACATGCCGGGCATGAGCGGGTCGATCGGCGGGGCCGCCTCGGCCGACGACACCGCCCGGATGCCGGGCATGGCGACCCCGAACGAGCTACGGCGGCTCGCGACGATCCACGGCCGTGACCTCGACGTCCTGTTCCTCACCCTGATGGTGCACCACCACCGTGGCGGGCTGGCGATGGCGCAGTACGCGGCGCAGCACGCCGATTCCGACCGCACGCGCAGCCTGGCCCGGGCGATGGTGCTCAACCAGTCGATCGAGATCGACCAGATGCAGCAGGCTCTGACCCGGCTCGGGGCACCCCGGGCATGACCGGTCGAACCCTCCCGCTGCGTCAGCGAAGCTGACTTCGTATCGTCAGGTCCGACTAACCGGACCGTACCGCCGGTCGTCCACCTGAGGCGTGGGGAACACCGCCCCGCAGTCGTTCCCAGGGCGATGATGCCGCCGTGCTCCGTTCCCCGGGGAGCAGTCATGTCTCCCCACGGGTGCGCCGTCCCCGTCGGAGGCGTCGCCGTCCCGTCGATGCACAGCGTGGTGGCGAGAGGCGGCGGGTGAGTAGGGTCCGGTCCCACCCCGGTGGCTTCGGCGCTGCGCCGAAGCCACCGTCGATCGTCGAGGTTCCGGTGCTATGACAGCTGTTTCCGCCCGTGAGATCGCCGGCGTGGTGGCTGGGGGCCGTCGTGTGGTCGTCGGGGGCTGCGCTTACCCGCGCCGGCCCGGCGCTGGCCGGACACGCGCCACGTCCGGGTGGAGCTGCTCGCGGGTCTGGTGACCGCGCTCGCGCTGATCCCGGAGACGATCTCGTTCTCGGTGGTGGCCGGGGTCGACCCGAAGGTCGGCCTGTTCGCGTCGTTCACCATCTCGGTGATCATCGCGTTCACCGGCGACCGGCCGGCGATGATCTCCGCCGCCGCCGGTTCGATGGCCCTCGTGGCCGCGCCGCTGGTCCGCGAGCATGGGCTGAACTACCTGCTCGCGACCACCGTCGGGGTCGGGCTGCTGATGGGTGTCCTCGGCGTGCTCGGGGTCGCGCGGCTGATGCGCTTCGTGCCGCGCACCGTGATGATCGGCTTCGTCAACGCGCTGGCCATCCTGATCTTCACCGCCCAGATGCCGCACGTCATCGGCGAGTCGTGGAAGGTCTACGTCCTGGTCGCGGGGGGCCTGGCGATCCTGCTGACGGTCCCCCGGCTCACAACGGCGGTCCCAGCGCCGCTCGTGGCGGTGGCGGTCCTGACGCTGGTCACGTGCGGTTTCCACGTCTCGGTGCCGACGGTCGGCGACGAGGGCCGGCTGCCCGGCTCGCTGCCGGTGCCCGGCATCCCCGACGTCCCGCTGAGCTGGGAAACCCTGCGGATCATCGCACCCTACGTGGTCGCGCTGACCGCCGTGGGACTGTTGGAGACGCTGCTGACCGCCCAGATCGTCGACCGGATGACCGACTCCACCCACGATCCGAACCGCGAGTCCTGGGGCCTGGGCATCGCCAACGTCGTCAACGGCTTCTTCGGCGGGATGGGTGGCTGCGCGATGATCGGCCAGACCATCGTCAATGTCAACTCCGGCGGTCGCGGCCGGCTGTCGACCTTCGCCGCCGGCGGCTTCCTGCTGATGCTCGTCGTTCCGCTGCGCGACCTCGTCCGGCACATCCCGATGTCCGCGCTGGTCGCGGTGATGATCCTGGTCTCGGTGATGACCTTCGAATGGCGCAGCATCGCACCCTCGACGCTGCGTCGGATGCCCCGCGGCGAGACTGCGGTCATGGTCGCGACGGTCGCCGTCGTGGTTCCCACCCACAACCTGGCGTATGGCGTGCTGGTCGGCACCGTCCTGGCCGCCCTGCTGTTCACCCGCCGGGTCGCCCACCGGACCCTGGTGACCAGCGTGCTCGACCCGGAGGGCCGCGAACGGATCTACGCGGTCCAGGGCTCGCTGTTCTTCGCCTCGACCAGCAACCTGGCCGACGCCTTCGACTACGCCCGTGACCCAGCCCAAGTGGTCGTCGACCTGGCCCAGGCCGACGTCCTCGACTCCGCCGCGGTCGCCGCCCTCGATGACGTCCGCGCGAAGTACCGCGAGCGCGGCACCGAGGTGACCCTCGTCGGGCTGAACCCACGCAGCGCCACCCTGCTGCGAGAGTTATCCACCGAACCAACACCCGAACCGACACCTGAGGCGACACCTGAGGCGACAGGAAGTGTCCGCAGAGTCGATTGACACCCAACTTCACCCCACCGTGAATACACTCCGCCATCAGATACTCACTATGAGGATGGTGGCGGCATGGGCGAGAAGGACCTCATCGGTGGTCTGGTCGACTTCGCCCGACGCCAGCCGGCCGTGATCGTCATCGCCATCGTGCTGGTCGGGCTGTATCTGTCCAAGGCGAGCTCGGGCGCCTCCACCCGGGCCGTGCTCGTCCCCGGCGTCGACTTCCCTGCCCCGACCCTGCTGACCCGCAACCGGACGACCTACGCCGTCGGCGTGGACCCGCGTTCCCCCGACACGATCAGCCTGCTGTCCAGCCGGGATCGCCGGAGCTGGACCACCGAGCCCGACGCCCTGACGGCGCCGCCCGGTTGGGCCGACCCGGGCGGCGGGCTGGGGCCGGCGGCGATCGGCGCGTTCGACGGCTCGTACGTCCTCTACTACACGACGGCCGTACGCGGACTCGGCATCCGCTGCATCTCGGCGGCGACCTCGGACGACGTGGACGAGCCATTCGTGGACACGTCGCTGGCCCCGTTCGTCTGCCAGACCGCGGACGGCGGCAGCACCGACCCGAGCCCCTTCGTCGACGACGCCGGGCACGCCTACCTCACCTGGAGCAGCCCGGGGCGACCCGACGGCGCGGGCCCGACACTGTGGGCCCAGCGGCTGCGCTCGGACGGGCTGGTACTCACCGGCGAGCCGGCAGTGCTGCTGCGCCCGAGCGTGCCCTGGCAGCAGAAGCGGGTCGCGAGCCCCTCGATGATCGTCGAGGATGGGCGCTACCACCTAGTGTACTCCGCCGCGCCGGAGCTCAACGGTCGCCAGGTGGTCGCCGGCGCCTCCTGCACCGGCCCGCTCGGCCCCTGCAAGCCGGCCCCGAAGCCGATGCTGACCGGCGGGAAGGTAGGTTTCGGCCCCGGCGGCGCCCATGCCTTCACCGACTCCCGCCACCGCTGGTGGCTGGGCCTGCACAGTTGGGACTCGCCGCCGGCGGGCCCCTACCTGCCGACCGGACGGTTCGTCGTGGTCCCCCTGCACGTGCGCGACGACGGGCTGTCGGTGCAGGTCAACTCAGTCACGCAGGGCCGGGTCCGCCCGCCCGAGCAGCACGACTCCCACCCCCGCGACCACGGCGACCACGGCGACCACGGCCGCGAGCAGAACGCCACCGACAGCGGCGGGCGCACCGGCCCCGGGACGGCCGCCGGCGGGTGAGAGGCACAATGGCCTTCTCACGACATCGTTGTTTGGACAGCTAACAGGGACGAACCTCAGCGGCGCCCGTCGCCGAGGCCGACGGCAAGAGGGACGATCTTCCGATGACCGAACCCGAGGCACCGGCTCCGCAGCCCCGGCGCCGGCGCCTGCTCTTCGTCCTGCTCGGCGCCGTCGTCGTACTGGCGATCCTCGTGGTGGGCGGCACGGCCGTCTACATCAATTTCATCAAGAAGGACGCCCCGGAGGAGTTCTCCCTGGCGCAGCCGGGCGAGAACGCGTCCGTAGCACCGGCCGGCTCGCTGAGCGGCTCCTGGACGATCGCCGGGGGCTCGAAGGTCGGCTACCGGGTCAAGGAGGTGCTCTTCGGCCAGGACACGACCGCGGCCGGGCGGACGAAGAAGGTCACCGGCTCGCTCACCATCGCCGGCTCAGTGGCCACGAAGGCGTCCTTCACCGCGCAGATGGCCTCGGTGACCAGCGACGAAAGCCGCCGGGACAACCAGTTCCGCGGCCGGATCATGGACACCGACACCTATCCGACCGCGACGTTCACCCTCGCCGAACCCGTCGACATCGGCACCGTCCCCACCGACTCGAAGACCACCCGGACCGTGTCGGCGAAGGGCGATCTGGTCCTGCGCGGCCAGACGAAACGGGTCACCATGACACTGCAGTCACGCTGGGACGGCACCTCGATCCGCACGGTCGGCCAACTCCCCGTCGTCTTCGCCGACTACGGCATCCCCAACCCGAGCTTCCCCGGCATCTCCACCGAGGACCACGGCATCATGGAAGTCTCCCTGATCTTCAACCGCTCCTCCTCGACCACCGCCCCCACCCCCACCCCCGTCGCCAGCCCTTAACCTGCGCCACGCCCTGACCGCGGCGAGCATGGCCGGCTACGACCACGTCATCATCGACGGCACGGTGATCGAGGCCGGCCGGGTCCGCACCCCCGGCCCGGCCGAGGACGTGGACCTGCCCGACGAACAGAAGGCGCACAACAGGATCCACAACGCGCTGCGCACCGTCGGTGAACGCGCGAACGCGCCGCTCAAGGGCACCTTCCGACTGCTCCACACCATCACGATCTTCCCCTGGAAGATCGGACTCGTCGCGAAAGCCGCTCTCGTCATCCTCCACACCGAGCACCGGCGCACCGCCTGAAACCCAACACACCAACACAACATTGATGTCACGCAAAGCGACGAAACGTTACCGGGAAAGGCTCAGTGACCTCTCCGACGCCCGCTGGGCGCTCATCGCCCCGGCCCTGCACGCCTGGCGGAAAGCCCGACTCGACCGCCGGCCCACCAGAAAGCCCGCCTCCGTCGACCTCCGCGAGGTGTTCAACGCAATCCTCTACCTCAACCGGACCGGCATTCCCTGGAGATACCTACCCCACGACTTCCCGCCGCACAACACCGTCTACTTCTACTACGCCGCCTGGCGCGACGACGGCATCTTCCCCCAGCTCGGCTACACCCTGACCGGCCTGGCCCGCGTCACCGACGGTCGCACACCCGAACCCACCGCCTGCATCCTCGACGCCCAAAGCGTCAAGACCTCCACCGACGTTCCCCTCTCCAGCCAGGGCACTGTCTAGTGGTGGTAAGCGTAGTCGTCGTAGCCCACAGGGAAGATCGTGTAGCCAGTGGCCCGGAGTAGGCCACGCGCGCGTTCGAGGTCGTCCCCGAGGTGGCAGGCCTCGTAGATAATGTGGTGCGGCGCCCACGGTTTCGAGAAATCAATCAGCTTGAGGATCTCGTAGTCGAAGCCCTCGGTGTCGATCTGCATCACGTCGACGTGGTTGATGGCGTGCTTGGTCAGCAGCGTGTCGAGCCGCATGACCGGGACGTCGATCTCCTCGATGCGCGTCTCGATGTCCGGTATGAGGCTCTTCGACTCGAGAATCACCTCGCGGCGAAACGAACTCAGCCCGTTCGCCCAGACCGGGTCGGTGGGACGCCGGCTGACCGCGAACATCCGCGCCGTGCCCTCCTCGGGGCCGATCGCGGTCTGCTCGCACACGATGCCCGGCACGTCGCGGTAGGAGTTCGCCAGCGCGGGGAACAGGTGCGGCAGCGGTTCGGCGAGCACGCCACGCCAGCCGTACCGCACGATCACGTCGTGTAGCGGGTCGCCCATCTCGCCGTCGTTCGCGCCGATCTGCACGACGCTGAGCGGTTGGCCCGCCTGATCGGCGATGCGCTTGACGATGGAGATCGCGTCGATCCCCGGGCCGTCGCTGCCGCCCCACAGGCTCGCCCACATGTTCAGCGGCATGCGCGCGTTCATCGCCGGCACCCGGCGGACCACGTTGCGCGCGACCCAGCGCGGATTAGCCTTTACCATGGCCGAATCATAGAATGGGGCCAATCGGTCGTCAACGGACGGGTGCGGTCAGTTGGCATAATGAGCCTTTCCCTGCAACGGTTCGTGGCGTTGCGTAACAGCAACGCTGTAGCTGAATGTTGAGGGTCAGACGTTCCTTCGGTGCTCCGTGCGGAGGATGGCGAGAGCTGCCTTCGTGACGAGTCCGATCTTCCGGGGGTCGACCGTGATGTTGCGGAGAAGCCGGAAAGTGCCCTTGAGCAGCGCGTTCGCGCGTTCGCCGACGGCGCGTAGCGCATTGTGGATCCGGTTGTGCTTCCTTTGTTCGTCGGGCATCCGGTGGGCGCGGACACGGTCGCGGCCCTCCTTCGGGCCGAGGGGTTCAGCCTGCAGGGCACCTCACGCACGACCGAGGGCGCCCGCCATCCCGACCGGGACGGCCAGTTCCACTACATCAACGAGCAGGTCAAGAAGTTCACCGCGGCCGGCCAGCCGGTCGTCAGCATCGACACCAAGAAGACGGCGACTATGCGGTCGCCGGGCCGGGAGTGGCACCGCGCGGGGCAGCCCGTACGGGTACGGGCCCACGACTTCCCCGAGAAGGACGCCCAGAAAGCGGTGCCGTACGGCATCTACGACCTCACCGCCGACACCGGCTGGGTGTCGGCGGGCTGCGGCGGTGACACTGCCGCGTTGGCGGGGCGGTGGCGACCCTACGCCGTTGGTGGATGGCGAGGGCCGGCCACCGCTACCCGGCCGCAACCCGGCTGCTGATCACCGCGGACGCCGGCGGGGTCAACGGCTACCGGGTCCGGGCGTGGAAGACCGAACTGGCCGACTTCGCCCACACGGCCGGCCTGGAGGTGACCGTGTGTCACTTCCCGCCGGGAACCCCTCAATGGAACAAGATCGAACACCGGCTGTCCTCACGGATCAGCACGAACTGGCGCGGACGCCCCCTGACCAGTCACGAGGTCATGGCCACCCTGCCCCTAACCGCCCCCGCCAGCCCGGTCCCGCCGGCTGCGACAGAGCCGTATATAGATCGCACAGAGGCAAGGCCGGGTGTTTTGCGAGCTTTTGTGCTGGCCGGCGGCTCGTGGCGACGTGGCGTACACCACTGCGACCGGCCCATGACACCAAACGGGTCGATATTGACCCGCGAGGCTCCGCGCCGGGCGGAGTCGTGATCCACGCGCGGCGGCCTGCCGGCGGCGCGGCGACCGGTCACCTGCCCGCGCCGAGCCGCGGCGCAGAGTGATCGCGTCCCTCACCGTGCGGCCGGGCGGCCCGCGCGGGGAAAGGGGTGCGATGTGAGTGAACGATCAGTGGAGACCATCGATTCGCAGCGAGTCGGTTCCTCGTCCGCACAGCCCGAGCCGCCGCTACCGATCAATGCCCCGATGCCGGGCGTCTTTACGCTGAGTGATCTGCTGGCGGTGTTGGACCTCGGCGGGGACGTTCCTCCGGTGCCGGCCCGATGTCTGGTGAGCGCGCACGGCGGGATCCTCGGCGCGCAACTACTCGGTCAGCAGATCGTCCTCGCGGAACGCCTGTCGCCGGGCAAGGCCGTGCACTCGTTGCACACGATCTTCTCTCACCCCGGGGACTGCCGGCAGCCGCTCTGGGTCGACGTCGAGCGTCTCGCGCACGGCAGGTCGATCGACGCGCTGGCGCTGTCCTTCCGGCAGGGCTCGCTGCACATCTGCCGGGCGGACGTGATGCTGCGCGCCTCGGAACCGGACTTTCTCAGTCTGCAGACGAGTCGGGCGGACCTGCCGGGGCCGGCGGACGCGGCGCCCTTCCCCGATCGGCGGCTGATGCCGTGGGAGGTCCGGGTGCTGCCGCGGGTGGAACCGCACCGGCTCGATCAGTGACAGCGGATTGGCGACGCGGGCAAGGACCCGACGGTGTGGCGGGCCCTGCTGGCACATTCCTGCGAGGTGCTGCCGCTTGCCGATCTGCTCACGGCCTCGGGGATCCCGCCCATGCCGGCCGACCGGCCGCAGGTGGCCGCGGCGGTGCTGTCCCAGACCGTCACGTTCTTCGAT
Source organism: Candidatus Frankia alpina (assembly GCF_902806485.1). Classification (GTDB taxonomy): domain Bacteria; phylum Actinomycetota; class Actinomycetes; order Frankiales; family Frankiaceae; genus Frankia; species Frankia alpina. Next base: position 18,814 of record NZ_CADCWT010000038.1, on the reverse strand, counting down.
GATCTGGACGTACGGGACTGGCACCTGTTCCAGGTCCACACAGTCCATGCCGGTCAGGGCCGCGCGGTCGCCCGCATCGAGATCTTCGGCCCGGATGGGGTGCAGCGTGCCGCCGCGGAGGTCGTCGGGCTGGTGCGCTCCGTTCGCCGCTGACGCCGGCGCCTACCGGCCGAGCTGTAGCCGACGTTCCTTGCCCTTCCAGAGGGCTCTGTGTCCGATTTATCCCTCTGGAAGGGCAAGGTTGGACGGACGACCCGAGATCAGACCTCGGCGGCGCTGGTGACTGCCTGCTGGTCGCCGTCGACGGGCCGCGTCGGTGCCAGCACCTCGGAGGCGGCCGGCTGGGGCCGGCGCAGCCGCGGCAAGAGGAAGGCCACCGGGACTCCGACGGCGAAGACGCAGCCGCCGATGAACAGGCCGAGCGAGTATCCGGAGGTCAGCGCCTCAGGCTGCGGGACCCCATGCCGGAGCCGACCCTCGGTGTGATGCGTGGCGATCGTCGTGACGGCGGCGAGGCCGACGGCCGCACCGATCTGCCGGCCGGTGTTGATGAGCCCGGAGGCAAGCCCGGCGAGCCGGATCGGCACGCCCGCGGTGGCCGCGGAAACCATCGAGACCATCGTGGTTCCCATGCCGAAGCCCATCACCGCGAGGGGGCCGAACACGTGCGACCAGTACGAGCCGCCCGGCGTGATCGCCGACAGCCACAGCAGCCCCGACGCGCCCACCGCGGCGCCGAAGACGATGATCGGCCGCGGGCCGAGCCGACCGATCGTCCGCGTGACGAGCTGCGACGCCAAAATGATCATCAGCGGCATCGGCAGCATCGACAGCCCCGCACGTAGCGGGCTGTCGCCCTGGACCCGCTGCATGAACAGGGTGAGGAAGAAGAACGCCGTGAACATCGCCGCCCCGAGAAGCGCCGCAATCACGTTGGCCACCGCGATCCCGGGATAGCGGAAGATGTTCAGCGGCACCAGCGGGTTGGCCGTGGTGGCCTCGATCGCGATGAAGGCGCCGAGGAGCACGACCGCCCCAACCACCATCCCGATCGTCACCGGCGACCCCCAGGAGGAGCTCTCCGTGCGGACGATCGCGTAGACCAGCAGGACCAGGCCGCCCGTCACGGTCAGCGTGCCCGGCACGTCGAGATCGCGAAGGCGGCTGACCTGCCCGCGCGACTCCACGAGCACCACGCGCGCCGCGGCCACCAGCGCGACCCCGATCGGCACGTTGACGAACAACACCCACCGCCAGTCGGCGAGGTCGGTGAGGATGCCGCCGACGACCGTCCCGAAGGCACCGCCGCTGGCCGCCGTCGCACCCCAGGCGCCAAGCGCCCTGGTCCGCTCCCGGCCCTCCGCGAACGAGGTCATCAGCAGGCTCAGCGTTGCCGGGGCCAGCACGGCGCCGCCCAGACCCTGCACCGCTCGGGCGATGATGAGCTGCGTCTCGGTCTGGGCGAGACCGCCGGCGAGGCTCGCCAGCGTGAACAGCACGAGCCCGAACATGAAGACCCGGCGCCGGCCGAACAGGTCCGCCGCCCGCCCACCGAACAGCAGCAGCCCGGCGAAGGCGAGGGTGTAGGCGTTCACCACCCACTGCAGACCACTGGCCGACATTCCGAGATCGGTCTGCATCGACGGCAACGCGACGTTCACAATCGAGATGTCGAGCACCACCATGAACTGGGCCAGGCAGCACACCGCCAGCACGGCCCACTTCGCCCGGGGAGCCGGCAGCGCCAAAGCGGCCGCACCCCGCCTACCTGCGGCGGATGCCTCGGCGGACACGGCACCCCCAGACACCGCCGCCGACGCCTGATCGGGACCGCCGACGCCGGATGCGCCCGTTTCTTCAGAATGTGCCATTCCCAACATCCCCTCCTACCAGCCGTCGTACACCGTACGAGGACTGGACACAACACTACGCCGTACGATGTACCAACGCCAAAAATTGCTGTTCAGCTGCGTGTTCGGAGGTGACGAGGTCATGGCCGCGCCGACGGAACTGGCCGTCGAGCCGGGCGGGAGGCACCGGGCGGGGCAGGCTTCTCCACCTGGGTGCCGGCCCAGTCTGAGCCCCCAGCGGCTCGCGCTGGCAGCCATCGAGCTTGCCGACGCCGAAGGGCTGGCCGCCGTGTCGATGCGCCGGCTCGCCGCCAGCCTCGGCGTCGGAACGATGACCCTCTACTACCACGTCCGCGACAAGGACGAACTACTCGACCTGATGTGGAACGAGTTCCTCGGCGGGCATCTGCTCGAGGAGATCCCGGCCGACTGGCGGGCGGCGCTGACCGAGATCGCCCAGCGGACCAGGCAGTCCTACCAGCGTCACCCGTGGGCGCTCAACGTCGCGGTCCGCCCCGCCCTCGGGCTCAACAAGCTCCGCCACCTCGAGCAGTACCTCGCCGTCGCGTCGCGCATCACCGACGATCCGGACGAGCAGGTGCGCATCATCCACTCGGTCAGCGACCTGGTGGTCGGCTGCACGCTGCGGGAGCTCAGCGGCCAAGCCTACCGCGCCCCGATCAAGCGCACGGGCCACCACGGTGATGGTCCTGCACCGCCACTGGAACCGCAACCAGGTTTCGACGAACTCGTCACCGCCGAGGAGCTGCCGCGGCTGCAGGCACTGCGGACCGCCGGCTGCCAGCTGCTCGCCCCCCGCTTCGAGCATGCCCTGGGCTGGCTACTCGACGGTATCGAGGCCGCCCATCCGGGCGTCGGGCAGGCGTGCCCGCGTGCCGTCGGTGCGCCCGCGCCCGACCCGGGCCTCGTCGGCACGGCGGCCACGACCCGGATGCTCCCGAAGAAGCGGGCTTAGCAGCCTTCACGGACACGACGTGAGTAGCTACCGTCGGAGAGGCTGCATGCCGCCGGCCATCCGCGAGTCGCATTCGAGGCACCCATCATGACCGCTCGACTACCTCGCCACGTCGCGCCGCTCGCCGTCGGCGAATCCTCGGCGCTCGGGCCTTATCAGCTGCTCGGCCGCCTCGATGCGGGCATCACGGGCATCGTCTACCTGGGGCACGCGCCGGGCGGCGCGCAGGTGGCCATCCGCGCCCTGCACCCGGGCGATGCCCTGCGCGCCGACATGCGGGCCCGCTTCGCCGCGGCCGTCGACCGGGCCCACGTGCTTTCCGGGCCGCACACCTGCGGCGTGCTCGACGCCGCGCCCGACGCCGACCGCCCCTACGCCGTCACCGAGTTCGTCGGCGGTCCCACCCTGGCGCGCGAGCTCACCGAGCGAGGGCCGCTGTCCGCCGACGAGATCGACCGGCTCGCCCGGACCCTGCTGGAGACCATCGACGCGGCCCACCACACGGTCGGCGCGCTGGGCGACCTGACGGCCACGGACATCGTCCTGTCCGTCATCGGCCCCCGCCTGGTCGACCTGGGGATCGCCGCCGCCCTGCGCCCGCTGCTGCTCCTCCGGGCAGGCTGCCACGACCGGTCCTGGGGCTGCGTCCGGTGGCGGCTACGTGCCCGGTTACGGCTACGGACCGGCGGCGGGCGGCTGGGACGGACCGGCCGCCGACATCGTGGCCTGGGCCGGCATCGTCGACCTGGCCGCCGCCGGCAAGGCGTCCGGCTCGGTGGAGCCGGCGGGCCGCGGCGGCTGGCGACGCGCGCCGCGGACCGACCAGGACGGCCCGACCAGCGCCGGGGTGCGCCGTGCGCTGGCCCGGGTGCGCCAGGCCGACGGCGCCTCGCTCCCCGACGTCTCCGAGCTGCTGGCCCTGCTTGCCGGCCCGCGCCCGCGCTCGGGCCGCGCCGGGCGCGACCGCGTCCGCGGAACAGCCGCCACCATCCCCCGCACGCAGCCCGCCCCCACGCCCGAGCGCCCCGCGCTGATCCCCCCGTCGCCGTCGCCGTCCCGACCCGGCGACGGAGACGGGGGGAGCCGGCAGACCGGCGGTGGTCGACACAGCGCGGCCCGCGCGGGCAGCCAAGGGGGCGGGCGGAACCGCTCCGCCGAGCGGCGGCGAAACGCGCCCGGGGGCGGCCAACCGGACCTGGCCAACCTGTCGGAGATCAGCCTCACGCTGCCACCGTTGCCGACCCTGCCACCGTCGCCGGTGCTCCCCCCGTCGCCATCGCCGACTGCGCGGCCAGTATCGGCTAAGCGGCCAGCACCGACTGAGCGGCCGGCACCGCGCAATCCCCGCCGGTCCGGCCCGGGTGCGGACCGCACGCACCCCACGTTGATCCTCCCGCCCGACCGGGGCACCGCGGCGAGCGACGAACCCGCCCCGTCCGGACGTCCGGCGGCCGCTGCGGGAGTGCGGCGGTTGCCACCGTCCTCGCCGGACCCGGTGGAGGAGCCCCGGCGCCGGCCTCGGGTCCGCCCGGCGGCCGCGCTGGCGGCGGCGGCCGTGGCGGGGCTGGGCGCTTCTAACGACGATGTGACCACCGGTGCGCAGGCTCCCCTGCACGAGACGCGCTCTGGGGACGGCTCGGCCGGGAGCCGGTCCGCCGACCGAGCCCCGGCGACGCGCCCGTCCCCCGCGCCGGCGGATTCCACGGACCCCGCCGAGGCGACGGCCGCCACTGCGGCCAGCCCCGGCGGGGCCGCGGCGCTCGCCCCGACCGAGTACGAGCAGCAGGAGGATCTCGCCGCCGAGGACTTCGCGCTGAACACGCTGCGACTCGCCGCGGCCAGCCGCTCCGAGGACGCCGGCACGCCGGCCGCACCGTCGGCCCCGGCCGATCGCCAGCCCGCGGCCGGCGCCGGGCATGCCCCGGTGACCGCCGGGCGCCTGGACACTCAGCTGCCCCGAGGGCTCATCGTCACCCCCCTCCTGCCGACCAAGCGGCCCGCCGCGCAGCCCCAGGCGGCCCCGGCGGTCGGTCGGGTCGACGGCGCCGCTGCCGACGGGGCTACTGCAAACGGCGCCACGGCCCGCATCGGCCGCCTTCCCGTGGTGCCCGTCGCCGCGGCCGCAGCACCGCCGGCAACCAGCGGCACGGCCACCGCTGCCCAGCACCCGCAGCCAGCCCAGGCCCCACCGCAGGCACAGGCACAGACCGCTGCCGCCCCGCCGGCCACGGCGCCCCTGGCTCGTCAGCCGCTCCCACGGCCGGTCTCACCCCCGTCCAGGTGAGCGTCGTCCCGCTCACCCCCCGCTGACGGAATCGCCGCCGGCTGGTCGGCGACGTGGCCTGTCCTGCGCACCGGGCCGCATCGGGCGGCGCACGGCCCCGGCCGGCCAGATGATCTGCACAGGCCGATGTTGTTCTCGGGCGTATTCGACGACGTCGGCCGTGCCCCCCCAGCCCCGGGTCGGCAGGCCGTCCCAGACCGCGATGATCTGGTCGGAGGCGTCGACGAGAACCCGGCTCGCGGCCATCAGGCTGGCCAGGTCGGGGGTCGGGCGGTCCTGGCGGACAACCTCGGCGGAGCAGCGCAGCAGCCGGTCGAAGTCCCGGCGATGTCCGGGGGGTTGGAAATCCCGGTATCCGTCCGCCGGGATCACCGAGATCAGCCGGCCGCCGAGAGTCAGGATCACGTCGGCGACGACGGTGTCCGCGCCCTCGGCGAGGCAGGTGATCCCGGCGAAGCCCGTGCCGACGAGGGGCGCGAGCAGCCGGTGCGCCTGCGCGGCCACGTAGCGGGCCTGCTCCCCGGTGAGGCCCCGGTGGCCCGTGACGCCGACGACGACCCCGCCGGCAGCCCCGCGAACCGGCTCGTGCCGATCGGGGTCGGCGTCGAGGGTCACTCCTGCGAATCTAGCCGCGCCGATAGTCCCCCGGACGTGAGTTGCCCCCAGAGCCAACGGCAGGACCAGCGCGCTCAGCCGGCCGCGCCCAGGGCCGCGACCGCTCGGGCCAGCACGTTCACCGAGTCGATCTGCACGATTCCGACCTGGGCGAACAGGCTGCGCAGGTGTCGGCGATCGAGCCGGGCGGTCGGGCGGGGACGGACCAGCCCCTGGGCGGCGAGGGCCGCCCAGCGCGCTTCAGGACAGCAGGACGACCTTGCCGGTCGTCGCGCGGCTCTCCAGGGCCGCATGCGCGGCCGCGGCCTCGGCCAGTGGGAAGGTCTGCACGGCTGGCACCAGGGTGCCGACGGCCGCGGCGGCGAGCGCGGCCTCCTCCAGCGCCGCCAGCCCACCGGGCCGGCGGAACATCCTCGGCCCGAGGACGGAGGCAACCAGCAGTCCACGCTCCGTCACATCCTCGGTGGTGATGACGGTGGGTGACCCGGCCGACCAGCCGAACGTGAAGTACCGGCCGGTCCGGTCAGTTCCAGGGCGGCGCGGCCGGCAGCGCCGCCCACCCCGTCCAACGTCACGGTCGCGGGGCGGCCGTCGAGGGCGGCCCGGACGGCGTCCGGCCAGTCGGGCAGGGTGTAGTCGACGGCGATGTCGGCGCCGAGGCAGCGCGCCGCGGCGACCTTCGCGGCTCCCCCGGCGACGGCGACGACGGCCGCCCCGACACCGCGGGCCGCCTGGACGAGCAGGCTGCCGATGCCACCGACCGCGGCGGTGATCAGTACGACGTCCTGCTCGGTCAGCTCCGCGACGTCGAGAATGCCGATCGTGGTGCGACCGGTGCCGATCATCGCCACGGCGGCGGGGGCGTCGAGGGTGGCCGGGATGGGGTGGATGTTGTCGACCTCACGGACGGCGAGCTGGGCGTAGCCCTGGCCGGCGAGACCGAGATGGGCGACGACCCGCCGGCCGAGCCAGCCCTCGTCGACGCCCGACCCGACGGCGTCGACCGTGCCCGCGACCTCCCGGCCGGGGATGGTCGGCAGGTCGGGGCGCTGGAACAGGCCGCCGGCCCAGCCCCGGCGCAGGGTGGTGTCGACCAGGTGAACGCCGGCCGCGGCCACCGCGATGCGCACCTGGCCGGCCGCCGGCACCGGGTCGTCGGTCTCCTCGTAGCGGAGATTGTCCGCCGGGCCGAACTCGTGCAGCCGGACTGCATACATGATCCGTCCTCCAGGTCGCGGTCGGAGCCGAGTGGCCTGGGGTCGGCGCCGGCGAACACGGGATCCGGCCCCGGCCCCGGGCCGAACACTAGAACCTGAAGTCGGATTGAGGTCAACTACGCCGCGGCGGTCAGCGGGCGCTCGTCCCGTACCAGGCCGGTCGGGCGTGCAGCAGCCATTCGGGGATGAGCTGGCGCAGGGCGGCGGGGCGCAGGTGCAGATCGGACAGGCTCGCCAGCGACGCCGAGACGATGTCCAGGTCGTCGAGCCGGCTGCCGAACTCGGCGGCCCAGGACCGGTCGACCGCGAAGACGACATCGAGCACCCCGGCCCGCTCGCCGCCCCCGGCCGTCGCTCCTTCGATGCAGCCGGCGAACGTCAGGTGATCGGGTTCGATACTCGCCTGCTCCTCGAGCAGCCGACGCAACGCCCCCTGCACCGTCTCCCCGGCCTCGACCTGGCCGCCGAGCAGGTGGAACCACGTCTGGCCGCGTTCGTTGGCAAGCAGGATCCGGTCACCCTCAACGAGCAGCGCGCGGACGTTGATCCGCACTGGCGCCGAGACCGGGACCGTGGAGTCGACGGCCGGGCCGCCGACGGTGCTGGTGGTGGCAGTGGTGGTGGTGGCGGTGGTGGCAGTGCCGGCGGTGGCGAACGGACGAGTGGGCGGCGTCACGGGCGCTCCAGGGACGGGGGTCGGCGGACGGGTGACCTCCGCATCGTGCCCCGTAGGGACGGATGCTTGGGCGCCAACCGGTCATCCCGCCGCGGACGGACCGGCCGAGGCCACGACCGGACCCATCGGCCTCCCACCGGACAAACTCCGCGCGAGCGGACGATACACCACTGAAATCACCGCAAATTCGGGTTAACCGCTCCGAACTCGCCGAACCTGCAGGGTTACCATCACAAACATGCCGAGATTCCGCATCAGTGAGGCGGCCACGCTGCTCGGTGTCAGCGACGACACCATCCGCCGGTGGGCGGACAGCGGCCGGCTGCCTACCGTCCTGGACGACGCCGGTCGCCGGACGATCGAGGGTGCCAACTTGGCGGAGTTCGCCAAGGATATGGCAGGAGACCAGATCGGCGCAGGGACACCCGTCATCGCCGAATCCGCCCGCAACCGCTTCCCCGGGATCATCACCCGGGTCACCCGGGACACGGTGATGGCCCAGGTGGAGATCCAGGCCGGGCCGCACCGGCTGGTCTCCCTGATGAGCCGGGAGGCCGCCGACGAACTCGGGCTCGAACCCGGCGTCCTCGCCGTCGGCGCGGTGAAGTCGACCAACGTCGTCATCGAGATGCCCGACCGCCGCTGACCGCCCACCGGCCCAGGTCTCGCCGGTGACCCGTTCCACGGCGGATGACCCTCGCCGCGCCGGGCCACCTCGTTCTCGGCGGACTTCCCGCTTCGCAACCGTCACCAGTGTCACCCGCGAGAAGGGTTGCCCGCCGGCGATGACGAGCCCAGGTGGTACCTCGCTGCCGTGGACCACCTCGGCCCGGCGGCCCCACATCCGGCTCCCGGGCCGCAACGGCCGTTCGGGCCGTTCGGACCGCCGGGAGACTCGCCGCCGCGCGCCGTGGGCGCTGTGGGTGCCGGGCGCGATCGCCGCGTTGTTCCTGCTCCTGCCGCTCATCGGACTGCTCGTCCGGGCGCCGTGGTCCGGGTTGCCCGATCTGATCACCGAGCATGACGTTCGCGAGGCACTGTTCCTTTCCCTGGAGACTGCCACCGCGGCGACGGCGCTGTCGCTGCTGTTCGGCATTCCGCTCGCCTGGCTGCTGGCCCGGACCAGGTTCCCGGGCCGCTCCCTGCTGCGGGCGCTGGTCACACTGCCGCTGGTGCTGCCGCCCGTCGTCGGCGGCGTGGCGTTGCTGCTGGCGCTGGGCCGGCGCGGCATCGTCGGGCAGCGCCTGGACGACTGGTTCGGGATCACCCTGCCTTTCACCACCGTCGGGGTGGTGGTCGCGCAGACCTTCGTGGCAATGCCCTTCCTCATCGTCTCCGTCGAGGGCGCGCTGAACAGCGCCGATCGCCGTTTCGAGGACGCCGCCGCCACCCTCGGCGCGGGCCCCTGGATGACGTTCCGCCGGGTGACCGTCCCGATGGTCGCGCCCGCCGTCGCAGCCGGGGCCGCGTTGTGCTGGGCCCGCGCCCTCGGTGAGTTCGGGGCGACGATCACCTTCGCCGGCAACTTTCCCGGCACCACCACGACGATGCCGCTGGCCGTCTACCTGGCTCTGGAGACGGACACCGACGCCGCCATCGCGCTTTCCCTCGTCCTGCTCGCCGTCTGCGTCGCGGTGCTGTTGGCGCTGCGCGCGCGCTGGTTCCCGGGTGCCCGTCGGCTGCTACGAGGCCGGGCTTCGCGCGAGACCCCGCTGACCGCCGACGCCGAGACAGGCATCCGTTGACCGCCGGCACGCCTGGGACTCCGCACGCCGGCCCGTCCGAGCACGGGCCCGAGCCGGCGCCGGTGACGGGTGGCCTCGATGCCCGGGTGACGGTGCGCCGCGGCCAGTTCGTCCTGACCGTCGACGTCCAGGTCGCCCAGGGGGAGACGGTCGCAGTCCTGGGCCGCAGCGGTGCCGGCAAGAGCACCCTGCTGCGCACGCTGGCCGGGCTGCTCCCGCTCGACGAGGGGCGGGTCACCCTGGCCGGACAGGTGCTCGACGACCCCGTACAACGCCGCTTCGTCCCGTCCGAGCGCCGCCCCGTCGGCGTCGTGTTCCAGGACTACCTGCTGTTCCCGCACCTGCGCGCCCGCGACAATGTGGCATTCGGCCTGCAGGCCCGCCTCGGCCAGAGTCGCCGGCACGCCCGTGACCGGGCGGAGGAGTGGCTGGAGCGGTTCGGGATCAGCGACCTCGGCGACCGCCGACCCGGCGCGCTGTCCGGCGGCCAGGGCCAGCGGGTGGCGCTGGCCCGCGCGCTGGCCACGGAGCCCCGCCTGCTGCTGCTCGACGAGCCGCTCGCCGCGCTGGACAGCACGACCCGCGGGGAGGTCCGCGCCTTCCTGCGGACCGTCCTGCCGACGCTGTCCGCGCCCATACTGATCGTCACACACGACCCGACCGACGCCGAGGTCCTCGCCGACCGCACGATCGCCCTCGAGGCCGGCCAGGCGGTGGCCACCGAGGCCTGACCCGCGGTACGGGAGGGCCGGCTTCGGAATCGCTTACTTAGTGGGTGCTGTCACTTAGTGGGTGCTGTCCGCGGCCGACCTTCCGCTGGCGCAGCGGACCTCCGCGTCCGGGCCGGGATACACGAAGCTGACGTGCCCGGTATCGGACCAGCGCACGGCGAACGGCGGGTCACCCGCTTCCGTCCGCACCTCAAAGATCTCCCCGAGCCGGTCCGGTGCCCTGGGGATGTGACTGTGGACCACCAGGGTATCGCCGGGGTGCGCATGCAGGGCGGTCCGTCGACGGGCGGGTGCGGCGAAGCCGGCCAGGCCACCGACCGTCGCGGTGCCAGCCGTCCTGGCCGTGACCGGCGTCCGTCCCGTCACAACGGGCGGTGCCGCCTCGCGGTGCGGGGCGAATGTCTCGTCGCACAACGGATGGATCAGGTCGGCGATCTCCTGCTCACCACGGATCAGCAGATCGTCGACGGAGACCATGCCGACGATGCGACGGCCGTCCAGCACTGGCAACCGCCGGATCGCGTGGTCACGGAAGATCTCGTAGGCCCGCTCGACGCCCATGCCGGCCGGCACGGTGATCACTTCGATGGTCATCAGTGCGTCGATCCGGCCGTCCGGCCCGATCCCCCGCGCCACCCCGCGCAGCACGATGTCACGGTCGGTCACAATGCCTACCAGTCGTTCCCCGACCTGCTGGTCGTCGTCGATGACGAGCAGCGCGCCGACGCCCGCTCGCCCCATCTCCTGGGCCGCCTCGCCGATCGTGGTAGCTCTCGCCACGGTCACCGGCGGCCTACTGACCACCGAACCGATGTAGATCATCCCTGCCCCCTCTGCCCGACGCCCCGCCCCACGTGGGCCATGCGCCCGCCTTCACGTCGTTCCCTCGTTTCGAGCAGTACGCACCTGATAACGCACAGGTACTCGGACGAATGAGCTCGATCAGGCGTGGTGTGCGTGGCCCAGCAGGCTCAGATGGCCGACGAACCAGTCCCGGGCGAGCGCGGCCACCTGCTCCAGGGAGCCCGGCTCGCCGAACAGATGTGTCGCGTTCGGCACGATCTCCAGCCGACTTGCGCAGCCGGTGAGCCGCTCCCGCGCCCGCCGGTTCAGCTCGAGGACCTGTTCATCTCGCCCGCCGACGACGAGCAGGGTAGGCGCCCGCACCGCCGGCAGCGCGTCCCAGGCCAGGTCCGGCCGCCCGCCCCGAGAGACGACGGCGGCAACGTCGGAGGCAGCCTGCGGGTCGACCGCGGCGGCGGCCGACAGCGCCGCCGCGGCGCCAGTGCTCGCGCCGAAGTAGCCCAGCGGCAGAGCCGCTGCCGCGGGTACGTGCTGCAGGCAGGCAGTCGCGGTGAGCAGACGCCGGGCGAGCAGTTCGATGTCGAACACGTTCCCGACGTCGCGCTCCTCCTCCGGGATGAGCAGGTCGAACAGCAGCGTGGCGAGACCGGCGGACGCCAGGGTGTCGGCGACGAACCGGTTGCGCGGGCTGCTGCGGCTGCTGCCGCTGCCGTGCGCGAACACGACCACCCCGGCCGGCTGCGGGGGGATGCTCAGCCGCCCGGCGAGCCCGCCCACCTCCACGGGAATCGCCACCTCGACGACCCGGCCCGCCCCGGCCCCCCCGCCTTCGACTGTCCCGGTCGTGCCCTCCAGACGGCGGGCGACAGCCCGCCGCAGCAGGTCGGTGACCTCCTCGTCGGGCGTCTGATCGAAGTCGGCGTAGAACTCGCCGATGCTGAGGAAGCTCGCCGGCGACTGGACGCAGATCACCTCGTCGGCCTGCCGTCGCAGCCAGTCGATGCGGTCACGGGCGGCGACGGGCATGGCGAGCACGACCCGGTCCGCGCCCTGGGCCCGGACGACCTGGCAGGCGGCCAGCGCCGTCGAACCGGTCGCGATCCCGTCGTCGACGATGACCACCGTGCGGCCGGCGAGTGGGATCCGCGGCCGGCCGTCCCGGAATCGGCGGGCACGTCGCTCCAGCTCCGCCGTCTCCCTCGCCTCGACCTCGGCGAACTCCTCCGGACTGACATCGGCCAGCAGCAGGGTCTCCTCGTTGACGACCCGCACCCCGCCCTCCGCGATCGCGCCCATGGCGAGCTCGGGCTGGAACGGCACGCCGATCTTGCGGACGAGGATCACGTCCAACGGCGCAGCCAGTGCCCGCGCCACCTCGAACCCGACCGGGACCCCGCCGCGGGGCAGTCCCACCACAACGACGTCCTGGCCGCGCAGGTGGGCCATCCGCGCGCCGAGCTGCCGGCCTGCGTCCGCACGAGTGTCGAAGATCATGACTTGTCTCACCGTCCTCCCCGTTCGGACTCGACGTCTGCGCCGTCGTGATTCCCGGGAAGGCCAGGGCTGATCCGCCTCTGGGCCACATCCGTACCGCCCGAGCGGGCCTCTACTCCAGTCTGATGCCCGCCGCGCAGCACCGCCAACCAGCGCATCCCCCGGCCGAACCACCCGGTCGACAGGGGGATCCCGGCGACCGGAATGGGCGCCCCAACCCGGCGCCAAACGCCGGCTGCCTTGCCAAGCTGGCATAGCGGCCGCCCCGCACAGGTCGTCCGCGCGATCGGTCCAGCCCGATCTGCCGGGGGCCACCGATCCGCCCGCCGCCCGCCGGCCAACCGACCCCGGTCGGATCCCAGTCGTCGACAGCCGGCCGGCCGGCCCGAAACTCCCGTGCAGCGGCACCCGCCGGAGCTGCGCGGACAGGCGGGTGCCCGCGAGGCCCCCCACCCTCAGCCGCTCATCGCCGGACCGACGGGACATCCAACGGGAGACCTTGCGACAGGCCCGTTGGGTGTCCGCTCGGCCATCTCGCCAGACCGCGTCCCGGTCATCCGGGACCGGCCCACTGTGCGTCCGCGAACCGGCACCGGAATCGGCCCCCATGCATAATGAAGAGGTGACGCTCCGTTTGCAGCACGGCGCCGCCCCTCGCCGGGCATGGCGAGTGGTCTGTCGTCCCGGGAGCTGTCCGTGTTGTCCCAGCCCCCGCGCCCACTGAGGCTCGCCACCAGCGTGACGAGCCGGTCGGCCCGATCATTTCGGAGCTGGCCCGGGTGCGAGGGGCCTCGGAGTTCGGTGCATCGAACCTGGACGCGAGACCAACCTGACCGGCGGCCCAACCCCCGCTGATCGTCCGCGGTCCCGGTAACCGGCGTGCAACAAGTCGGCAGCCTCCGCGGACCGCCACCTCCGGTCGACGTGTCGCGACGCACCGCTCCGTCATCTCCCGCCGATCCCCGGGCGCGCCGGCGTATGCCGACACGCCCGGGGATCCGATCCGCAACGTGCCGCCGGCCGATCCGGCCACGGACCGCCTCGACGCTGGCGGGCCGCGTACGGACGCCGGCCAGGACCGGCCGTCGGCTCCGCGATCCCCCGGTGGGAGTCCCCCGACATGCGTATCGATCAGGAAGGCAGCATCCGCCGTGTCCTTCGAGGCGTGGATGGCCCGGCTGCGGGACGAGGGATACCTCGTCTGCCCGGGCAGCTCCGCAGTGCCGGTCGAGATACGAGGCGTCCGCCCGGACGGAGTCGGCCTGCACTTCCGTTGCCGGGGGACGTCCATCCGGCTCGCCGTGTACCGGCCCGGCCGGACCGCGTGGCAGGTAGCCGTCCGGGATGACGGATGGTGCCCCGAGGAGGCCCTGCAGCTGTGGGCGCACCTACCCCTGGACGGCCCCCCGCCGCCCGCCGACGCCCGGCTGACCTTCCCCGGAGATGCGAGGCCGGACCAGGAACTCGTCGTCGACGGCGCCCGGGCCTGGGGCTGGTCAAGCCACGAGGCGGGCCTGCTACGACCGTCCGCCGCCGCTTACCTGTTCGGCCACCTCCTCGCGACCCTCACGAGCTCCGGGGCGCAGGAGGCCCTCGGCATCCGCGGGTACGGCGGCTGGAGCAGCCCGGACCGCCCGGTCGGCGCCGGCGTCGTGCGCACCCGCCCCGGCTCCCCGGCGCGTCGTACCGGCGCCCCGATCCGGGCCGGCGCCGCCGTCACCGCAGGCGCCGCGGAACAACCCGCCCGCCGCGCGGACCTCGCCGACGTCGCCCTCCCCACTGCCCGCTCCGAGGCACACGGTGAGTCCCGCTCCGAGGCCCGCAGCGACCGCGCCGTCCGGATCGGCTGATCCCACCGCACGGGCCGGTGGACGGATGGCGATGCGCTCCGGCGGGGTGGTCGTCGCACCGCCCCCGCCATCCTGTAAGCTCCGATTACTTCCGGGGGGTGTAGCTCAGCCTGGTAGAGCGCCTCCCTCGCACGGAGGAGGCCAGGGGTTCGAGTCCCCTCACCTCCACCCCACAGCGTGACGAACCGCCTGACCTGCAAAAACAGGTTGGTTCTCACGTTGTGGACGTGCTCGTGCCCGCCGAAACTGCAGGTCGGCGGGCCGGGCATGTGGTTCGAGCCTCCTTTGGCTCCGTAGCAGTCGAGTCCTGTCGGTAGTCGCCGCGGCTGGGACTGGGTCAGCATGCGGGTCGTTCGCGGCCTTTGGTGCGAGAGTTGGCAGGTCCGTGGTCGGGCTCCTGCTTACCGGAGTTCGTCCGCACGGCCCCGACCTGCGTCCCTCCCTGGGCGGTGCAGTCGGCGAATATCGCCCGAATGCTGGGCCTGCGGAGGTTCGTTGCGGACGAGCTGGAGGAGCTGCGACGACGCTGGGACACCTGACGGCCCGGGGCCAGGCTCGAGTTGCGCCGCCGACAGCCCCTCCGCCAGGCAGATGGAGGCGACGGCGCGAGGGTCACCTGTATCGCCCTCACACGGAGACAGTACGAGTCGGGCCCAGACGCCCACGGACTGTCGATACTGTGTGGGCGAAATTGGTGCGCGGGCGAGCGCGGGACAGTCGGGGGCATCGGTGGCGATGAAGATACGGGTGGGCAGGTACGCCTACCTGTGGGAGGGCGCCGAGCCGCTCGTCCCGGGCGACCGCGTGCTCCTACCCGAGAACTGGCTCAGTCGTACGATCCACGGCCCCGGGCCCCTTCGAGGACACCGTGACCGCCGTCGGAAGCGACTACGACAGGCCGATGTCGCGGGTCATTGCCAAGATCGGACGGGATCCGGACTGGAGACCGCCGGAGCCGGACACAACTACCCGCGCCGCGCGTCTCCCTCGTCCACGAAGGCTGGTACCAGCAGGCGCTGGCCGAATACGACCGCCAGGTCGACGAATGACAGTCGGCGTGCCGTGGCACGGCTTCCGATCCGGTGACCGTCGAGCGGGCCAGGCTCGTCACGTGCCCGAAGTTCCCAGACCGCCCCATCGACCGCATCCCCTGCACCGGACACGCCTCCGATCGTCCCACCCGAAGCCCGAGAACCACGGACATACGCTCGGGCCTACGGCTCCGGCGCCGGATGGCCAGTGACCGAGGTGATTCCGGCGTTCAGCGTCCGTATCAGCCGCGACGTATCGACACCACGATGGCTGCGGCCGATCAGCGGGCGCTGAACCGGCTGCTCTCTCAGCGAGGCAGTGGGGTGCAAAGTCACGTTCTTCCGCGTAACACGCAGCGGGAGCGAGGGACTGCCGGCCGCTACCGGGCCTCCTGGCAGCTACCCGGACCGGACTTCCGCCGGCAAGCGACGACGAGCTTACGCCAGCGAGATCGGCCGCTCACACGGCGTCACTTCCAACTGTCTGCTGGGCACACGAAAGATCAAGGCTAGCCACTACCAGCCCACGACGCCAGCCGACGCGCCGCTCATGACTTTGTCGCGACTCCGGGGATTGACCTTGATTCGGACACGCCAGCTTGTTTCGTAACGAGAGCTTGACCCGCACACCCCCGCCTCGATATTAATCGAACCATGGACGAGCTGCCCCAGAAGTCGCAAATCACTTTCGGCAAATTTCAGAACGTGGACCTTCGGGTCGGACGGGTCCTGTCCGCGCCGCTCGCGGAGGGAACACGTCATCCCTGCCGAGTTATCAGCCTGGACCTAGGTCACCTTGGTGAACGTCGTTCTGTTGGCCAGTACGCGCTGCTTGCAGAGGAGGAGCTGGTTGGACAGAATGTCATCGCGTGCGTCAACCTCGGCGCGCGGGATATGGGTCCCTACACATCGGAGGCTCTCGTTCTCGGCGTACCGCATCCAGAAGGGCCGGCTGACCAGGCCCAGGCGACTCCGCTGTTTACCACGAAGGACGCCCGGCCGGGCGACGCTGTCTACTGAGAATGCACGGCGTGGAGGTGATTAGCGGGCGGGTGGCCACCGCGATCGCCGATCAGTCCCAATTCAACGGCGCGGATTCCGGCGTGAAAGCGGTTCCTCGCTCCCAGCTTTGCCATCAGATCGGTCATGATTCGGCGCAGCGTGCGCAACGAGACGCCCAGCGCGCGGGCGGTCGCCTCGTCCTTCCG
Organism: Candidatus Frankia alpina; assembly: GCF_902806485.1. GTDB lineage: Bacteria > Actinomycetota > Actinomycetes > Frankiales > Frankiaceae > Frankia > Frankia alpina. The sequence continues at coordinate 2,333 of NZ_CADCWT010000038.1, read as the reverse complement.
CCCCTCGTACATCATCCGGACGATGGTCAGCTCGCGGTCCGCGAACCCGTCGACCGAGTCTTGTACCGCATCCTGAGCGAGTGTCGGCGGCTGGGCGGACAGCCAGCAGAACTCGAAGATCGAGTGCAGCAGGTGCCCGAGCTCGTTTCCATGCATCTCCAGGGCGATCGGCGTTCCCCCTTCGCGCTCCCAGATGTATCCCACCACCCGGTCAACGACGACTAGGCGGAAAGGCAGTACGGGCGCTAGGCGCACGTCGACTCCGGCGTCGGCCAGCACCCTGACCTGATCTTGGCCGCGGGGAACCCGCAGAACCGACTTCAGATAGATCGACCGCATCTGTACCCCGCGGTCAAGCAGCCGCTGATGCCACGATCGGCTTTCGGTCAAGATATCGGCCGATGGCGGGGTTCCCGGGTGCAGGCTGAGGATCTCCTTACGTGCGCGGCACCCCGCGTCCTGCATCGCCGCGGCGATTGCGTCCGCCTCGTGCCACAGATGTACGCCTTGGCCACGATCGGCATGCCATTTGAAGAGCTGTTCACCGAGCGCCTCAATCACCGCCTGGGTCGCCCGCAAGTGGTGAGCTTCTCTGACCAGCCGTGCCTGCTGAAGGTCGATCATGCGCGCCAATACGGCGTCCGGCGAGACAAGGCTCGGAAGGTCAGCATTGGCGCTCCATCGCAGCAAGCCAGCGGCGGCCAGCTTTGCGACAGCACGGTCGAACTGTTCGGCGTTCACCCCCAGTCGAGTCATGACACCCTGACGGTCAAGATTTGCGCCGTCGCCGACGAGCAGTTCCAGGAGTTGCGCTTCGACCTGCTCACTGTCCAGCAATGCGACTCCCCGTCAATGAATCACTACTTATAGTGCACCACAGATACGGATCTGTAGCTTACAGTATCATTCCGCGTCATGTGCGACAAGCGTGAAACGTCCTTCGATAGAGATCGTCGGCCGGATGAGCGCGGAGCGTAACGAGCTGCGCCTGGCGAGATCCGCGACGACGACGCCCTGAGGCGCGCCGCCAGGCCATCGATTCCGCGCCCAGCGGCGGCGCTGCCTCGCCGCGCCCCAGTGCGTATAGAAATCCGAGATCAGCGAGGCGGCCGCAGTGGACATCGACACGCCCCGACGCATCCACAAGCGGGTGCAATCGCGGTGGATCTTCCCACGACAAGCCTCCCAGCCGGGCTTCTCCAGCCCAGTGAAGCCCCCCGGCGTGTCCGGAGACTCGATCTTCTGGGGAGGTGGAGTCATGACAGTCAGCTGGAGTAGGTGGGGGGTGTAGGCGATCTCGACGTTGGCCGCCGGGGCCCGGTCCCCGACCCGACGGTCCTTCCTGGTGGTCAAGTACGGGGAGAAGTTATCGCAGATGATCGCGATCCGCACGGTCGGTGGGTGGAGACTGCGCAGGTAGCGGCAGAACGCCAGGAAGCTCGTCCGGTTCTTGGTGACCTTGACGTGGCCGTAGAGCCGGTCACGGGCCAGGTCGTAGGCGGCGAGCAGACGCCGCGCGCCCTGACGTCGGGTGTAGGTCGCCCGCCGCCGCCGCGGCCCCTGCTTCGGATCCTTCCTCGCACCCCCGACTCCGGCCCACATCCGCCCCGGGCGGGGCTGGAGGTTCAACGGGCCGAACCCGTCCACACAGAACACCACCGTGGGTTCGTCCGCGTCGGGGGTGACCTGCCCGTCGGCGATCGCGTAGAGATGCTCGACCCGAGCCTTCTTCGCTTCGTCTTCCGGATCCGTCGAGGCCCTCCAGGTCTTCATCCGTTGAAACGACACGCCCTCCTCACGGAGAAGGACCCGCAGGCCCTCATGGCTGATGTCGTCGGCCACCCCCTCGGCGACCAGGAACTCCGCCAGCTTCGACAGGCTCCAGGTCGAGAACGGCAGCCCGTGCTCGGATGGACGGGACTTCGCGATCTTCTTGATTTCCCGGCGTTCGGGGAGGGTGAACTTTCGGGGCCGGCCGCCGGCGTAGCGCGGGTAGAGCGAGTCGAAGCCGTCGGCGTTGAATTTGTGGATCACATCGCGAACCCGATCGGTCGACGTGAACGTCACCTCGGCGATCCTCACCGCTGGCATGCCTTGCGCGGACAGCAGAATCATCTGCGCGCGTCGCCACGCGTCACCACCGACCCCGACGAGCGGCGCACGATCCGCAACACCCTCTGCCCCTCGTCCGGATCGATTTCCGGACCCGCACCCGTTCCGCCACACCCCGGATCATCAACCGGACAGCCGAGTCGCCGTCACAAGCACCCCGGCGCGTCCTCACAATGAGCCTTTCCCGGTAACGTTTCGTCGCTTTGCGTGACATCAATGTG
>NZ_CADCWT010000037.1 GCF_902806485.1 Candidatus Frankia alpina | reverse complement strand
AACACACCAACACCACATTGATGTCACGCAAAGCGACGAAACGTTACCGGGAAAGGCTCGGTGTGAACGTCATGGATGGGCTCGACGCGACGATCGTCAACATCGCCGGTCCGACCATCCACCTCGACCTGGGCGGCGGGACCAACACGGTGCAGTGGCTCAGCGCCGGCTACACGCTGACCTTCGGCCGTACTGCTCATCGCCGGCGCCCGGCTGGGCGACATCCTCGGCCGCTGCCGGCTGTTCCTCGTGGGATCAGCCGGGTTCACCGTCTTCTCCGCTGCGTGCGCGCTCGCGTCGGGCATCAGCGTGCTCATCGGGTTCCGCGCACTGCAGGGCGCCTTCGGTGCGCTGATGATCCCGCAGGGCTTCGGCCTGATGCGCGAGGTCTTCGGCGACGAGGAGTTCGACAAGGCGACCGGCATGTTCGGCCCCGCGATGGGCCTGCCCTTGGTCGCCGCGCCGATCCTCGGCGGCGCGCTCGTCGACGCGAACCTGTGGGGCACCGGTTGGCGTCTGGTCTTCTTGATCAACGTGCCGATCGGTCTGGTGTCCTTTGTGCTCGCGCTGCGAACGTTGCCCCGCGGTGCCAGCCACTCGGGCATGAAGCTCGACGTCGGTGGTGTCTGGCTGATCGGCCTGGCACTGGTCGCGATCATCTACTCGCTGATCCAAGGACAGCCCGAGGGCTGGACCGCCTGGACCTTCGTGCTGCTTGCCGCGGGGCTGGTGCTGCTGTTGGTCTTCGTGGCGTGGGAGAAGCGTCGTAAGTCCGACGCGTTGATCGAACCGTCGCTGCTGACCAATCACAACTATCTCAGCGGCGTCGCCGTGGCACTCGGGCTGTTCGGTGCCTTCGCTGGCGTACTGCTGTGTGTGTCCCTCTACGGCCAACTCGGTGAGGGCTGGTCGCCCATCCACGCCGGCCTCACGTTGACGCCGATGGTCATCGGGATGATCGCCGGCATGTTGGGCGGGACAGCGGCCGCCCGGCTCGGGCGCCACGTGTTGTACATCGGCCTGCTGATCATGGCCACCGGTGCCGCGGTCCTCGCCCTCGCGCTCACCGGCGCTGACGCGGGCTCGTCGTGGGACCTGCTGCCCGGACTGCTCCTGGTCGGCATAGGCGCAGGAGCGAGCTTTGGTCAGCTGTACCCCTTCATCTTGTCAAGCGTGTCCATGCGCGAGGTCGGTTCGGCCTCGGGGGTGCTGGAGGCGACGCAGCAGTTGTCGACCTCATTCGGTGTCGCGGTCCTCGGCACGATCTTCTTGTCCAGCTTCGCTCATCACCCTCCGACCCACGCACTGCAGATCACCGCATGGGCGTGCATGACACCCCTGGCGATCGCGTTCGCGCGCGTGTTCCGCCTCCCGGCACACGCGCGGGGAAAAGCTGCCACCGACACCTCTGACACGCGGACCCCGACCTCTGCGGCTACCTGACTAACTGGCGAAGGTGAGCGCCTCGTCGCGGCGGGACTGGAAGTCCTTGCCCTTGCAGTCGGCGACCAGGGCGGCGAGCTGGTCGAGCTCGAGCAGGGGCGCCACCGTCTCGCCGATCTTCGGGGGTTCCATCCGTTCTATCGGCGAGGTGTCGATCTCCTCCTCGTCGATCAGCCACAGAAAGAACTGCTGCAGGCTCCGGAATGCCTGGTTCACGGTCGAGTCCGACCGGCCGTCCGGACACCGCGGCGTCCGCTCCGACTTGAAAGCGAGCAGGAAGCGTTCGACGCGCCCGCGGGTGATCTCGGCGGCCTCGCCGGGCCGGTAGACCGGCATTTCCTCGGCGCCGTCCAGTCGGCCGGCCCCGGTGGCAGTGACGTCATCCAGTTGACGAACGCGGTGCCGGCCTTGCGGTAGGCGGTCAGGGTCTCCCGGCTGCGGCCCGCGGTCGCCAGGCTCTGCTCCCAGCCGTCGAGCAGGAGCCGCCAGACGGGATCCGCCCCGTCGATGATCTCTACCATGGCGAGTGAAATTACCATCTCGTGCAACGCTGAGCTTGACGGAAGCGGCTGCAATTACTAGGTTGCACGCCTGGTCAGAGCTGCGATGTGCGCCCGGCAGGGATCGAACCTGCGACCTGGTGCTTAGAAGGCACTCGCTCTATCCACTGAGCTACGGGCGCGTTGGCACAGGATGGGCCTACCGGGAAGCTCCATCCAGGGTAGACCCAGGGTAGCAAGCCCTGACCAGGCGCCGGACACGTGGGGACACGTCGCCGGCCGGTCCGTCGGGGCGACGACGTGGGGGGTGGGGGCGGGGTGTCCGCGCCCCGGTTCGCTGGTCCGATCGGGCCATGCCGGGGACGAGGAAATCGGAGCGCGGGACCTCGGGCGCGGGGGCTGAGAGTCGGGAGGCCAGAGAGTCAGGAGGCCAGGCGGGACAGGTCGGTGAACTCGTCGTCGGTGAGCTCGACGCCGGCCGCGCCGATGTTCTCCTCCAGATGGGCCACCGACGACGTGCCCGGAATCGGCAGTATCACGGGGGAGCGGCGCAGCAACCAGGAGAGGGCGAGCTGGGCGGGGCTGGCGCTGTGGTGCTTGGCGGCGGCGTCGAGGACGCTGCCGGGCAGGGCGAGCCGGCCGGTGTCGACCGGGTTCCACGGGATGAAGCCGATACCCTCCCGATCGGAGTAGTCGAGGACGTCCTCGGCGGTCCGATGGGCGAGGTTGTAGCGGTTCTGCACGCTGACGATCGGCACCAGGGCGCGGGCATGGGCCAGTTCGGCGACGCTGACCTCGGACAGGCCGATGTGGCGGATCTTCCCTTCCTCCTGCAGCGCGCGCAGCTCACCAAGGGAGTCCTCGACGGGGGTGTCGGGGTCGATGCGGTGGAGCTGGTAGAGGTCGATCCGCTCCAGCTTCAGCCGGCGCAGCGACATCTCCACCTGTTGGCGCAGGTAGGCGGGACGGGCGACGGGAGTCCACCGGTTCGGTCCCTGCCGGGTCAGGCCGCCCTTGGTCGCGATGACCAGCCCCTCGGGGTAGGGGTGCAGCGCTTCGGCGATCAGCTCCTCGCTGACGTGCGGGCCGTAGGAGTCGGCGGTGTCGATGAAGTTCACCCCGAGCTCCACCGCCCGCCGCAGCACGGCGCGGGCCTCGTCCGGATCGGCGGGGGGACCCCAGATGCCGCGACCGGTGATGCGCATGGCGCCGAACCCGAGTCGGGTGATCGGCAGGTCGCCACCGAGCAGGAAGGTGCCGCTGCCGGTGGCCGTGGTGGCGCCGTCCGGGCTGGTGGTTGAGCTGGTCGTGGTTGTCGACATCGCTGTCCTCCGGTTACGATGGTGCTGGTGGGCAATTACGTCAGCGGGACGTGATCGCCGGGTATCGGGTCGGGCGGGTGAACGCCGGTCCGGGTACCGCATCGTCAGCTCGGGCCATGGCCGGGCGTCTCGCCGACTCACGGATCGGCAACCGGGCGTCTGGGGACGGTGTTCCCGCTCCGGTCGTCCGTATTGCTCGTCTGGCCCGAACGGGGCCCGGCTGGGATGGTCCGAAGCGGGGATGCGCAGGCTGTGGACGGACGCCGGTTATCCACAGCCCGACGGTCGGGGCTTCCGAAATCGCCCCTCGCGGCCCACAGTGGAACGACGCCGACGCATTGCCGCGCCGGCACCTTCCTCCCTGACCCGAGGAGCACGCCATGCTGGACACGACCATCACCCTCGTCGACAACCCGGAGCACCGGACGACGACGAACGGCGCCTCGGTATGCAGCTTTCGCCTCGCCTCCACCCCGCGCCGCTTCGACCGTTCCGAGAATCGGTGGGTCGATGGTGCGACCCTGTTTCTGCGAGTGTCCTGCTGGCGGCAGCTGGCCGACAACGTCGCCGAGAGCCTCGCGCGCGGGGACCGGGCGCTGGTCTACGGCCGGCTACACCAGCGTTCGTTCGAGACGAGCGAGGGGGAGCGGCGCGTCAGCTACGAGATCGACGCCGACGCCATCGGCACGGAGCTGACCTGGCACGCGGCGCGTTCCCAGCGGCTCACCCGGAGGTCCGCCGTGTCCGCCATGCCCGCCGCACCCGCCGTCACCCCGGTCGCGGACAACGGGCTCCGTCTGCCCGGCGGTGGGCCGCTGGTCGACCTGAGCGAGTCGGCCCTCGGCGAGCGGCCGGAGCCGGAGCCCCTCGCGTCGATGGCGCTGACCGGCGGCGGGGAGAAGCTGGTCCATTCCGCGGCGTGGGACGGGCAGCCGATCGGAGTCGCCGCGATCGGGTCGCCCTCGGCCGGCCTGGTGTCGGGGGTTTCCGTGCCGCTGGCCACGGCGGCGCGGGCCGACGGACTGGGCGCAGGGAGTGCAGGGGCCACGTCCTTCCCGTCCGGAGCGGGTGCGAACGGGTCGCCGTGGCGGTCGTTCTCCACTGCCGCTGAGCAGCGCTGATCGCCTCATATCCCAAGGTGACCCATTGGGTAATGGCGGGGTGGCCCTGCCGCCGCTCCTGCCGCCGACGCTGGGTAGCGTTCCGGTGGTGAGTAGCCGGCACGAGAGCAGGCAGCGCATACCCGCGCACGCCGGGCCGGACTCCGGTTCAGTGATGCCGGCCGTCCCGGCGCAGCGGGCAGTCCGGGTGAGGGTCCCCACGGGCAGCGGCGGGGAGTCAGGCGGAGATACCCTCGGCCGGCGACTGCTAGGCCGCCTCGCCGCTGTCCCAGGGGCCGCGCGGTACGTCGCCGTGCTTGCCGTCCTGAGCGCGGCCGCCGCCCTCGCGCTGCGGCACACCGTCTTCCCCCTGCTGTCGGTCAACAACGACGAGGGCATCTACCTGTTGCATGCTCGGACGCTGGCCGAGGGCAGGCTGTTCCCGCCCGCGCCGCATCCCGCGCAGTCCTACCTGCCGTGGCTCGGCACCGTCGTCGACGATCACTACGTTCTGAAGTACACGCCCTTCGTGCCCGCGGTCTTCGCGGCCAGCCTGTTCGTCGCGGGCAGCATCGATCCGGCGCTCGCCGTGATCGCGGCGGTGGCGGTTGTCGTCACCTACCTGCTCGGCGTCGAACTGTCGGGCAGCCGCAGGGTCGCGGCGCTGTCCGCGACCCTGCTCGCCCTGTCCCCGCTGGTCCTCCTGCAGAGCGCCATGGTGCTCAGCTATCTGCCGGCGCTGGTCCTGCTTCAGGCGACCGTGCTCGGGGTGCTGCGGGGCCGGCGGTCCCACCACGCGCCGCCCTTGGTGGGCGCCGGGGTCGCGCTCGGCGTCGCCGCGGCGGTGCGGCCGTACGACGTCGTGCTGCTGCTGGCGCCCTTCGCGCTCTGGCTGCTGGCGTCCTGCGCCGGGCGGCGCTGGTGGCTGCTGCGCTGGCTGCTGTGCGGCCTGGCCGTGCCGGTGGTGATCGTGCTGCTCACGAACGCGGCGGCGACCGGGAACCCGTTACGCCTGCCGTTCGCGCTGCTCGAACCCGACGATCGGATCGGCTTCGGGCGGCGCAGGCTCTACCCGGCCGATGGGCGCCACGACTTCGGCTTCACCGAGGGCCTGAGCTCCGTCGGGGACCATCTGTGGCTGCTCGGCGGCTGGGCCTTCGGCGGCGTCGTGCTCGCGGTGGCGGCGCTCGCGGCCGGGGTGCGGCGGCGGCTGTCCGGACCAGCCGCGATGCTGGGCCTCGGCGGACTGCTGTTCCTGATCGGGTACGTCGGCTTCTGGGGAGCGTGGAACGCCGCCGAGCTGTGGGGCGGCATCCATTACGTCGGCCCCTTCTACATGGTTCCCGTTCTCATCCCGCTCGTGCATCTCGGCGCGTCCGGATCCGCGTGGGGCGCGGCGGCCCTGGTCGCCCGTGGCCGCCGGCTCGGGCTCGCCGTGCTCGTCCCCGTCGTCGCCGCCGTCGTCGCTCTCACGATCGTCGTTCTCGCCGCGGCGGTGCGTGACAACCTCACGTTGACCGGCAACGACCGGGATCTGCGCGCCATGATGCGCAGGCTGCCGCGGCGGCCGCTGGTGTTCGTCGCGGCCAACCCGGCCTTCCTCGGCCATCCCACCCCCGTGACGGCCAACGGCCCGGATCTCGACGACCCGGTGCTGTATGCGATCGCCCGCGGCAACGACGACCTCATCGTGGCCGCGGATCATCCCGAACGGCCGGCCTACCTGCTGCGCCTCGCCCCCGCGTACGACCAGTCGCCCGGGTCGTCGTCGACGGCGCGGGTCGAGCGGCTCGCGGTCCGGACGGGGGATCGGGTGGCGGCGACGATCGCCGTTTCGCCCGGCGCCACCCCGCGCGGGGCGCGGTCCGCCCGGCTCGTGCTCACCGCCGGAAGGACCCGGCTGTCCATCCCCGTGGACCCGCGAGCCGCGACGTCCCTGACGGTCACCGTCGACGCCGACGGCCTCGACGCGGACGACGTCGACCTCGACGACTCGCAGCCGGCTCGTCCGGGCACGGCCCGCCGATCGCCCGCCCGCCCGACCACGACGGTGGTCCGCAACGGCCGCGGTACCTCCGTCACGGTGACGCTGTACGCGACGGACCGTCAGGGGCGCGAGCGCGGCGTCGACCAGCAGATCCTCCCCGTGCGGCTCGCCGGCGCCCGAGCTGCGCCGGACCCGGGCGGCGAGCCGGCGGTCACGGTGCTCGGATCGGTGGGGCAGGTCGACGAGATCGGCACAGGTGCCCGTCCGCCGCTGCGCATCACCCTCGCCGGCGCCCCCCGGAAGCCGACGCGACAAGGAAAATAAGGAGGATAAAGGAGGATAAGGGAGATAAAAGGCCGCCCAGGATCGGCGATCAGTCGATGCGGCGGATCGGGGGCGGCGTGTACGTGCCGTCGAGGACGTCCTCGACGGGGCCGTAGATCCGCAGCGCGGGGCGGAAGTCGCCGGTCGCCGCGGGCAGCCAGTCGGCCTGCTCGACCTCGTCGGCCGGGGGATCGCTCTGGATGCGGACGCGGACCGAGCCGTCCGGGCCGCGACGCAGGCCGCGGCTTCGGCTGCCCACGCAGTACCGGTGCTGGGGATTGTCCACCAGGTAGTACTCGGGGGCGTCGTACATCGTCACCGACCAGGACGCCGCCGGGGGCGGCGGCGCCAGGTCGAGCAGGTAGCGGTGCGCGCCCGTCAGGCGGCGGCCCTCGGCATCCACCAGGCAGGTCGCCTCGATGCATTCGTAGCCGTGGGTCGCGCCGATCGGCTGGCGCGCCATCATCGCCCGGGCCAGCCGGGCCTGGACGCGGTCGGTCATCCGCCACGCCGGCTCGTCGCGGGTCCCCAGGCCCAGATGGTCCAGGTTGAAGTCGAGGGCATGCGGGGAGCTCGACCAGCCGTTGCTCAGCGTCCGCCCGGCGTGGGCGACGCGTTCCAGTCGATCGCGGCCGGCGCGCAGCCCGCCGCGCAGCGACCAGGCCAGCGCCGGATCGGGATCGACATACGGCGAGGGATCGTCGAGGATCCCGAGCGGGGCGAACCGGCGGGCATGGTCGGCCTCGGCCGGCGGCGGGGGACAGGCCCGCAGCCAGATCCGCAGCTCCTCCCAGAACCGCAGGTCGTCGCAGACGCTCTTCGAATGCTCCGGCGGTCCCTCCGCCCGGCGCGCGCCCGGATCCAGGGGACTCAGCCGGAGCTCGTCCTGCAGGCCGTGGACCGTGCGGGCGTCGGCCGGGTCGTCGAAGCCGAACCGGCCGATCACGGTCAGCAGGCGGGTCGGCGTCTCGATGCGGATCAGATCCGGCGGCGTGCCCTGCGCCCAGCCAGGCGGAACCAGCACGTAGGCGCCGCCGCGCCCGGCGCCGGTCCGCCGCCCCACGTACGCGAAGTTGTTGCGCCAGGCGTCGACGAACAGCAGCAGGCTGTATCGATCACCGCTGTCCGGGACGGACAGGACCAGCGGACCCGGCGCGAGGTCCACCTGCGCCACCGAGTGCAGCACGTCCGCGTGGACGCCGACGAACTGCGAGTGTGGGCCCGGCAGATCCCGTATGTGGGCGAAGGCATTGAACCCGGCGGGCGCGAGCGGCCCGATCCCCCCGTCGGCGAACCGACCGCTCAGCCGGACGGTGCTCACCAGCGGGAAGCCGAAGACGTAGGCCTCGGCCGCGAGCCCGAAGCGATGATCATCTGCACGCATGCCCCGCCGTCCCGCCGCCTCTCGCCGTTCGGTGTCGAGCCTCGTACCGTCCGTGCCCGCAATCCGGTGGATGTATCCCATCGGTGGCGCGAGGGCAGGGCCGAGTGGCGGTTGCGGGCGGCGGGCGGGCACCCCATCGATCACCGCCGCGAGGTTGGCCGCCGCGATGCCCTAGGGTTGACGACATGGCGCAGTACGTCTTCCAGTTGCGCAAAGCGCGCAAGGCCCACGGTGACAAGGTCATCCTCGATGATGTGACCCTGGCATTCCTGCCCGGAGCGAAGATCGGGGTGGTCGGTCCGAACGGGGCGGGGAAGTCGTCCCTGCTCAAGATCATGGCTGGGCTCGACCATCCGAGTAACGGCGAGGCGATCCTCAGTCCCGGCCACTCGGTGGGCATGCTCGCCCAGGAGCCGGCGCTCGACGAGACCAAGGACGTCCGCGGCAACGTCGAGGACGGCGTGCGCGAGATCCGCCGGGTGCTCGCCCGCTACGAGGAGATCAACGAGAAGATGTCCGCGCCCGACGCGGACTTCGACTCGCTGCTCGGCGAGCAGGCCGAGCTCATCGACAAGATCGAGGCCGGCAACGCCTGGGAGCTCGACAGCCAGCTCGGCCAGGCGATGGACGCGTTGCGGCTGCCCCCGGGCGACGCCGACGTGTCGCTGCTGTCCGGCGGCGAGCGGCGCCGGGTCGCGCTGTGCAAGCTGCTGCTCGAGGCGCCTGACCTGCTGCTGCTCGACGAGCCGACCAACCATCTCGACGCGGAGAGCGTCGCCTGGCTCGAGCAGCACCTTGCCCGCTATGCCGGCGCCGTGCTCGCCGTCACCCACGATCGGTACTTCCTCGACAACGTCGCCGGCTGGATCCTCGAGCTCGACCGGGGCCGCGCCCACGCCTACGAGGGCAACTACACCACCTACCTGGAGGCCAAGGCGGGCCGCCTGAAGGTCGAGGGCCAGAAGGACGCCAAGCGGCGCCGGGTCCTCGCCCAGGAACTCGAGTGGGTCCGCTCCAACCCGAAGGCCCGCCAGACCAAGAGCAAGTCACGGCTGTCCCGCTACGAGGAGCTGGCCGCCGAGGCGGACCGGGCCCGTCCGCGCGACTTCGAGGACATCCAGATCCCGCCCGGCCCGCGGCTGGGCAACCAGGTCATCGAGGCCAAGAGCCTGGCCAAGGGATTCGACGGCCGTCTGCTCATCGAGGATCTGTCGTTCACCCTGCCGCGCGGCGGCATCGTCGGCGTGATCGGTCCCAACGGCGTCGGCAAGACCACGCTGTTCACGATGGTCACCGGGCAGGCGAACCCCGACGCGGGCAGCCTCATCCTCGGCGACACCGTCGACATCGCCTACGTCGACCAGTCCCGGGCCGGCCTCGACCCGAAGAAGAACGTCTGGCAGATCGTCTCCGACGGCCTCGACCACATCGTCGTCGGCAAGGTCGACTTCCCCAGCCGGGCGTACGTGTCGTCGTTCGGGTTCAAGGGGCCCGACCAGCAGAAGCCCGTCGGGGTGCTGTCCGGTGGCGAGCGCAACCGGCTCAACCTCGCCCTGACCCTCAAGCGCGGCGGTAACGTCCTGCTCCTCGACGAGCCCACCAACGACCTCGACGTGGAGACGCTGCGGTCGCTGGAGGAGGCGCTGCTGGAGTTCGCCGGCTGCGCCGTGGTCATCTCCCACGATCGCTGGTTCCTCGACCGGGTCGCCACCCACATCCTCGCCTGGGAGGGCACCGACGAGGACCCGGCCCGCTGGTTCTGGTTCGAGGGCAACTTCGCCGACTACGAGGCCAACAAGATCGAGCGGCTCGGCCAGGAGGCCGCCCGCCCGCATCGCGTCACCTACCGCAAGCTGACCCGCGACTGACGCCCCGCCGTCGCCCGAGCGGGAAATCCCGCCCGGGCGGCGGTTGCCGGTGGCGCTGGGGCGGCGAGCTCAGCCGGGGCGGTTCTGCAGCGAGTTCGCCGCCATCTGCAGATAGTCCCAGAGCGTCTTGTGCTGGTCGGGCGGCAGGCCCAGGGAATCGACCGCCGCGCCCATCACGGCGAGCCAGGCATCGCGCTGCACCGGGCCGATCGCGAACGGCACGTGCCGCATCCGCAGCCGCGGGTGGCCCCGCAGCTCCTGATAGTCACTCGGGCCGCCCCAGTACTGGATGAGGAACAGGCGCAGGCGCTCCTCCGCACCCGCCAGATCCTCCTCCGGGTACAGCGGGCGTAGCACTGGGTCATTCGCCACCCCCTGGTAGAACCGTGCGACCAGGGCGCGGAACGTCGGCTCCCCGCCGACGGCATCGAAAAGGGTCGTCGTGGGCTGGGCCGGGGTGTGGGGCTGGCTCACGCATCCATTGTGCGTCACATCGGCGTGCGTCCGGACCGCCGGTAGGATCTCAGCCGTCGCGGGGCGCGATCCACGCCGTGGTATCCGGGGGCAGGGTCAGCGTCGCGCCGTCATAACCCACAGGTCCGCTCGCGAGCACCAGCCGGCCGGCGAGGTTGATCGTGGCCTCCCGCCCTACCGACATAACGCATGTCATTCGCGCCGGTCCCACCGAGGTGGGCGCCCCTGGGGTCGCCCGTTCGAGGGTCGCCGCGCAGGTGCGGCAGGGCCCGGCGCAGCGCGAGCGCCCCGCGCGGGAGCCGCCAGGTCGACATCGGATCGCCGGCCTGCGCGAGCACCGCGAGTCCGGCCCAGCCGGGCGGCTGCGGCAGCCACGGGTCGACTCCGTCCGCGGTGAACCCGTACGGCGGCGCGTCGCCCGACCAGGGCAGCGGCACGCGGGCGCCGTCCCGGCCCGGCAGAGTGCCCCCCGAGCGTGCGAACGTCGGGTCCTGACGTGCCACCGGCGGCACGTCGGCCTGCGGCAGCGCCAGCTCGTCACCCTGGTAGAGCACGGCGACGCCGGGCAGGGCGAGTAGGGTCAGCAGCGCCGCCCGGGCGCGGCGCGTGCCCACCTCCCCGCCCCCGTAGCGGGTCACCGGCCGCACCACGTCGTGGTTGGCCAGCACCCAGGTGGCTGGCGCGCCCACCGCCGCGAGCGCCGTGCGTTCGGTGTCGATCACCGTTCGCCATGCCGGCGCCGACCATGGAGCGGTCAGCAGGGAGAAGGAGAACGTCAGGTGCAGCTCGTCGGGTCGGACGTACCGGGCCAGGCGCGCCGGGTCGCGTACCCAGGTCTCCCCGATCAGCACCCGGGGGCGGCCGTCCCGGGTGTGGTACTCGTCGGTGATCGCCCGCCAGGTCCGATAGATCGCGTGCACGCCGTCCTGATCCCAGACCCGCGGTTCGCCATCCTCTCGGAACCCGCTGTCGTCGAGCATCAGGCCGGGCGGGTTGTCGCGCAGCTCGCCGTCCTTGACCAGGCCGTGGCTGACGTCGATGCGGAAGCCGTCGACGCCCCGGTCGAGCCAGAAGCGCAGGGTCGCCTCGTGATCGGCCCGCACCGCGGGGTGATCCCAGTTCCAGTCGGGCTGCCCGGGGTCGAACAGGTGCAGGTACCACTGGCCGTCGGGAACCCGGGTCCAGGCCGGGCTGCCGAAGACGGACATCCAGTTGTTCGGGGGCTCGCCGCCGTCGGGTCCCCGCCCGTCGCGGAAGATGTACAGCTCTCGCTCGGGTCCGCCCGGCGGGGCCGCCAGCGCCGCCTGGAAGGCCGGATGGGCCGAGCTGGAATGGTTCGGGACGAGATCGACGAGGACGGCGAGACCGACCTCGGCGGCGTCGGCGAGCAGCGCGTCGAGGTCGGCGAGGCTGCCGAACAGCGGGTCCACATCGCGGTGGTCGGCGACGTCGTAGCCATGGTCGGCCATCGGCGACCGGTAGAAGGGCGTGATCCACAGGGCGTCCACGCCCAGCTCCGCGAGGGCCGGCAGGTGCTGGCGCAGCCCGGTGAGGTCGCCGACGCCGTCACCGTCCGAGTCGGCGAAGCTGCGCAGGTACACCTCGTACAGCACGGCCCGTCGCCACCAGCCGGCATCCCGGTCACCAATGCTGTCCGGAGACGAGCGGGGAGTTTCCCCCCCGTCACCAGACCTCGATCCACTCGTGTAATAGTCAGTATTGGAATGATGTATCCCCATGTGATCCTTTCTTCTGCCCCGGGCCCCGCGCGCCCGGTGTCCCGGGCTGTTCCGCCGCGGCGGCCGTCCGGCCGCCCAGGCGCGACACATGCTCCTCCGGCGCAGGATCGGCTGCGGCAAAGCCGGCTTGCGGGTGCGAAGGGATGGCGATGGGGTACCGCTCCCGGCTCGGGTCGAGATTCTCGCCAGGCGCGATATCCGGTTACCGAACTAGACTTCCGCGGGTGGACCAGGTGACTGGCCGTTACGGCGTAGTCCCGGGAGTCGGATCCGGTCGGGGGCGGGAGGATCCAGCCCCGACGTCTGGATCCGTCACCGGGGATTCGTCCGGCGTGTCCGCGATCACCGTCGCGGCGGATGCCGAACTCGATCGCAGTTCGCGGGGGGGCGGCCCGAATGTCGCAGCAGGTGCGCCGCTTGGCGGCCGCGGGGTTGCGCGGCGGGTGGGGGATCGCCCGCGCGCTGCGGGGTGGCCTGAGCGGCGATGGCAGGGGGGCGCCGGACGCCTCGCCGTCGTTGTTCCTGGCCGACGCCGGCCTCGTCCTCGCCGGCACCCTCGATCCGGAACACGTCCCGGATCTGCTCGCCGGGCTCGCGGTGCCGCGTTTCGGCACCGGGGCGATGGTCTGGGTGCGCGACGGAGACGACGTGCGGCTGGATGCCAGCGTCTTCGTCGATCCGAAGGTTGACAAGATCATGCGGGCGGTCGTCGCGGTCCGCCATCCCACGCTCGCCGACGACTTCCCGCCCGGCATCGTGCTGCGCAACGGGCAGACATACTGCCTGCCCGACTTCGACAGAGTGCGGGCCTCGCTGTCGTTTCCGCACGAGCCCGTCTACCAGCAGTTCCGCCGCATCCAGGGCGGCCCGACGGTTAACGTGCCACTGTCGGTGCACGGGCGGATCCTCGGCGCCATCACCGTCGGCCGCCGCGCGGGCTTCTACACCAACGCCGAGGTCTCCCTGCTGGAGGATCTGGCCCGCCGCGGCGCCCTCGCGCTGGACAACGCCCTGCGCTTCAAGGAGGCTCAGGAGTCCGCGCTGACCCTGCAGCGCTCGCTGCTGCTGGCCCATCCGCCCGCCCTTGAGGGCGTCGAGATCGCCATGGAGTACCGTCCGGGGACGGCAGGTACCGAGGTCGGCGGCGACCTCTACGACGTGATCCCGCTGTCCGGCGGCCGGGTGGGGGTCGCCATCGGCGACGTGATGGGCCGCGGGCTGCGGGCCGCCGCGGTGATGGGCCAGCTCCGCGCGGCCCTGCGGGCCTATGCGCTGGAGGACTGGTGCCCCGCGGAGGTCCTCACCCGGCTGGATCGGGTCGTCGGCCTGCTCCCCGGCCTGCAGCTGGCCACCTGCATATACGCGGTCTACGACCGGCACACCGGGCGGGCGACCATCGCCAACGCCGGGCACCCCGCCCCGCTGGTGATTCTCCCCGACGAGGACCCGGACTACCTGGTGCTCGACCCGGGCCTGCCGCTCGGCGTCGGCGAGGGCGGCGGCTTCACCGAGACGACGGTGACGCTGCCGCCGGGGTCGGCGCTGGTGATGTTCACCGACGGACTGGTGGAGTCGCGGCGCCGGCCGCTGGTCGACGGCCTGGAAAACCTGCGCTGCGGGTTGATCGAGCAGCGCGCCCGGGTGGCCGCCGCGCGGTCCGGCCTGGCGGCGGCGGACGGCACCCCCGACGACGATCGCCGGGCGACCGCCGCGGACGGAGGTGCGGCCGGTGCGGCGGCCGGTGGGCCGAGTGGGGCGTCGACCGGTGTCTGGATCGACCGGCGGGCGCCCGGGCCCTCTCTCGGACCGTCGCCGGGCATGGCCGACCGCCGCAGCGGCCGGGAACGTCGTACCGGCCCGGACCGCCGAGCCGGGGAGAATCTCCGCGCCGGCGGGGATCGCCGCGCTGGGGCCGACCGGCGCCGCCGGACCCGCGGCGACAGCTTCGCCGCGCGGAGCTGGTTCGGCCCGGACACAGTCGCCGGCACCGGCGAGGGCCCCACGGAGGAGACGGCCCGTTCGCTACTCGAACGCTGCCTGATCGCCGCCGACCTGCCGGCTCGCACCGACGACGACACGGCTGTGCTGGTGCTGACCACCCAGTCCGTGAACCCGCCGCTGCTCGAACTGGCGCTGCCCGCGGTGGCCGCCTCCGCCGGGCAGGCCCGGATGGCGATGCGCGACGTCATGCTCGACTACGGCATCACCGCGGTGGACGACGCGACGCTGCTGGTCAGCGAGGTGGTGACGAACGCGGTCCTGCACGCGCGCAGCGACCTGGTGCTGCGGGCGTCGCTGGAGCCCGGCCGGCTGCGGATCAGTGTCGAGGACCGCGAGGGCGGACACCTGCCGCGGCCGGGCGCGGCGGCGGAGAACAAGCCCGACCCCGAGTCGGGCTGGGGCCTGCTGCTGGTGGAGGCGCTGTCGCTGGCCTGGGGAGTCGAGACCACCCCGGGCGGCAAACGGGTCTGGTTCGACATCGAGATCCCCGACGTGCCGGGAGGTGGCGTCATGGGCCGGCTGCCGGCCGGATCCGAACCGCCGCCAGGGGCCGATCCGCCGGGGCGCGGGGCGTTTCCCCCCGACCCGCCGGCCCAGGGCCGCTGCCAGACCTGACCGCACCTGTCCGGGCGACCGGGCAGGCGCTCGGTGAGGTAGCGCAGCAGGTGGACAGGTCGCCGTCGTCGTTCGACGGGCTCAGCCCGCCGAGGTAGCCGGTCGCTCCGGTGACGAGGATGCGCACACGGGCTACCTGCCCAGCAGCGATGCGGCGTACCCGGGACCGGGTGGGCGGGGGCGGGTGGGTGCCTCAGGCCGAGGCGGCCTCGGTTACATCCGTGCTCAGGTAGGCCGACCAGCGCGGGTCCATCCGCCGGGACCCCAGAATGCGCCAGGCGGCTCCGCTCGGCGCTCGGGGAGCCGTGCGGAGCCGCCAGCCAAGATCAGCCACGGCGCGGTCGGCTTTGACGTGGTTGCAGCGACCGCAGGCCGCCACGACGTTCTCCCACACGTGCGGGCCCCCGCGGGACCGCGGAACGACATGGTCCAGCGATGTTGCCGGCGCATTGCAGTACACGCACCGGTGATGATCGCGCGCCAATACGCCCTTGCGGGTCAGTGGGACCTGTGAGCGGTATGGAACCCGGACGAAACGCGCTAACCGGACCACGATCGGGACATCGACGGCCATCGTCGAGGACCGAAGAACCTGGCCCGCCGATTCGACCATCACGGCCTTGTCGGTCAGGACCAGGACCAGCGCGCGCCTTTGCGATACCACGCACAGGGGTTCGTACGTGGCATTGAGAACCAGCGCCTCTGCCACGCGCCGACCTCCTGCCCACCGAGGGCCCTTTGCGGGCCGTTCTGCCCAGCGTCTCCGGTGACAATGGACAGTCAACCGTCTTCGGCGGCAGAACGCGAGCCTGTTTGCATGGTCATCGGCATTCTCACCGTGGCGCTGCACATAGCTGGTGGTCTTTGTCACTCTCTGCCCACCATTTGGTGAGGTTCTGACTACTCACCGTCGACCAGTCGTCGGCGGGGGCATCATTGCGGCGCGTGGCCGCCCGTCGGCTCGATCCGGGGGGCGGGCACCGATGGGCCGCCCCCATGGGCGAGACTGACCTGCGATCGTCGCCCCCGGGGTCGTGGGCGCGTCAGGCTGCGGATCGGCCGGCTCGGGGGTGTCACGACCACCATGACCAACGGAACCGACAGGAAGGATGGCCGACGTCGTGACGCCCGCCCCGTCTCTGCTGGCTCAACCGCTCATCCCCGGGCTGGGGATGCTGCTGTCAGCCTCGCCGTCACCCACCGAACAGTCGGGCATGCTGTCCGCTGCCGTGGCGACCACCCCGCTGCCCTCGCCGAGTCCGTCGGCGACCACGGATCCGCTGGTCTCGTTCGAGGGGGTCGCCAACGCCCTGCGCGACGCCTGCGGGACCAGCCCCGGGCTGCTGTGCCGCACTGTCTATAACGCTACGCACAGTAACTATCTTGCCTCCGGCGCTGAGGTGTTCCTGGGCACCCCGATCAGGATCATCCTCACCCTGCTGATCGCCCTCGTGGTGCGGGCGCTGCTGCACCGGTTCATCCGGCGGACCACGGAACGGGCCGGTTCCGGCGGTGGTGGCGGGTTCTTCCGCGGTTCCCGCGCCGGGACGCTGCTGGGCGCGTTCGGGGACCCGACGGTGCTGATGGAAAGGCGCCGGCAGCGGGCCGCAACAGTCGGTTCGCTACTGCGCAGCGTGACCTCCATCTTCGTCTTCGGGCTGGCATTCCTGAGCGTCCTGGGCGAGCTGGGCATCAATCTCGCGCCGATCGTCGCCAGCGCCGGAGTACTGGGAATCGCCGTCGGTTTCGGTGCGCAGAACCTCGTCCGTGACTTTCTGTCTGGGATGTTCATGCTGCTTGAAGACCAGTACGGCGTGGGTGACGTCATCGATGTCGGCCCCGTCTCGGGCACCGTCGAGGCGGTGAGCCTGCGGATGACGAGATTGCGCGATGTCGAGGGAACCGTCTGGTACGTCCGTAATGGTGAAATCACTCGTATCGGTAACAAAAGTCAGCAGTGGGCGCGGACCGTGCTCGACGTCCCGCTCGACTACGACACCGAGGTCGCCGCGGCCAAGAGGGTGCTCGCCCGCACCGCCGACGCGCTGTGGGCGGACCCCACCTGGAGCAGCCTCATCCTCGCCGAGCCGGAGGTGTGGGGCATGGAAACCATGACGGCCGACGGCTACACCCTGCGCGTCGCCATCAAGACCCAGCCGCTGAAACAGTGGGAGGTGGCCCGCGAGCTGCGGGAGCGGGTGCGTACCGCGCTCGGTGACGCCGGCATCGCCCTCGGCACCGTCCAGCGCAGCGAGGTGACCGTCGTCGACGACGACGACGAGGACTCCGAGCGCAGCGGCGAGGAGGCGGAGGACGACGCGGGGATCGGCGCGCCAGCGCTGCCGGGCGGTGGCCAGGGCAACTCGATCACCGAGGACATGCCGCGGCCGCGGCTGGACCCGCCGAGCCCGTCGCGCTTCGGCTGAGCCCATCGGCGCGTCCTCATCGCCCGCCGGCGGGCCACACCCGGCCCGGATCCCCAGCCACCGCCGGGGATCCGGGCCGGCGGCTTGGCTGAAGCCGGCCTGAAGATCGCGGTAGGTGTTCCTGAGACGGCCCGGGGGCGTTCCACCCGCCCACCCGGCACAGGCAGACTGGAACCGTGCGGGTACTGGTGGTGGACGACGACGCGGCTGTCCGGGAGTCCCTGGAGCGCTCGCTCCGATTCGAGGGATACGAGGTGACGACGGCGATCGACGGTGCGGACGCCCTCGACGCGGTGGGCCGCGACCAGCCGGACATCGTGGTCCTCGACGTGATGATGCCTCGCATCGACGGGCTGGAGACCTGCCGCCAGCTGCGGGCCCGCGGCGACGACGTCCCGGTGCTCATGCTGACCGCCCGCGACGGCCTCGCCGATCGGGTCAGCGGCCTCGACGTCGGCGCCGACGACTACCTGGTCAAGCCGTTCGCCCTGGAGGAGCTGTTCGCCCGGCTGCGGGCGCTGACCCGGCGGGCGGCGCTCGCAGCCCGGGCCGCCGGGCCGGGCGGCGTCGGTGGGCCGGGCGGCGTGCCCGGCTCGGTGCTTCGCTACGGCGGGGTGGACCTGGACCAGGCCAGCCGCCAGGTGACCCGGGGCGAGCGTGAGCTGACCCTGACCAAGACCGAGTTCGAACTGCTGGAACTGTTCCTCAGCCATCCACGGCAGGTGCTGTCCCGCTCTATGATCATGGAAAGGGTCTGGGGCTACGACTTCGGCCCCACCTCCAACTCGCTGGAGGTCTTCGTGAGCTACCTGCGACGCAAGCTGGAGGCGGGCGGCGAACCCCGGCTGCTGCACACGGTGCGTGGCGTCGGCTACGTGCTGCGTGAACCTGTGGGGGACCGCGGGTGACGCGAGCCGGCGGGGGACCGCCGGGCAGCCAGGCGGAGCCGCCGGGGGCGGCGCCGCGATCCTGGGGACGGCCGGTGCTGGCCTACCCCGCGCCCTCCGGCGGCGGCGAGCCCGGGCCGCCGGGCGCCGTCCGGCGCGACGGGTTCGCCCGCCGGGTCGGGCCGAGACAGCGATCTCGGCTCAGGTTCTCCTCACCGTTGAGCCGGCTCACCCTGCGGGCGCGGCTCGCGCTGCTCGTCGGCATGGCGGTGGCCGCCGCGGTCGCGGTGGTCGCCGGGGTCTCCCTCGGCGCCACCAGCATCGTGCTCAACCAGGCCATCGACGACCAGCTCATCGAGCAGGCGGAGGCGTCCGCGGACACCATCCAGACCAACTCGCTGGGCCTGGGACTCGGCCTGCAGGCGTTCAGCTTCGGCCTGGAGGGCCAGTTCCTCGGCGCCTCCGGCAACCCGCTGGAGAACGCCGTCTCATCCTGGAACAGCGTGCGGATCCCGGTCGACCCCGCCGACGCCGAGGTCGCCCGCCGGCAACGGGCCCAGAACCTGCGCACGGTCACCATCGACGGCCAGTCCTACCGGCTGGTCACCGTCCCGCTGCAACGCCCGGCGTCCGGCGGGGCGCTCCAGCTCGCCCGGCCCACGACGGACGTCGACCGCACCCTGCGCGATCTCGGGCTGGTGCTGCTCGTCGTCGGCGTCGCCGGGGTCGTCGGCTCGGCGCTGGCCGGCCGGATCGTGGCCAGGGCCGCCCTGAAACCCGTCGACGCCGCCGCGGCGGCCGCCGAGGAGGTCGCCCGCACCCAGGACCTCTCGGCGCTGATCCCGGTGACCGGGTCCGACGAGATCACCCGGCTCGCGGAGAGCCTCAACAGCATGCTGCGCGCGCTGGAGGCCTCCCGGGCCCGCCAGCGCCAGCTCGTCGACGACGCCAGCCACGAGCTGCGCACCCCGCTGACCAGCCTGCGGACCAACATCGAGCTGCTGCTGCGGGCCGAGGCGAACCCGCACCGAGCGCTGCCCGCGGCCGACCGCGCGGCCCTGCTGCGCGACGTTGACGCCCAGATGCGCGAGCTGTCCGGGCTGGTCAGCGAGCTCGTGGAGCTCGCCCGGGACGAGGTGCCCACCGAGGAGGTGGAGCGACTGGACCTGGCCGAGATCGTCGCCGCCGCCGCGGAACGCGTGCGCCGCCGCGCCACCGGCAAGGACATCCAGATCGAGGTCGACGCCGTGAGCTCCCCGGTGGACGGCCGGGCGAACATGCTCGAACGAGCCGTCACGAACCTGCTCGACAACGCGGTGAAGTTCTCCCCGCCGGCCTCGGTCGTGCGGGTGCGCACCCGCGACGGCGAGGTGACCGTCGCCGACGACGGGCCGGGCATCGCCCCGGAGGAGAGGTCCCAGGTCTTCGATCGGTTCTACCGGGCCACCTCGGCGCGTGGGCTGCCGGGATCCGGGCTCGGCCTCGCGATCGTCGCCGACGCCGTGCAGACCCACGGCGGCACCGTGACCGCGGAGGGCTCGCCGAGCGGCGGGGCCCTGCTGCGGATGCGGTTGCCGCTGGCTACCCCCGACCCCTCGGACCCCCGGGACGCGCTGATGCTGGCGGGCGGTGCCGCGGGCCTGGACGCCGACCTGGCGTGGCGGCGGCCGGCCGACGGAGCTCCTACCACAGGCTCGCCGGCCCCCGCGCCGGCGGATGGGGTGTCGCCGGCCGGGCCCCGCGGCGAGAATCCTGGGGTGTGAGCCCAGACGATCCCGCCCGGTCCCGGCCGCTCGAGCACTCCGTCAGCGATCTGGCTGCCAGCGATCTGGCCGCCGACCGGGACCTCGTCGATCTCGCCGAGGTGTCCGGGGTCGCGACCGCGTACCGCGACGCGGAGGGGGCGCTCGTGCAGGCCGCGCCGCGGACCGTGCGGGCGGTCCTGCGCCTGTTGGGGATCGATCCGAGCGACCCGGCGGCAGCCCTCACCGCAGCCCGAGAGGCGCCCTGGCGGCGCCGGCTGCCGGCCTGCGCCGTGGTGTCGGCCGCCGCGCCGCGTCCGATTGTCGTCCACCTGCCCGCCGGCACGGCGGCCCGAGCCGAACTGGAACTCGACAGCGGCCGGCGGATCCCCCTCGACCCGCCGGGAGACCCCGCCGAACGCCGCAACCTCGACGGCGAGCCGTGGGAGGCCCGGCCGCTCACCCTGCCCGCCGGGCTGCCGCTGGGTGACCACGTGCTGCATGTCGCGGTGGGCTCGCGGCGGCTGCGCTGCGCAGTCGTCGCCGTGCCGGACGCGGTGCCCGGTCCCGCGGCGCTCGCCGAGCCGGCGCGGGCCTGGGGTTGGATGATCCAGCTTTATGCTCTGCGGTCGGCGTCCTCGTGGGGCATGGGCGACTATGCCGACCTCGTGGATCTCGTGGACTGGTCCGGCCAGGCGGGTGCGGACGTGCTGCTCGTCAACCCGCTGCATGCCGCCGCCCCGACCCTGCCGGTCGCCGCGTCGCCCTACTCGCCGGTCAGCCGCCGCTTCGCCGCGCCGCTCTACCTGCGGCCCGAGGCGACACCCGAGTACGCGCGGGTCGACGAGCGAACCCGGGCCGTCGTCGACGAGTTCGCCCGCGAGGCCCGCCGGGACGGCCGGCCGGACGGCCTGCTCGATCGCGACGCCGTGTGGCGGGCGAAGTCCGCCGCGCTGGAGCTGCTGTTCCGGGCGGCGGGCGGCAGCAGCAGCCCCGACGACCGCAGCGGACCTGACGACGGCAGCGACCCCGACGACCGCAGCGGGCCGGACGGTGACACGGACGCGGCTATCCAGGGGCTCGACGACTTCGCGACCTGGTGCGCGCTGGCGGAGCGGCACGGGCCGGACTGGCGGGTGTGGCCCGCGGAGCTTGCACATCCCGGCACACCCGCCGTGGCCGCCGCCCGCGTCGAGCTGGCCGACCGCATCGCCTTCCACGCCTGGCTGCAGCGGTGCTGCGACGCCCAGCTCGCCGCGGCGCAGGCCGCCGCCCGCGGCGCCGGGATGGCCGCGGGGATCGTGCACGATCTCGCTGTCGGGGTCGATCCGGGTGGGGCGGACGCATGGGCGTTG
Source organism: Candidatus Frankia alpina (assembly GCF_902806485.1). Classification (GTDB taxonomy): domain Bacteria; phylum Actinomycetota; class Actinomycetes; order Frankiales; family Frankiaceae; genus Frankia; species Frankia alpina. The sequence goes on along the minus strand of NZ_CADCWT010000037.1, from coordinate 7,933 downwards.
CAGGACGTTCTCGCCGTCGACGCCACGGTGGGGGCCCCACCCGACACGTTCAACCAGCAGGGCCAGGACTGGGGACTGCCGCCGTGGCGGCCGCAGGCGCTGGCCGACGCCGGGTACGCGCCGTTCCGGCAGATGGTGGCCGCCGTGTTGCGCCGTGGCGGCGGGCTGCGGGTCGACCACATTCTCGGCCTGTTCCGGCTGTGGTGGATCCCGCGGGGCGCCGGGGCGGTGAACGGGACCTACGTCCGCTACGACGCCGAGGCGATGCTGGGGCTGATCGCGCTGGAGGCCGCGCGGACCGGTGCCGTCGTCGTCGGCGAGGACCTCGGCACCGTTGAGCCGTCCGTGGCGACGACGCTGGCGCGCACGGGGGTGCTCGGGTCGACGGTGCTGTGGTTCGAGCAGGACGACTCCGGCCGCCCGCTGCCGCCGACGCGGTACCGGGCGGCGACGATGGCCAGCGTCACCACGCACGACCTGCCCACCGCGGCGGGCTATCTCGAAGGCGAGCATGTGCGCCTACGCGCCGGTCTGGGCCTGCTCGGGCGGTCCGAGCAGGCGGAGACCGGCGGCTGGCGCGCCGAGCGGGATGCGCTGCTCGACCTGCTGCGAGCCGAGGGCCTGCTGACCGGGCCGGCCGACATGACCGGGCCGGCCGACATGACCGCGGACGGCGCGCAGTTCACGCCGCAGGTCCGCACCGAGCTCGTCTTCGCGCTGCACCGGCTGCTGGTGCGCTCACCGTGCCGCATCGTGCTGGCCGCCCCCGGCGACGCCTTTGGTGACCTGCACCAGCCCAACCTGCCGGGCACGGTCGACGCCTATCCCAACTGGCGCCTGCCGGTGCGCGACGCCGACGGCGGGGAGGTCACGGTGGAACGCCTGCGCACCGATCCCGCAGTAGCACGTCTCGGCGCGTTGCTCGCCGAGGTGCGTGGCGCATCCGTTGCCGATGGGGCTTTTCTCACCCCTGGGAGGGGACCGTCGGCACCCCTGAAAGAGGACCCTCGACCCACTTCCCGGTAACCTTCGCTGCGTGACTCCACGTCAACCGCGCTGGTCCCGCTGGCTGCCCTCCGCCGGTATGATCCATTCGTCGCGAGGGTCGGGCGCCCGTCCAGCGTCGCGGCGCGGCACCGCCCTGCGCCGGGTGCTGACCGTCGGCGGCCTCACGCTCTTCACGCTGCCGGTTTTCGCGGCAGCCGCCTCCGCCGGGGAGATCGGGACCAAGTACAACCCCGATCCGCTCTCCGCCCTGCAGACCTGGGGGATCTACGGTGGGACCATTGTCGGCGGGTTCCTGATCGCGATCCTGTTCGCCGCCTGGTCCAGCCGCAAGAGCGGGCCGGCGCGCTACCGGCCGGGTCAGCCCTGGGAACATGACGAGGTCTGGATCGGCACCAAGCCGGAGGAAATCGAGGGCGAGCGGGCCGAGAAGGCCGTCCCCGGCGCGGGTGGTGCCAGTGGCAACTGGTGAGGCGTTCACCTCGGAGCAGCTCGAGCGGCTGAACCGAGCGTTGGAACTTGCCCAGAAGCACAGCGGTATCCGCTTCGGCGTCCGGCTCGGGTCGGTGCGCGGCGACGTGCGTCTCGCCGCGGAGCGGATCCTGTCGACCCTGGTCGAGGACCCGGTCCGGGATCCCGCCGTGCTGATCATCGTCTCGCCGGGGCAGTGCTTCGTGCGGGTCGCCACCACCCCCGCGGCCCGCAAGCGGATCAGCGACTCCGCGTCCGGCCTCGCCGCGCTCACGATAACTTCCAGCTTCTCCCTCGGCGACCTGGTCGGCGGCCTCACGACCGGCATCCGCCAGCTCGGCGAGGCGGCCGGCTCCGCCGCCCCCGGCAGCCTCGCCGGGGACAACCCCACCTCCGGGGGCAGCCCCGCCTCCCACTGACCCGGCGTGCCCCGCCACTCGTGACCACTCGCTGACCGGCACACCCTGGATCGGGGCGTGCCGGTCAGCGGCGTCGAGCGGGCGTCCTACGCTGCGGCGGTGTCCTTCGCGCGGGCGGCCAGCGCCCGGACGAGACCGTCGCGGCCCTCGAGCAGGGCGCGGCGCAGTGGCGGGACCGGGTTGCGGCCGGCGACGTACGCGTCGACCTTCGCGACCGTCTCCGGCTCGATGACGGAGGACGGGAAGAGCATCTGGGTGATGGTCGAGGCCGTGTCGAAGCTGCGGTTCTCCCAGATCCCGCCGATCTCGTCGAAGTAGCGGTCGATGTAGGGCCGGGTCAGCTCGAACTGGTCGGAGATCCAGAAGCCGCTCATCGTCGCGACGGCCAGGTGGTTGGACAGCTCGTCCGAGTCCATCACCGCGGACCACGCGGCGGCCTTGGCCTCGGCGCTCGGGCGGGCGGCCCGCGCGGTGGCCGCGCGCTTCTCGCCGGTGGCGGTGCGGTCCCGGGCGAGCTCGGCGTCGATCTCCGCGTCGCCGTAGACGCCACGCGCGACGAGCTGGGTCAGCAACGTCCAGCGCAGCTCGGTGTCGAGGACGAGACCCTCGATGACGTCGGTGCCCTCGAACAGTGCCCGCACCCGGGCCACCTGCTCGGCGTCCTCCGCCCGCGCGAACGTGGTCGTGTAGACGAGCTGCACGTCGCTGCCGGGCGGCGCGGAGCGGGCCAGCGCCTCGGCGCGCTCGGCCAGCGCCCGCAGCGCGGGTTTGCGGTTCGCCGGCTCACCGTAGGCGTCGATCGTGAGGTCGGCCTTGGCCAGCAGCGACTGCACCACGCCGATGTCGTCCTCGGCGGTCACCCCGGACAGCACGAGCCGGACGTACTCCCGCGCGGCGAGCTCCGCGTCCCGGGTCATGTCCCACGCCGCCGCCCAGCACAGCGTCCGGGGCAGCGACTGGGAGATCGCGCCGATCGACTCGACGAGGGTGGCCAGCGACCGTTCGTCGAGGCGGACCTTGGCATAGGTGAGGTCGTCGTCGTTGAGCAGGATGAGGTCCGGCTGACGGGCGCCGACGAGCTTCGGCACCTCGGTGAGCTCGCTGGTCACGTCCAGCTCGACGCGCTCGCGGCGGACCAGCGCGCCGGCGGCGTCGCGGTCGTACAGGCCGATCGCGAGCCGGTGCGGGCGCAGCGCCTTCGACGCGGTCGGCGGGGCGCTCGGCGGCTCCTGCACCACGTCGAACGAGGTGAACAGGCCGGAGGAGTCGGTGAAGAAGCGCGGGCGCAGCGTGTTGACGCCCGTCGTCTCCAGCCACTCGGCGGACCAGCTTGTCAGATCCCGGCCGCTGGCGTTCTCCAGCTCGTCGAGCAGGTCGCGCAGGGAGGTGTTCGCGTACTCGTAGCGGCGGAAGTACGTCCGCAGCCCGGCCAGGAACTCCTCCTGCCCGACCCAGGCGACGAGCTGCTTGAGCACGGAGGCGCCCTTGGCGTAGGTGATGCCGTCGAAGTTCGTGCGCACCGCGTTCATGTCGGGCGCGTCGGCGACGATCGGGTGGGTGGAGGACAGCTGGTCCTGACGGTAGGCCCAGCCCTTCTCCGCATTGGCGAAGGTCGTCCAGCCGTTGGTGAACCGGGTGGAACTCACCTGCGCCAGCACCGACATGTAGGTGGCGAACGACTCGTTGAGCCACAGGTCGTCCCACCAGCGCATGGTGACCAGGTCGCCGAACCACATGTGCGCCATCTCGTGCAGGATCGTCTCGGCGCGGCGCTCGCGGCGGGCCTCGGTGACCTTGGCCCGGAAGACGTATTCCTCCAGGAATGTCACGCAGCCGGCGTTCTCCATCGCGCCTGCGTTGAATTCCGGCACGAACAGCTGGTCGTACTTGCCGAACGGGTAGCGGTAGTCGAACACGCGATGGTAGAAGTCGAATCCGGCCTTGGTGATCTCGAAGATCTCGGCCGGGTCGAGGAACTCGGCCAGCGATTGCCGACAGTACAGCCCGAGGTCGATGCCGTCGTGGTGGTCGCGGACCTCGTGGTAAGGACCGGCGACGAGCGCGGTGATGTACGTCGACATCACCGGCGTGGTGAGGAACCGGATGGTGCGCACGCCGATCGCGGCCTCCGCGGCCTCCGCGACCGCACTGTTGGAGATGGCCGACCACTGCGCCGGCACCGTCACCGTCAGGGTGAACGTCGCCTTGAGGTCGGGCTGGTCGAAGCAGGCGTACATCCGGTGCGCGTCGTACGTTTCGAACTGGGTGTAGAGGTAGACGGCTTCGTCGACGGGGTCGACGAAGCGGTGCAGCCCCTCGCCGGTGCGCGAGTACACGCCGTCGCCCACCACGGTGAGCCGGTTGGACTCGGCGAGGTCGTCGAGCCGGATGCGCTCGCCGTCGAACACGGCGGCGGGGTCCAGCGACCTGCCGTTGAGCACGACCTCGTCGACCTGGGCGGCGGCGAGCTCGATGAACGTCGACGCCCCCGACTCGCGGGAGGTGAACGTGACCGCGGTCGTCGTACGGAAGGTCCCGGGGCCGGTCGTCAGGTCGAGTTCGACGTCGTAGGACGCGACGTTGAGCAGGCGGGCGCGCTCGCGCGCCTCGTCGCGGGTGAGGTTGTTGGGCACCCGGTTCCTCTCGGCAGGCACGGACTTCTCGGCAGGCATGGACACACGATCGTTGCCGTGGTTCCAGTCTCCCACGCCACGGGCGGGACCGGATGCTGCCGGTGGAGGTGGTCCGCTCGGGCCACACCTGATCGCGTCTACTGAGCCAAGCTCCGGATTATGGCGATTCGTGCGGGGTAGGTTCTCCGGCCGCGGGGCCGGTGGGGCACGATGACGACATGTCCCGCACCCGCGGGCGGGAACGTCCGGGCGTGGGCGTCCGTCCGAGGTATCCGTGCGAGCGCTGCGGGCGGAGGGGGTTCGGGTGAGGCGGGTCGCCGGGCTGGGCCGTGTGCCCGTTCGTCGGCGTTCGACGGGATCCGGGACGGGCGCCGTCGGCGTGCAACCGGGCTCGGACGGGAGCACGACCGCCGGGCCGGGCGGCAGGTCAGCCACCGACGACGGCCCGGGTGCCGGTGGCGATCCGGGTAAGGCCGCAGATGTAAACGCCAACAGCAACACCGGTGCGGGTGCGGGTGGCGGCGCGGTTTCGGTGGCCGCAGCCATCGCCACGGGGGTGGGCACGGGCCAGCGGCAGGGGATCGTCCCCCGCCGGCTGTGGCTGCTGCGGGCCGCGCGGCCCGCCGGGCCGGATGTGCCGGACGAGACCAAGCCGCCACCCGCCCGCCGTGGCGGCGGCGGTGCGCAGCAGTCGCCCCCGGGCCGCGCCGAGGAGCTCGTCCCCCTGGCTCTGCGGGTCTCGGCCGGCTGGTCCTGGCGCCTGATCGTCACCGGCGCGGCGATCTACATCCTGTTGATGGTGGTCGGCCGGGTCCGGATCGTGGTCATCCCGATCATCGCTGGGCTCCTCATCGCCGCGCTCATCCACCCGCTGGCGCATCGGCTCCAGCGCCTCGGCCTGCCGCGGCTCGGGGCGGCGTTCGTCGCGCTGTTCATCTTCTTCGCCGTGCTCGCGGGGGCCGCCGTCGCCGTCGGGTTCAACGCCGCCAACGAGATCCCGACCGTCTCCGACCAGGTCAGCGAGGGCGTCGAGCAGATCCGCGGCTACCTGACCGACGGGCCGTTGCACCTGTCGCAGACCCAGCTCGATGATCTCGTCGACGACATCCGGCGCAACCTGGCCAACAACCGCGGCCGGCTGGTCTCCGGGGTGATCTCCGGCGCGTCGGTGGCCGCCGAGGTGCTCACGAGCCTGCTCGTCGCCCTGTTCTCGACGTTCTTCTTCCTCTACGACGGCGAACGGATCTGGAGCTGGATCGTCACCCGCTTCCCGGACGCGGCGGAGGACCGGGTGCGCGGGGCGGGCCGCGAGGCCTGGCACACGATCACCGGCTACATCCGGGGGACGGTGTTCGTCGCCGCCGTCGACGCGATCGGTATCGCCATCGGGCTGATCGGCGTCGGCGTGCCGCTGGTCGCGCCGCTGGCGCTGCTGACCTTCTTCGGCGGGTTCGTGCCGATCATCGGGGCGACGGTGGCCGGCGTGGCGGCCGTTCTGGTGACCCTCGTCTCCCAGGGGGTGACCGATGCGTTGATCATCCTGGGGGTCGTGCTGGCCGTGCAGCAGCTCGAGGGGCACGTGCTCCAGCCGCTGGTCATGCGCCGGGCCGTGCAGCTGCACCCGCTCGCGATCGTGATCGCCCTGTCCGCCGGTGGCGTGCTGGCCGGCATCCCCGGGGCGATCGCCGCCGTGCCGTTCGTCGCCGTGGTGAACCGGGTCGCGGGATATCTGGCCGCGACCGGGAAGCGTCAGCCGCCCTGACCGGTTGCAGCCCGGCAAGCGGAGCTGTCGATCGAGGAGGCCATCCATGAGCACTGAGACCCCGCCGGCACCGACCCTGACCCTGACCCCGGCACCGGCGTCGGCGACGACCGAGACCAATCCGGGCACGGTCGTCGCCGATCTATGGTTCGACCCGATGTGTCCGTGGGCGTGGCTGACGTCACGCTGGCTGGTCGAGGTGGAGCAGGTCCGCCCGGTCCGGGTCCGCTGGCACGTGATGAGCCTCGCCGTGCTCAACGAGGGGCGTGACCTGCCCGAGCAGTACGCGGCGCTGCTGGCGAAGGCGTGGGGCCCGGTGCGGATCTGCATCGCCGCCGCCGAGCGGCATGGCGAGGGCATCCTCGCTGCGCTGTACACCGCGCTCGGTCGTCGCCGACACGTGGAGAAGGCCGAGTTCGACGAGGCGGTCTTCGTCGCCGCGCTGACCGAGGCGGGCGCCGATCCCGCGCTCGCGGCCGCGGCGACCTCGACCGAGTGGGACGCGAAGCTGCGGGCCAGCCACGCCGACGGCATCGGCCGCGTCGGCATGGACGTCGGCACCCCGGTCATCGCGGTGGGCGACAACGCGTTCTTCGGCCCGGTCATCACCCCGGCACCCAAGGGCGCCGACGCCGGCCGGCTGTGGGACGGAGTGCTGCTGGTCGCCGGCACGCCTGGCTTCTATGAGCTCAAGCGCTCCCGGGAGACGGAACCGATCTTCACGTGATCAGGCATGATGACGCATCATGCGCGTCCATCTAGGTTCTGACCATGCCGGCTTCCGTCTGAAGGCGGCGCTCACCGAGCGCCTGGTGGAACTGGGCCATGCGCCCGTCGACCATGGTCCCGACGAGTACGACCCCGACGATGACTACCCGCCGTTCGTCCTGGCGGCGGCGCGGGCCACCGCGGCCGAGCCGGACAGCCTCGGCATCGTCATCGGCGGTTCCGGCAACGGCGAGGCGATCGCGGCGAACAAGGTCGTGGGTGCGCGCGCGGCGCTGGTCTGGAGCGAGCAGACCGCCACGCTGGCCCGCCAGCACAACGACGCCAACGTGCTGAGTCTCGGTGCCCGGATGCACACCGTCCCCGAGGCGCTGGCGTTCGCGGAGGTCTTCCTCGCGACGCCGTTCAGCGGGGAGCAGCGGCACGTGCGCCGGCTGCGGATGCTGTTCGCCTACGAGCGGACCGGCGAGGTCCCCTCGGCGTCCGGCACCGCGTCCCCGGCGTCCTGACCCGCTGGCCGTCGGGGCGGGGTCCGGTCGGGGCGCAGGCGCGGGCCGGCGCGCCGGCCGCGGCCGGCCCCCCTCACCCCGTCCCTGCTCTACCGGCTGTCCCTGCTCTGGCGCCAGCCCATGCTCGACCGTCCGGACAGCGGGGTCGGCTGCCGGGGCGGTTCGCTGGCCGCGGCGCAGCACCACCGCGCGTTCCGCCTCGACGAGGTCGTCCTCGCTGGGCCGGTCGACATCGCGCGCCCGCATCGCCATCGCCGGGGGCAGCCGCGAGTGGCCGGCGCCGACCAGGCCGCGTAGCTGGGCGTCGGGATCGCCGGGGTGCGGCGGTCGTGCCCGTGGGCGGTCGGCGCGTTCCGATCGTGGCATGAGCCCTCCTTCGGCGGCCATCCCCGCGGTGCGGCCAGGCGG
>NZ_CADCWT010000036.1 GCF_902806485.1 Candidatus Frankia alpina | reverse complement strand
ACATTGATGTCACGCAAAGCGACAAAACGTTACCGGGAAAGGCTCAGTGTGCTCCTGTCCCGGATGGTCGGTCATGAGCAGGTTACGCAGGTCGGACCGGGCGGCCGCGGAGACGGCCCGCACCAGCGTCGTGCGCTGCGTCAGCGGGTGCCGTCGTACTCCCGCAGCAGAGCTCGGCTGATGATCCGCTTCTGAATCTCGGAGGTGCCCTCGCCGATGAGCATGAACGGAGCCTCCCGGTAGAGGCGCTCGATCTCGTACTCCTTCGAATAGCCGTAGCCGCCGTGGATGCGGAACGCCTCTGTCGTCACCTCGTGGCAATACTCGCTGGCCAGGTACTTCGCCATCCCGGCGGAGACGTCGTTGCGCTGCCCCGAGTCCTTCTTGCGGGCGGCGCTGACCATCATCAGATGGCCGGCCTCGACCTTGGTCGCCATCTCGGCGAGTTTGAAGGCGATGGCCTGATGCTCGGCGATCGGCCGGCCGAAGGTGCGCCGGGTCTGCGCGTAGGCGATGCCGAGCTCGAAGGCGCGGATCATGATGCCGCAGGCCCGTGCGGCGACGTTGACCCGGCCGACCTCGACGCCGTCCATCATCTGGTAGAAACCCTGGCCGCGGCCGTCGGCGCCGCCGAGGATCGCCGCGGCCGGCACCCGGTGGTCGGTGAGGATCATCTCGGTCGTCTCGATGCCCTTGTAGCCGAGCTTGTCGATGCTGCCGGGAATGGTGATCCCGTCGTGGGTGCCGAAGCCCGGTTCCTTCTCCAACAGAAAGGTGGTCATGTTCCGGTAGACCGAATCCGCGCCCTCGTCGGTCTTCACCAGGGTGGCGACGATGCCGGCCCGCGCGCCGTTCGTCAGCCACATCTTCTGCCCGTTGAGCACGTAAGCGTCGCCGTCGCCGACTTCCCGGTCGGCCCGGGTGGTGATGGCCGCGACGTCCGAGCCGCAGCCGGGCTCGCTCATCGAGAACGCGCCGCGCAGCTCGCCGGTCGCCATCCGCGGCAACAGCCGGCTGTGCTGATCGGCGGTGCCGTGCCGGCCGATCAGGTAGGCGACGATGAAATGGGTGTTGACGACCCCGGCGACGCTCATCCAGCCCCGGGCGATCTCCTCCACGACCAGCGCGTAGGTGAGCAGCGACTCGCCCAGCCCGCCGTACTGTTCGGGAATGGTGATTCCGAACAGCCCCATCTCCTTCATCGACGCGACGATCGATTCCGGGTATTCGTCGGCGTGTTCGAGTTCGGTGGCGAACGGAAGGATCTCCTTGTCGACGAATGTGCGCACCGCCGCGAGGATGTCGCGCTGCACGTCGGTCAGGTCATCGGTCTGCGCTATCCGGCCCATCGGTCGTCCCCCTACTGCGGCCTGGAGTGGCTGCCTGGAGTGGCTGCCTGGAGCGGCTGGCTGGAGTGGCTGGCTGGCGTTCGACGTCGACCGGCGGCTCGAACTTCCGCGTGCGGGTAAGTCCCGCGGCGCGGCCCTTGCCTGCGACGACCTCGGCCATCTTGCGGCTGGCCTCGTCGATCATCTCGTCGCCGAGCATCACCGCGCCGGTCAGACCGCCCTCGGCCGAGGTGTGCCAGGCGTAGGCGTCCATGATCAGTTCGGCGTGGTCGTAGTCGGCCTGACGCGGGGCGTAGATCTCGTTGGCCGCCTCGATCTGGCCAGGATGAAGTACCCATTTCCCGTCGAAGCCCAGGGCGGCCGAACGGGCGGCGGTTGCCCGGAAACCGTCGTTGTCGCGGATCTGGAGAAAGGGGCCGTCGATTGCCTGCACCCCGCGGGCGCGGGCCGTTTCCAGAATCTTGAACAGTACGTAGTGGAAGGGATCGCCCGGATAGTCCGGACTGAGCGTGCCGACTGTGAGAGACGGCATGTTGATCGACGCCATGAAGTCGGCGGGGCCGAAGATGATGGTCTCGATCCGCGGGCTGGCGAAGGCGATCTCGCGCACGTTCGACAGGCCGAGCGCGGTCTCGATCTGCGCCTCGATCCCGAGCCGGCCGACCTCGAACCCCAGCACCTTCTCGATCTGGGTGAGCAGCAGGTCAAGCCACGCCACCTGGGCGGCGGACTGCACCTTCGGCAGCATGACGCAGTCCAGGTTCGCCCCGGCGCCCTCGACGACCTCGATGACGTCGCGGTAGGTCCAGCGGGTCGTCAGGTCGTTGACCCGGACGACCCTGGTCCGGCCCGCCCAGTCGCCCTCGTTGAGCGCCGCGACCACGTTCGCCCGCGCGGCTTGTTTCGCGGCCGGTGCCACCGAGTCCTCCAGATCGCAGAACACCTGGTCGGCGGGTAGGCCCTGGGCCTTGCCGAGCATCTTTGTCGAGGAGCCGGGGACGGCCAGGCACGAACGGCGGGAACGCTGCGACATGATCTTTATGCTATCGACTCGTCACTCATCGTGCTCGACATCGGTCCGGGATCCGGAGGTGACCGCCCAGGCGGGCGGGTATGCCGGGGTCGGGGTTGCGGGATGCGCCCGCGCGGGTAGCCTCCGGCCGTGAACAGGTCTGCGGCGACGGCCCGCGGCGGTATGTCCGCCCACGTCGGAAGCGGTCGGTGACCCCGATGCCCACGCGTCCGGCCCAGTCCAGGGTGTACTGCCGCCGCCTGGTCGGCCTGCTCGTCCTCGACCCGAACGGCGACCAGGTCGGCCGGGTCCACGACGTCATCGTCACGCTCCGCCTCGGTCACGAGCCGCCGCGCGTGCTGGGCCTCGCGGTCGAGGTCCAGCGGCGGTCGATCTTCGTGCCGATCGGGCGGGTCACCGGCGTGGAGTCCGGCGCGGTCGTGCTCTCGTCGGCCCGGCTGAGCTGGCGGCGCTTCCAGCAGCGGCCGAACGAGACCCGGGTCCTCGGTGAACTGCTCGACCGCCGGGCGACGTTGCTGTCCTCGGGCACCGAGGTCACCGTCGTCGACGCGGCGATCGAGCCGATCCGCGGCGGGGACTGGGTGCTAGACCAGGTGGCGGTGCGCAAGGGGCGGGGCCGGCGCGGCGAGGTCCGCACCGTCGTCTGGGACGAGGTCACTGGCCTGTCGCTGGCCGAGGGAGGCCAGGGCGCGGCAAACCTGCTGGCCGCGTTCGAGAAGCTGCGCCCCGCGGATCTCGCGACCCTGCTGCACGACCTGTCCGAGAAGCGGCGCGCCGAGGTCGCCGCGGCCCTCGACGACGAGCGGCTCGCCGACGTCCTGGAGGAACTACCCGAGGACGAGCAGGTGGAGCTGCTCGGCGGGCTCGCCGAGGAACGTGCCGCCGACGTGCTGGAGGCGATGGGCCCCGACGACGCCGCCGACCTGCTCGGCGAGCTACCCGCAGAGGACGCCGAGCGGCTGCTGCGGCTGATGGAGCCGGACGAGGCCGCCAACGTGCGTCGCCTGCTGCGCTACGCCGACGACACCGCAGGGGGGATCATGACCAGCGAGCCGGTCGTGCTCGCCCCGAACGCGACGGTGGCCGAGGCGCTCGCGCGCATCCGCGAGCCGGAGCTGTCCCCGGCGCTGGCCGCGCAGGTCTACGTGGTCCGCCCGCCGTATGAGACGCCCACCGGGCGCTACCTGGGCCTCGCGCACTTCCAACGGCTGCTGCGGGAGCCGCCGTCCACCCTGGTCGGCGGGGTGATCGACGTGGACATCGTGTCGCTGCGCCCGGAAACCCCGCTCGCCGAGGTAACCCGGCATCTGGCGTCGTACAACCTGGTCGCCGCGCCGGTGCTCGACCGCGGCGGCCGGCTCGTCGGTGTGGTCACCGTCGATGACGTTCTCGACCACACGCTGCCGGCCGACTGGCGCGAGCGCCAGCTCGAATCCGACATCGACATCGACGTCAGCACGACGCCGGGCGCGCTCCCCCCGCCCGCGAGCGGCGGCGAACCGGGCGCCCTGGGCGGGGTGGGCGCCAGCCGGCCGGCGGCTCCGTGAGACGCCGGCGCCGTGGCTCGCGCCTGGACCAGCCGCGGCTGTCGCGGCGTGCGTCGCTGCGGCCCGCCTACGAGTCGGACGCGTTCGGCCGGATCGCCGAGCGGGTGGCCCGGTTCATCGGAACGGCGCGCTACCTCGTCGCCCAGAGCATCGTCATCGTGCTGTGGGTCGCATACAACATTTTCGTCCCCAGCTCCGGGCGGTTCGACGAGTTCCCGTTCATCTTTCTGACGCTGGTGCTGTCGCTGCAGGCCGCCTACGCGGCGCCGCTCATCCTGCTGGCGCAGAATCGGCAGGACGACCGGGACCGGGCGAACCTCGCCCAGGACCGAGAGCAGTCGGTCCGCACCCGCGACGACACCGAGTACCTGGCCCGCGAGCTGGCCGCGGTGCGCATCACCATCGGCGAGCTGGCCACCCGCGACTTCCTGCGCTCCGAGCTGCGCGCCCTGCTCGCCGAGCTGGACACGGCCGACCGCGACCATGACCACGACCGGGAACGGCGCGACCGGCGCCGGCGCCGCGAGGGCGAACGCCCCGCCCGCCGCGACCGGGCTGTTGCCGCCGAGCAGGCTCCTGCCGAGAAGCGGGTGCGCGACTGCGACCATGGCGTCGAGGGATGAATGCGGCCTTCCGGCCGCAGGTCAGACCGCCCTTCGGCGCGTTCCCGTGCCCAACCCAAGCCCTAGGGCTTGGACGCCGCGCCGCGGCAGAGCGTCAGCACCGCCATCGCGATCTCGACGCCGCGGGGACCCAGCTCGTCTGCCCAGACAGCGATGATCTCGTTTTCCCGGGCGTGCTCGATCCGGGGGCCGCCCTCGGCCGAGCGCAGCGCCTGGATTTGCTGGGACAGGTCGCGGCGGGTGGCGAGCAGCTTGCGCAGGCGGGCGTCGATGTCGTCGATGTGCTGGCGACCCTGCGCGATGTTGCTGATTGTCAGTGACTCGTCCGCGATCGGCGCGCGCGTCGCACCGGTGAGCGTGGCGCCCGGCGCTGCGGGTGCGGGGATCGCGGCGTCGTGACGGTCGACGAGGTTGTCCACGAAGGGGCCTTTCGATCGGAGGCCCGGCGCAGCCCAGGCCAAGAGAACCCGGGTGAGGACCGGGCCTGGGTCTGACGCTCGTACCGCGTGAGGTCAGCGGTGGAGCGGGGACCGTGCCCGGTCCCCATAAAACGGAGGCAGCAGTGCGCCGTGACGCGAGGTTCGGCTGCACTCCATGCAGCAAGCATGCCAGCCCGGCGGGGATCCGTCCAGGAACCAACGTGGCGCCGCAGTCACCCCTCTCGCCCCAGATCCGCCCGCGTCGAGGCGTCGCGGGCGGTGTGCCCGCACGCCTGGCAGGCTCGGTCTCTACCCGGTTCCCCTGACGCCTGGAGGCGTTCTGATGGCACAGATGGAGCTCGCCGGCATGCCTCGCAGGCTGTTCGCCTGTACGCCGTCGCGGTTGGCCGCGTTCGAGGACTGCCCCCGCCGCTACCGGATGATCTATCTGGACCGGCCGCGCCCGCCGAAGGGTCCGCCGTGGGCGCACACCTCCGTCGGCGTCAGCGTGCACAACGCGCTGCGCCGATGGTGGGAGGAGCGGTTCGAGCGGCGCATCCCGCTGCGCGCCGCCGAGCTGCTGCGCCTGGGTTGGGTCGACGAGGGCTTCCGCGACCCCGAGCAGTCGCAGCGCTGGCGGGAGCGGGGCGTGCAGATGGTCCGCGGGTATGTGGCCGGCCTGGACCCGGCGGCCGAACCGCGCGGGGTCGAGCGGTCGGTCGCCACCCGCACCGAGGCGTTGGCCTTCTCCGGCCGGGTGGACCGCCTCGACGACCGCGACGGCGAACTCGTCGTCGTCGACTACAAGACCGGCCGGCGGCCCGTCACCGACGACGATGCCCGCACCTCGCCGGCGCTCGCCCTGTACGCGCTGGCCGCGGGCCGGATGCTGCGCCAGCCCTGCCGGCGGGTCGAGCTGCACCACGTGCCCACCAGCACGATCGCCGTCGCCGAGCACACCGAGGGCAGCATCGCCCGCCATGTCCGGCGCGCCGAGTCCGTCGCGGCCGATGCCGTCGCAGCGACCGAGGCCCTGCGCGCCGGCGGCGACCCCGATGAGGCCTTCCCGCCGCGTCCCGGCTCGCTGTGCTCGTGGTGCGACTTCCGCCGGCTGTGCCCGCAGGGCCAGGCCGCCGGCCCCGTGCGCCAGGCCTGGGACGCTCTCGGTGAGGATCCCGGCCCCGCGGCACCGTGAGCGCCCCGCGGGCCGGCGGCCTCCGGGCCGAGCGGCGCGGCACCGGCCACCCAGGCGACCCGGCCGTCTGCCGGATGTCACCATGGGGCGGTGTCCGAGCAGACCACCGCCCCCGCCCAGCCGCGGATCTCCGCGAAGGCGATGACCTTCACCGAGTCCGTCATCCGGGACATGACCCGGCTCGCCCTCGCGCATGACGCGGTGAACCTGGCCCAGGGATTCCCTGACTTCGCCTGCCCGCCCGAGCTGAAGGAGGCGGCCAAGGCCGCCATCGACGCGGACGTGAACCAGTACGCGATCACCTGGGGGGCGACGGAGTTCCGCGCCGCGGTCGCCGCGAAGGTGGGGCGGACCTACCCGGGCTGGTCGGTCGACCCGGACACCGAGATCTGCGTGACCTGCGGCTCGACCGAGGCGATGATCGCCACCATGCTGGCCCTGGTCGACCCGGGCGACGAAGTGATCATGTTCGAGCCGTTCTACGAGAACTACGGCCCCGACACGATCCTGTCCGGCGCCCGCCCGCGGCTGGTCCGCCTGCACGCCCCCGACTGGTCGATCGACCCGGCGGAGCTGCGCGCGGCCTTCAGCGACCGCACCCGCGCCATCGTCCTGAACACCCCGCACAACCCGACCGGCAAGGTGCTACGCCGCGACGAGCTGGAACTGGTCGCCGAGCTCTGCCAGCGCCACGACGCGCTGGTGTTCACCGACGAAATCTACGAGCACATCCACTACCTCGGACCCGGCGGCCACATCCCGCCGGCGACGATCCCCGGCCTCGCCGACCGGACCGTCACCATCAACGCCCTGTCGAAGACCTACGCGGTCACGGGCTGGCGGGTCGGCTGGACGATTGCGCCGCCCGCCTACACCTCGGCAATCCGCAAGGTCCACGACTTCCTGACCGTCGGCGCGGCGGCGCCGTTGCAGGCCGGCGGCGTCGCAGCGATGGGCCTGCCGCCCGCCTACTACGACGGGCTGGCCGAGCAGTACCGCGTCCGCCGCGATCTGCTGTGCGCCGCGCTGGCCGACACCGGGTTCACGTTCCGGGAGCCGGACGGCGCCTACTACGTGATGTGCGACACCAGCGCGATCGACCCGGACGGGGACGATGCGGCCCTGGCCCGGCGGCTGGTCACCGACATCGGGGTGGCGACCGTGCCCGGCTCGTCGTTCTTCGCCGATCCCGCCGACGGGCGCCACATCATCAGGTTCGGCTTCCCCAAGAAGCTCTCCACCCTGCAGGCCGCCGCGGACCGCCTGGCCCGGCTGGCCCGCCCCGCCACCGGCGGCTGATCCGGCGCTCGGGCCGGGGCGGCATCCACCCGGCGTCGGGGTCACAGCGTCGGGGTGGACGCCGCCGGGGCCGGCTGGGTGGGCAGCCGATAGCCGGTTCTGGCGGCGCGGGCGTGCCCGGCGCGCAGCTCGCGGTCCAGCTCGGCGAGCTCGGCGCGGACCCCGCCGCGCACCGACCGGCCGAGCAGCGCCGGGCGGGCACTCATCGCCGCGGGTTCGGGCGGGGCGTATCGGCCACGCAGGTACTCACCGATCCACCGGCCCTGCGCGCCGGCCAGCTCCGGGGAGCCACCGACGTGGAAGACCCAGGCGGCCGCCAGGTCGAACACGCCGCTGAAGCGGGGCGAGCCCGGCCCGCCGGGCCCCAGCCGGTCGGTGCCGTCGCCCAGCACCACCGCGTCGAACACGCCGAGCAGGTCGCCGGCCCCGGCCCCCGCGGCGGCCGGGGCAGCGGACGCCGCCGAGGTCTGGGAGTCGGCCCGGGCGCCGTGGACCTCGAAGGGCGGCGCCGCCGCCGAGCCGGCCGCCAGCCGCAGGGTGTCGGTCGACACCGCGACGACCCGGTCGGCGCAGCCGTAGGCGGTGAGGCGGGCATGGGCGGCCGGCGGCACGTGGCCGGGGGAGTAGACGGTGACCGCGAGCCCCCCGTCGACGAGGGAGATCGTCGCGGCGGCGGTGGCCGCGTCCATGCCGAGGACGGCGACGTGGGGAAGACCTGTCACGTCGGGGCACTCTAGTGGCGCGGCCGGGGGACCTTCGCACTACGGTGAAGACATGAGCGTCGTCAAGATCAATGCGCTGACCGTGCCCGCCGAGACGCGGCCTGCCCTGGAACAGCGGTTCGCCGGTCGGGCCGGGATGGTCGAGCAGGCCGACGGGTTCGAGTGGTTCGAGCTGCTGCGCCCGATCGAAGGAACGGACACCTACCTCGTCTACACCCGCTGGCGCAGCGAGGAGGACTTCCAGAAGTGGCAGTCCTCGCAGGCGTTCGAGGAGGGCCATCGCCGCGCGGCCGCCGAGGCCGCGGTGAACGCACCGGCCGGGTCCGGCGCGCCGGCCGGCGGTGCTGATCACGGCGGTGCGGGCGGTCCTGGGTATCCTGGGGGTCACGGTGGGGCCGGCGCTCCCGCGGCGACCGGGGCCACGCTGTGGTCGTTCGAGGTGGTGCAGTCGGCGGCACCCGGCTCCGACTGAGACCGCCGCCTGCGGGGCTGCGTCGGGGGTGACCGGCCCGCGATCAGTCGCGGTGGCTGGCGTCGGTCACCTCGCCGACGAACTGCTCGACCACGTCCTCCATGGCGATGACGCCGACGGTCGTTCCCGCGGCGTCGACGACCCGGCCCAGATGGCCGCCGGCGCGCTGCATGCGGCGCAGCACTCGGTCCAGGGACGTGTCCGTGGCCAGCTCCACCATCCGGTGCAGCCGCAGTGGGGCCAGCGGGGTATCGAGGTCCTCGGGGGCGATTCCCAGGACGTCCTTGGCGTGCAGGAACCCCGCGATCTCCATGCTGTCGGCGGTGCCCCGGCCGGAGCCGGCGTCGGAGCTCGGCGTGGTCGCGGCGTCGGGTGCCCGTACCGGGAACCGGGAGTAGCCGGTGCGGGCGACAACGTCCTCCAGTTCGCGGGCGGTGGTGGTCCAGGCGATCGTCACGGCCTGCGCGAGCGGGATCATCACTGCGCCCGCGTCGCGGTCGGAAAGCTCGAGGGCGCTGGTGAGCCGCTCGTGTTCGGCCTGTTCGAGCAGCCCCTCCTGCTTGGACTCGGCGATGCTGGCGGCCAGCTCCTGCGGGGTGTAAGCGGAGGCGAGCTCGTCGCGGGGCTCGACCCTCAGCAGTCGCAGCACCCGGTTGGCGACGGTGTTCAGCAGGAGCACGAACGGCGAGGTCGCCCGGGCGAAGGCGATCAGCGGGGGCCCGAGCCAGACCAGAGCCCGTTCCGGTCCGGCGATCGACAGGTTCTTCGGCACGATCTCGCCGAGCACGATGTGCAGCGCGGACACGATGGTCAGCGCGACCGCGAAGGCGATCGCGTGCTGCGCCGCCGCGGGGACGGCGAGCGTGTGGAGCAGGTCCGTCAGCAGATGCGCGACCGCCGGCTCGGCGACGGCGCCGAGGGCCAGTGAGCACAGGGTGATGCCGAGTTGGGTCGCGGCGAGCAGCGGTGAGAGGTGCTCCAGCGTGCCGATGACCGAGCGGGCCCGCTTGTCGCCGGCCTCGACCATGGGTTCCAGCCGGTCGCGGCGCGCGGAGACGAAGGCGAACTCGGCGCCGACGAAGAACGCATTGCCGGCGATCAGCGCGAGCCCGGCGACCAGCGCAAGCAGGGTCAAGATCCGCTCTCCGCCCGGGACTGTCGTGCCTGGGAGGTCCGCAGGGGCGGGGCGGTCAGCCGCACCCGATCGATGCGATGCCGATCGACGGCCACCACCGTCAGGATGATGCCATCGGTCTCCACCTGCTCCCCGACCGCGCCGAGATGGCCGAGGCGGGCGAGAACCAGCCCGGCGACCGTCTCGTACGGCCCGTCGGGCAGCCGCACGCCGGTGGCGTCGGCCGCCTCGTCGGGTCGTAGCAGCCCGGACACCAGCCAGGAGCGCGGCCCGTCGGGCACCACCCCCGGTGTGCTCGGCAGATCGTGCTCGTCCGACACCTCGCCGACCAGCTCCTCGACGAGGTCCTCCAGGGTGACGATGCCGGCGGTTCCGCCGTACTCGTCGATGACGGCGGCCAGCTGCAGCCCGTGTCGGCGCAGCCGGGAGAGCAGCGCGTCGCAGCCCAACGTGGCGGGCACGAGCAGCGGCGGGACCATGATCTCGTGCACGTCCACCGTGGCGCGGCGCGCGGCCGGGATCCGGAAGACGTCCTTGACGTGCACCACCCCGACCACCCCGTCCCCGTCCCCGGCCTGGTCGCCGTCGGGCTGGTCGTCGTCGGGCCGTCCCCGTACGGGGAAGCGCGAGTGCCCGGATTCCTGTGCCACCCTGAGCAGGTCGGCGACGTGCATGTCGGCGTCGGCCCAGACGGTCTGCACCCGCGAGGTCATCACGTCGGCGGCATGGCGGTCGCCGAAGCGCAGCGACCGCCGTAGCAGTGCGGCCGTCGAGGTCGGCAGGGTGCCCTGGCGGGCGGAAGACCGCACGATCGAGTCGAGTTCCGCGGGGGACCGGCCGGCGTGCATCTCGTCCTGGGGCTCGACCCCCAGCGCGCGCAGGATCGCGTTGGCGACCCCGTTCAGCAGCCGGATGAGCGGACCGCACAGCCGGGAGAACCAGACCTGGGGCCAGGAGACGGCCCGGCCCACCCGCAGCGGCTCGCTGATCGCCCAGTTCTTCGGCACCAGCTCGCCGAAGACCATCTGGCTCACGGTCGCGACGAACAGGGCACCGATGAGCGCGAGCGCCGAGCTTGGCGCGTCCGGCAGGCCGACGGCCTGCAGCGCCGGGTGGATGAGGGTGGCCAGCGCCGGCTCGGCGAGGTAGCCGACGGCCAGCGAGGTCACCGTGATGCCGAGCTGCGCGCCGGAGAGCTGGAACGACAGCGAACGCACGGCCCGCAGGACGGCCTGGGAGCGCCGGTCGCCGGCGCGGGCGGCGCGCTCCGCCTGGTGCGGCTCGATCGCGACGAGGGCGAACTCCGCCGCCACGAACAGCGCGTTGGCGGCGATCAGCACCACGACGATCGCGAGGTAGACGATCGCCTGGATCACCCGGTGCCGCCGGTGCCGGCGGGCTTGGCCTGCATCAACCTGGTATCGGTCTGGAGGCCAGCAGTCAGGCCGGGGAGGCGCCCCGCGTGGTTCACCGGTGAATGTCCTTTCCGCGCTACCCGGCGAGGCCGGCCCGCACACCGCGGCAGGGCCACGGTACGTCCGCGTCTCGCCCGGTCGGCGCTCGGCTGCCCCTGTCCGGTCTGTGCCGGTTGGCGCGCGGGCGGCGGGGCGCGTCGAGATTTTGGGACGTCAAGTGTTGTGACTATGCGACTACGCATACACACTCTGGGTTGTGGCACACGTACTTGCGGTAGCGAACCAGAAGGGTGGCGTCGCCAAGACGACCTCCGTGTCCAGCCTCGGCGCCGCGCTGAGCGAGCTGGGGCGCCGCGTCCTGCTGGTGGATCTCGACCCACAGGCGTGCCTGACCTTCTCCCTCGGCCTGGATCCCGATACCCTCGAGCTGTCCGTGCACGATGTGCTCCTCGGCCGGCTCTCCGCGGGTATCGTGATCACGAAGACCTCCGACGGCATGGACCTACTGCCAGCGACGATCGAGCTGGCCGGCTGTGAGGCGGTGCTGCTGTCGCGGACCGGCCGCGAGCACGCGCTACGGCTCGCCCTCGCCGAGGTGATCGACACCTACGACTTCGTGCTCATCGACTGCCCGCCGTCGCTGGGTGTGCTCACCATTAACGGGCTTACCGCCGCCGACGAGGTGATCGTGCCCCTGCAGTGCGAGACGCTGTCGCACCGCGGCGTCGGCCAGCTCCTCGACACGGTGCACGACGTGCAGCGGCTGACGAATCCGGGCCTCGGGGTCCGCGGCGTCCTGCCGACCCTGTTCGACGGGCGGACAGCGCACTGTCGGGCCGTGCTCTCCGACGTCTCCGCGCGGTACGACATCGCCGTGCTGGCACCGCCGATCGCCCGTTCCGTGCGTTTCGCGGAGGCGCCGGGCACGGGCCGGTCGATCCTGTCGACGGCGCGGCGTTCCAAGGGCGCCGAGGCCTACCGGGCGCATGCCCGGGTCATTGCCGAGGTGCGCGGGGAGGCCGCGGCGCATGCGGGTTCCGCCGGCATCGCGGTCGAGCCGACCCGTATCGGAGCGGCGACCACCACGGGGGGGTCCGTTGTAACCGGGCCGCTCGAGGAGGCACCGCTCGAGGAGGCAGGCCGCGAGGCGGCGACTCTCGAAGCGGTGGTACGCGAACCGGCTCGGGGTGAACCCGTGCCGGTCGGGGCGGACGGGGCCCGCGTGTGAGTGCGGGGGCGAGCGGACCGTCGCGGTCGCCGCGGGCCGAGCAGCGCGCCTCCGCCGGGTTCGACCGGCTGCGGCCGCGGGGCTTCCGGCCACCGGTGGTGACGTCGATCCCGCCGGGCCCGTCGGTGGGGCGGGACGCGCATGGCAAGCGTGCGCTTTACAGCGGGCTGCGGCCGGCGACCCCGCCGAACACGAGCCTGCGCGTGGAGTGTTCCCGCTGCGGGCAGACGAGTCTGCTCGGCACGTGGCCGGCGCTGCGGGCCCTCACTCCCAGCGTCCACCTGCCGCTGGTGCGGCCGCGGCATCCGTCGTTGCTGCGCTGCCCGACCTGCCGGCGGGTGAGCTGGGTGCGGCTGGGACTGCACGTGCGGCCGGCGAGCTGAACAGCTCCCGGATGGGGGCCGCCATTCCAACGCCGGGCCAGGGGGCCACGCGGGCCGGCGTTGGACGCCGATGAGTGGTGGTGCACCGCCCCGCTCAGGCGGATTCGGCCCGCGGGGACTCGTCGTCGAGCGTGGCGATGGAGCTGATCGCGTCGCCGGCGGCCTCGGCGAGCTCCGCAGCGGTGCCGGAGCCGCGTCCGCGGTTGCCGCGGCGACGGCGACGGCGACGGACCGGCTCGCCGTCCGCCTCCGGGGACAGCGCCGAGATGACGTGCGCGGTGTCGACGGTGGCAACGGCGTTGTCGGAGGTGACGGCGTCCACAGCCGGGTCCGCGGCGGCCGGGTCGGGTTGCTCGCTGCCATCGGCGGCGATGGCCAGGCCCGACGCGGCGGCTGCGGCACCACCGCCGCGGGTGCGGCGACGGCTACGGGCGTGGGCCGGCACCGGCGGGTTGTCCGCCGCAGCCGGCTCACGCCCGGACCGCGTCCCACGGCGCCCGCCGCGACGGGACTCGCCGAGGTCCTCGAGGTCCTCCGCGTCGAGCCCGGCGCGGGTGCGCGCGGAGCGCGGGAGGGTGCCCTTGGCGTCCGTCGGGATGCCGAGCGCCTCGAACAGGTGCGGGGAGGTGGAGTACGTCTCGAGGGGGCCTTCGAACGGCAGCGCGAGTGCCTTGTTCACCAGCGTCCACCGGGGCAGGTCGTCCCAGTCGACGAAGGTGACGGCGACGCCGCTCTCGCCGGCGCGGCCGGTCCGGCCGATCCGGTGCAGGTAGACGTTCTCGTCCTCGGGGCACTGGTAGTTCACGACGTGGGTGACGCCGCTGATGTCGATGCCACGGGCGGCCACGTCGGTGGCGACGAGGACGTCGACCTTGCCGGCCCGGAACGCGCGCAGCGCCTGCTCGCGCTGGCCCTGCCCGAGGTCGCCGTGCACGGCGGCGGCGGCGAAGCCGCGCTTGTCCAGGTCCTCGGCGACCTTGTCCGCAGTGCGGCGGGTGCGGACGAACACCATCGCGAGCCCGCGGCCACCCGCCTGCAGGACGCGGGCCAGCACCTCCATCTTGTCCAGCGCGTGGGCGCGGAAGACGTGCTGGTGCGTGGTCGGCACCGTACGGGTCTCGTCCGGCTGTTCGGCGCGGATGTGCACCGGCCGCTGCATGAACCGCCGGGCCAGCGAGATGACCGGGCCGGGCATGGTGGCGGAGAACAGCATGGTCTGCCGGCCGGCCGGCAGCTGCGCCATGATGCGCTCGACGTCGGGCAGGAAGCCCAGGTCGAGCATCTCGTCGGCCTCGTCGAGCACCAGGGTGCGCACGCCGGCGAGGTCGAGCACCCGCTGCCGGGCGAGGTCGAGCAGCCGACCCGGCGTGCCGACGACGATGTCGACACCGGCGCGCAGCGCCGTGAGCTGCGGCTGGTAGGCCCGCCCGCCGTAGACGGACAGCACCCGAACGCCGCGGCGCGTGCCGGCGCGGGAGACGTCGGAGGTCACCTGGACGCACAGTTCCCGGGTGGGCACGACGATGAGGGCCTGCGGCCGACCGTCGGCACCCTCCTTCGCCGCCAGCACCGTCTGGACGACGGGGATGCCGAAGGCGAGGGTCTTACCGGTGCCGGTGCGGGCCTGGCCGATGATGTCGTTGCGGGCCAGGGCGAGCGGAAGTGTCAGCTCCTGGATGGGGAAAGCGTGCACAATGCCCGCTTCGGTCAGCGCCTCGACCGTCTCGGGGCGAACCCCGAGGTCGGCGAAGGTGGGCGCGACCGGTGTTGCGGGCGTGTCGGTCATCGATTGGGAAATGGGTAGATTATCTGAGGGTGCTGCGGCTGTAACGGACAGCGGGACGCTCCTGGTCTTCTCTGAGCGGTGTCTACGCTGAACCCGCTCGCGGTGAGCCGCGCGGCGCCCGCGACCCGAAGTCCATGCGTCCCGGCGCCATAAGTGGCTACTCTGGGTGCACAGGTGACGAGGCGACGCCTGCTACGCGACAGTCGAGGTGACATAATGACCTCTGGCTACTTTCTAGTATAGCTGGTGTGGCGCTGAGTGGGAGCTCCTTGGCCGAGGTTTGCCGACAGCGCCGGCGTCGGGTGCCAGAATCGCGCCTGTGATGCAGACATCCTCCCCGCCGACAGGCGCGCCCCGGCCGAACCTGGCGGTCCCGCCGGACCAGGCGACCGTCGATCTGCTGGGCCTGCTCGCCTACGGCGAGCTCACCGCCTTCGAGCGGTTGGCCACCGATGCGCGGATGTCCCCGACTCTCGGCGACAAGATCGCCCTCGCGACCATGGCTGCCGCGGAGTTCTCCCACTTTCAGGCCATCTGCGGGGAACTGGATCGGCTCGGTGTCGACCGGGAGCACGCGATGGCGCCGTTCATCGGCCCGCTGGCCGCGTTCCACAACTCGACCGCCCCGGCCGACTGGCTGGAGAGCCTGGTCAAGGCCTACGTCGGCGACAACATCGCAGCCGACTTCTATCGCGAGATCGCCGCGCGCCTGCCATCGCCGTCGCGCGAACTCGTCCTGAATGTTCTTGACGACACCGGCCACGCCGCGTTCGCGGTCGACCGGGTGCGGGCGGCGATCGAGGCCAACCCGACGGTCGCCGGCCGCCTCGCACTGTGGGCCCGCCGGCTGGTCGGCGAGGCGCTCACCCAGGCCCAGCGGGTGGGGGTGGACCGGGACGCGCTGACCGGCCTGCTGGTCGGGGTCGGCGATCTGGACGCGCTGGCGGCGATCTTCAACCGCCTCATGGCCGCGCACGGCCGCCGGATGGCGGCGCTGGGCCTGTCCGCCTGACCACGCCCGCTGGGGGCGCCACCGGAGCTGGGGCCGCCACCGGAGCTGGGGGCGCCGGGCGTGCCGGGCGGACTGGCCGCACGGCACGCCGAGCTTGCGAGCAGCCCTCGATCAGGCGCCGAATCCCACGCGGCGCGGCCCGCCGGCGGCGATCTCCACATAGGCCAGGGCGGCGACGGGAACCACCACCTGCCGACCCTTCTCGTCGGTGAGGGTCAGCACGCCGTTGTCGGCCTTGACCGCCTCACCCACCAGCGCGGCGACGGTCTCCGCGGACTGGTCGCTCTCAAGCACCAGTTCCCGGCTGACCTGCCGCACGCCGATCTTGACCTCCACCCGATGACCTCCGCCTTTGTCGGACCTACACCCGGCGGACGAGCGCCGCCGATGTTGGATCACCGCCCACACTATGGCTTCCGGGACTTCTCCACCGGGGCAGGAACGGCGTGTTCGCTCCCGGCACACCCGGCGCTCATTGCTCGGGACGGGGCTCCTCGTGTTCGGGCCGAGGGCCGTACAGGTCGCGGTGCGGATCGTGCGGGTCGTGCGAGTCGTGCGGGTCGTCGTGGCGGGGGTACCCGCCGATGCCACGCCAGGCCAGCTCGACCATCGACTCGATGGCTCGCTCCTTCGCCACGGTGCCGCCGCGGACCAGCCACCACCGGGAGGCCGTCTCGGCGAGTCCCACCAGCCCGACGGCGAGCAGGTCGGCCTCGTCCTGGGTCAACCCGGTGTCGGCGACGATGGTCGCCGCGATGGAACGCACGCACTGGGCGAACGCGGTCTCGATGCGCTGGCGCACCGCGGGCACGCTGCGCAGGTCGGACTCCAGCACGAGCTGGTGGGCCCCGGACGGGTCGTTGACGAAGTCGAAGTACGCGCGCACCGAGCGCGCGATGCGCGCGTGGTTGTCCGTGGTAGACGCGAGCGCCTCCTGGACGCTCGTGACGAGCTTGGTGGCGTGCTCGTCGAGTAGCGCGAGGTACAGCTCCAGCTTGCCCGGAAAATGCTGGTAAAGGACCGGCTTACTGACGCCCGCCCGCTCGGCGATCTCGTCCATCGCGGCAGCGTGGTAGCCCTGTGCGACGAAGACCTCGCGGGCGGCTCCGAGGAGCTGGAAGCGGCGGGCGGTGCGGGGTAGCCGAGGAGTCCGCCCCGGGCGTGTGCCGGGCGAGGCTGGCTCGGCGGTCACCAGCACACCTCCTGGTCGATGTAGTCACCCTACCTGCGAACACCGGCGCGGCGGGATGGGAACGCGACCACCGGGCCCCCGGCCGGCCCACCGTCGCACGATGGGCCGGCCGGGGGGTGCGCGCATTTCAGCGGTATTCGTCAGCGGTATTCGTCCTCGTCGGTCTCGACGACGATGCTCTGCTCGACGACGTCGAACTCGTCGGCCTCGCTCGGCGACGCAGGGAACACCAGCGGTGCGCTGGTCGGCGGCCGGACCTCCTGGACCTCCCGGCCGCGTCGGCGTCCGGTGCCTCCAGGGGGAGATCGGCGGCGGCCGGCAGATCGGTGGGAACTCCCATGGGACGTCCTCCTAAGCTCGTCGGTGTGGCGGCCCGCCGCGGCGGGTGCCGGTTTCGGCCCGGATCCGGACCCGGGCCGGGTCCGGATCGCGATGTGCCCGGGATCGGGTCGTCTCACGCGGGACCGTCCGACTCGCCCGATCGGGCCGTTCGTCCGGTCCCCGACGGGTCGGCGAGCAGGAGGGGCGAAGCTGATCCGCTGGTAGTAGTCGATGGCCTGAGCCTTCGTGAAGCCGGTGGCCGGATAGAGGACCTTGCCGAGGTCACGGCTTCGCCCCTTCCGGCCGGTGCCGACGGTGGCGGCTCGGCGTCGTCCGCACGGCGTCCTGCTCGCGATCCACCGTGCCCCGGCGCACGTCTGCCGATAAATTTGGGCGTTTCCCTCATCTGGCTTACCTGTGGGCGTCCAGTGGGTCACGATGGTGGGTAATCGAAGTGAGGGGCGAACATGCGTTCGGTCTGGAAGGGCGTGATCTCCTTCGGCCTGGTGTCGATCCCGGTCCGGCTCTACTTTGCGACGCAGGAGCGGGATCTCGCGTTTCACCAGGTCAGGCGTTCAGACGGGTCCCGCGTGCGGTATCGCAGAGTGGCGGAGGCCGACGGGGACGAGGTCAACTACGCCGATATCGCCAAGGGTTTCGAATTGCCGGACGGCCAGACCGTCGTGCTCACGGACGAGGACTTCGCGAACCTTCCGTTGTCCACCTCCCGGGCGATCGATGTGCTCGAGTTCGTCCCGCTGGAGCAGGTCGACCCGATCTACTTCGCCAAGAGCTATTACGTCGAGCCGGACCGCACCGGCGCGAAGCCGTACGTTTTGTTGCGCGACGCACTGGCCGAATCGGGCCGCGTCGCGCTGGTGAAGATAGCTCTGCGCCAGCGCGAGCAGCTCGCGACGCTCCGGGTGCGCGACGGCGTCTTCGTCCTCGAGACGATGATCTGGCCGGATGAGGTGCGCGAGCCGGATTTCCCGTTCCTCGACGAGCACGTCGAGGTGCGTCCGCAGGAGCTGGCGATGGCGGCCTCGCTGATCAGCACCCTCGCCGCCGACTTCGATCCCGGCCGGTTCACCGACGGGTACCGGGCAGCGTTGCAATCGGTGATCGATGCCAAAGTCGCCGGTCATGCGATGGCCAGCCCGCCGGTCAGCCCGCAGGAGGAGCCGGCCGGGGACCTGATGGCCGCCCTGCGCGCGAGCATCGCCGCCGCCCGCGGACCATCCGGCCGGTGCCGGTGCTGACGGTGCCGGGGCTGATGGGTCGCCCGCCGGGAAGGCAGCAGCCGACGGGGCCGCATCCGAGGCGGGCTCCGCCAAGGCCGGCGCGGCGAAGGCCGCATCACCAAAGGGCAAGGCCGGCACGGCCACGGCCGGCAAGAGCACGGCGAAGTCGAAGGCGGCGCCCACGAGGAGCGTCACGCCCACCCGGCGTTCCGCCTGAACGGGCTGGGTGGGCGTGGCGAGGCTGCGCGGGGCTAGTGGCGGAAGGCGTCCTTGGTCTTCTCGCCGGCGTTGCGCAGGTCGGCGATGCCACGCTCGCTCGCCCCGTCTGCCCGCAGGTCCCGGTTGTCGGTGGCCTTCCCGGCCGTCTCCTTGCCCCGTCCTCGCAGCTTGCCCACCTTGTTCTTGACCTTGACCTTGTCGACGAAGGACACCGCACTCAACTCCCCACGGGGTGTGGTCACTTGGTCATTGTCGGTGTACCCAGTGAGGTTCGGGGAACACGCCGAGGGGGCCATGCGCTGCACCCACGGGAGTCGTTCAGCGCGAGGTCCGCAGGGCCGAAGCGGGAGCGGGCGCACACGGATCCGGCGCTGGATGGCTCATTCCCGACGAGGCCGCGCGCCGTTGTGGCATCGTCGAAGAACGACACCGATCGCGAGGAGCAAGCGTGTCCCTTCCGCCCCTGGTCGACCCCGCCGAGGGCCTGACCGTCGACGAGGTTCGCCGGTACTCCAGGCATCTGATCATCCCGGATGTCGCCATGGACGGCCAGAAGCGGCTGAAGAACGCCAAGGTGCTGGCCGTCGGTGCCGGCGGGCTCGGCTCGCCGACCCTGATGTACCTGGCGGCCGCGGGCGTCGGAACGCTCGGCATCGTCGAGTTCGACACCGTCGACGAGTCGAACCTGCAGCGCCAGATCATCCACGGTCAGTCCGATATCGGTCGGTCGAAGGCCGAGTCGGCGCGGGATTCGGTCCGCAACATCAACCCGTACGTCAACGTGATCCTGCACGAGACCCGCTTGGACACCTCCAACGTGATGGAGATCTTCAGCCAGTACGACCTCATCGTCGACGGAACCGACAACTTCGCCACCCGGTATCTCGTCAACGACGCGGCCGTCCTGCTCGGCAAGCCGTACGTCTGGGGTTCGATCTACCGGTTCGACGGGCAGGCCAGCGTCTTCTGGGCCGACCACGGGCCGTGCTACCGCTGCCTATACCCGGAGCCCCCGCCCCCCGGGATGGTCCCGTCCTGCGCCGAGGGCGGCGTGCTGGGCGTGCTGTGCGCGTCGATCGCCTCCATCCAGACCACCGAAGCGATCAAGCTGCTGACCGGGATCGGCGACCCGCTGGTCGGCCGGCTGATGGTCTACGACGCCCTCGAGATGATCTACCGGTCGATCAAGGTCCGCAAGGACCCGGAGTGCCCGCTGTGCGGGAAGAACCCGTCGATCACCGAGCTGATCGACTACGAGGCGTTCTGCGGCGTCGTCTCCGAGGAGTCGCAGCTCGCGGCCGCCGGTTCGACGATCACCGCGAGCGAGCTCAAGGGCTGGCTGGACGGCGGCGAGCCGATTGAGCTGGTCGACGTCCGCGAGCCCGCGGAGTGGGAGATCGTCCGGATCCCCGGCGCCCGGCTGATCCCGAAGGGTGACCTGCCGGCCCATCTCTCCGAGCTCCCCCAGGACCGGCGGGTGGTTGTGTACTGCAAGTCCGGGGTGCGCTCCGCCGAGGCGCTCGCGACGCTCAAGGGCGCCGGCTTCTCCTCGGCCGTGCATGTCCAGGGCGGCGTGACGGCTTGGGCCACCCAGGTCGACAAGTCCCTGCCGGTCTACTGAGCCGTGGGCTGGTCCGTCCCCGGCGTGGGCCGGCCGGCCGGGGTCGTCGTGGCCCGAGCATCGCCGGTCGCGGTGAGCCGTCCCCGTGCCCGGCGCGACGCGCCGCCGGCGAGCCTGTCCGCCGGGCTCGGCACCCGGCTCCGCCTCGGCGGCGTCGAGCCGAGCCCGCACGCGGTCGAGGTGCTCGACGCGGTCGCCCGGATCCCGGCGGGCAAGGTGATGACCTACGGCGACGTCGCCGAGTACGTCGGCGCCGGCACCGGCCGGACCGTCGGCACGGCGCTCTCCCGCTACGCGGACGACGACCTGCCGTGGCACCGGGTCATCCGGGCGACCGGCGAGCCGAACCCGGCCGCGCCGGTCGAGGCGCTGCGCCGGCTCGCCGCCGACCGCACCCCACTGTCGGCGAACGGCGAGCGGGTCGACCTCGCCGCCGCCCGCTGGGACGGCAGGCCGCCCGGCTGCTGATCAGCGGGCGGACAGGCCGCCGTCGGCGAGATAGACGCTGCCGGTCACCAGCGACGCCCGGTCGGACAGCAGGAACACGACCACCTCGGCGACCTCCTCGGCGGTGCCGAGCCGGTTGATCGGCGCCATCAGCGCCGCGCCGCGCTGGCGGCGTCCGTCGACGTGCAGCAACGGCGTGTCGACGAAACCGGGTGCGACCGCGTTCACCCGGATCCGCCGCGTCGCGTATTCCAGCGCCGCGGTCTTGGTCAACCCGATCACGCCGTGCTTGGCGGCGACGTACGGCGCGGATCCGGCGAAGCCGACCGTGCCGAACACCGAGGCCATGTTGATGATCGAGCCGCCGTCGCCGTGCAGCATCGCCGCGATTTCGGCGCGCATGCTGTAGAAGACCCCGGACAGGTTCACGTCGAGCACCCGCTGCCAGTCCTCGGCGGGGGTGGTCCCGACCGGCTCGCGCCCGGCGGTGATGCCGGCGTTGTTCACCGCCAGATCGAGCCGCCCGAAGGTGCCGACGGCGGCCTGCACCGCCCGTTCGATCGCGTCGGGATCCGTGACGTCGGCCTCCAGCGCGATCGCCGCCCCGCCGTCCCGTTCGATCTGCGCCGCCACCTCCTTCACCCCGTCCGGGTGGCGATCGGTGAGGACAACCTGGGCGCCTGCGCTCGCCAGCCGGCGGGCGCAGGCGGCGCCGATGCCGGATCCCGCCCCGGTCACCAGCGCGACCTTGCCGCTGCATTCGGTCATGGCCGATGAGAGTGCCACGTTCCGGCCTGCGCGTGCACGCGACCTCACCCCCGGCTCACCCTCGCGTGGCGAGGCCTGGTCGGGAGCCGGCGCGAGGCTGTCGGACCCGCGTGGTGTGCTGTCGGGGTGGTTGCCGCATCTGTCCCCGCCGCGCCCGCCGGCCACCGGCTGGTCCCCACGCCGGTCGCGCCGCCGCGCCAGT
The DNA here is from genome assembly GCF_902806485.1 of Candidatus Frankia alpina. Lineage (GTDB taxonomy): Bacteria > Actinomycetota > Actinomycetes > Frankiales > Frankiaceae > Frankia > Frankia alpina. The sequence continues at coordinate 7,518 of NZ_CADCWT010000036.1, read as the reverse complement.
TCGTCGCCGACCCGGCGCAGCGCCGGGTCATCGAGCACCCGGGCGGCCCGCTGCTGGTGCTCGCCGGCCCCGGCACGGGCAAGACGGCCACCCTGGTCGAGGCGGTCGCCGCCCGGATCGAGGCGGGGGCGGACCCGCGGTCGATCCTGGTCCTCACCTTCAGCCGCCGGGCCGCGGGCGAGCTGCGGGAGCGGATCACCGCCCGGCTCGGTCCGACCGGCACCGGCGCCGGGGGCGGCCCGGGGGTGTGGACCTTCCACGCGTGGTGTCTGGCGCTGCTGCGGGCGCATGATCGGCCTGCGCCCCACGGCGGGTTCCGGCTGCTGTCGGGCCCGGAGCGGGACAGCCGGCTGCGTGAGCTCATCGAGGGTTCGCGCGAGGACGGCCGCCCCGTCTGGCCGCCGCAGCTCGCCCGCGCCCTGGGCACCCGCGGCTTCACCGAGGAGGTGCGGGCGCTGCTGGCGCGGGCTCGCGAGGTCGGCCTGGAACCCGTGGGCCTGGCCAAGCTCGCCCGGCGCACCGACCGGCCGGACTGGGCCGCCCTCGCCGAGTTCTACGAGATGTACCTCGACGTGTTCGGTTTCGAGGGCGCGCTCGACTATGCCGACCTGGTGCACCGGGCCGTCGTCGTCGCCGAGGGTGCCGAGGCGGGCGAGGCGTTGCGCGCCAGCTACCGGCACGTCTTCGTCGACGAGTACCAGGACACCGATCCGGCCCAGGAACGGCTGCTGCGCGCGGTCGCGGGCGGCGGGCGTGACCTGGTCGTGTTCGGCGATCCCGACCAGTCCATCTACGCCTTCCGCGGGGCGGAGGTCGCCGGCCTGCTCGATTTCCCGCAGCGCTTTCCCGTAGCGAAGGGGCGGCGGTTGGGGGACGGAGCCGGCGCGCCGATCGTCGCGCTGCGCACCGGCCGGCGGATGGCACCCGCCCCCCTGCTGGCGAGCCGGCAGGTGGCCCGGCGGATCCCGGCCGCCGGGCTCCCGGTCGGCGAGATCCGGGCGCACCGCGACCTGATCGGTCGCACCGATCTTGGGGTGGGTCTGGTGCAGGCCCGCACCTACGCGAGCGCCGGCGCGGAGGCGGAGGCGGTCGCCGACCTGCTGCGTCGCGAGCACCTGGAGAACGGCACCCCCTGGCCCGCGATGGCGGTCCTCGTCCGCACCGTGGACCGGCTCGCCCGGCTGCGCCGGGTGCTGAGCGCCGCGGGCGTGCCGGTCAGCGTCGACGGCGACGACCTGCCCGTCGCGCAGGAGCCGGCCGCGGCGTTGCTGTTGCTGGCGCTGCGCTGCGCGGACGACCCCGCCGGGGCGCTCACCGCCGACGCCGCCCGCACCCTGCTGACCTCCCCGCTCGGCGGGGCGGACCCGGCGGGCCTGCGAGAGCTGGGCCGCGCGCTGCGTGCCTTCGAGCGTGATGCCGGTGTCGGGCAGCCCGCCGCGTCGGCCGAGCTGGTCCGCCAGGCCGTCGCCGATCCGGACCACTGGCTGCTGCGCATCGCCGAGGAGGTCGCCCGGCCCGTCCGCCGCGTCGGCGACCTGCTCGGCGCCACCCGCCGCGCGCTGCGGGACCCGGCCGGCTCGCCCGAGCAGGCGCTGTGGGCGCTGTGGTCCGCCGGCGACTGGCAGCGGGAACTGCTGGCGGCCTCGGCGGCCGGCGGGGCGGCGGGGCGCGCGGCCGACCGCGACCTGGACGCGGTGGTGGCGCTGTTCGACGCCGTCGCCCGGCTGGCCCAGCGGCGTGGGCCGGGCACGGGCGCCGCCTCGCTGGTCGACGAGCTCGGCCGCCAGCAGATCGCCGGGGAGGCCATCGCCCTGGTGGGGGAGGACGCGCGGCGCCGCGGCGTGCGGCTGCTGACTGCGCACCGCGCCAAGGGCCTGGAATGGGACGTCGTCGCCGTTTGCGGTGTCCAGGACGGGATCTGGCCGGATCTGCGGGAGCGGCATTCGCTGCTCGGCGCGGAGCAGCTCGACGCGCCCACCCACGGCGGCCTTCGCCCGCCGCTGACCCATCAGGACCTGCTCGCCGACGAGCGCCGGCTGTTCTACGTCGCGCTCACCCGGGCCCGGCGGCGCCTGCTGGTCACGGCCGTCAACAGCCCGGACGACGACGGCAGCCTGCCCAGCCGGCTGCTCGACGAGCTCGGCGTGGCCGTCGAGCACGTCCCCGGGCGCCCGGCCCGGCCGCTGACCCTCGTCGGCCTCGTCGCGACGCTGCGCCGGCTGGCGACCGAGCCGTCGTCCAGCCCGGCCCTGCGCGCCGCCGCCCGCCGCCGTCTCGCCGCTCTCGCCGCCGCCCGCGACGACGCCCACCGCCCGCTCGTCCCGGCCGCCCACCCGGCGACCTGGTGGGGGCTGCTCGACGTGACCGACTCCGACGTGCCGGTCATCGCGCCGGGGGTGCCGCTGCGGCTGTCCGGCTCGTCGCTGTCGAGCATCGGCACCTGCTCGCTGCGGTGGTTCCTGGAGCACGAGGCGCACGCGGTCACCGTCGCCTCCACCGCGCAGGGCTTCGGCAAGGTGGTGCACGCGCTGGCCGACGAGGTCACCACCGGGCGCACCCCGGCGGACCTCGTCGCCCTCGACGCCCGGCTCGACACCGTCTGGCGGCATCTGGACTACGAGGCCCGCTGGCGCAGCGATCAGGAGCGGGCCGCCGCCAGGGAGGCGCTGGCCCGCTTCCTGGCCTGGCACGCCGGTGAGCGGGGACGCCGGGTCGTCGATTCGGAGATTCGGTTCATCTGCCAGCTCCACGTCGCCGGGCGCGAGGTGCTGCTGCGCGGGTTCATCGACCGGCTGGAGCTCGACGACGCCGGCCGGGTGCACGTGATCGACTTCAAGACCGGCCGGAGCGCGCCCGGTCGTGCCGAGCTCGCCACCCACCCGCAGCTCGGCAGCTACCAGCTCGCCGTGCGTGCCGGCGCCCTCGACGCGGCGATCGCCGCCGCCGGCTCCCCCGCCGCCGGCCCCGCTGCGGCGGATCCCGTGGTGCCCGGCGACGCCGAGCTCGTCCAGCTTCGCCGCGACGCCGGGGGCGCCGGCGCCGGGCCCCGCCTGCCCGGGGAGGCGCCCGGCCCGCCCGAAGTCCAGGCGCAGGAGGCGCTGCCCGCCGAGGGTCCCACCTGGATGGACGAGGTTCTCGGCGAGGCGGTGCGCACCATCGATGCGGAGGCGTTCCGGCCGACCCTGGGCGAGCACTGCACGATGTGCACGTTCCAGACGAGCTGCCCGGCCCGCCCCGAAGGACGGCAGGTGATCGATTGAGCGCGGACGGTTCCGGTTCCTCAGTGGAGGGGCGGGTGGACGTGGGGACCGGCGGGGCGATGTCGCGCCAGCCGTTCCTGCCCGGTTTCGGCGGTGATCCCGACGGCGATTCCGGCGGCGGTGCCGCCGGTCCGCGGCTCGACCCGGCGGACCTGCGTGACCTGCTGGAAGTCCCCTACACCGACGAGCAGATCGCCGCGGCGACCGCCCCGCTGGAGCCGGGGGTGATCGTCGCCGGCGCCGGCTCGGGGAAGACCTCGGTGATGGCGGCCCGGGTGGTCTGGCTCGTCGCGACCCGCCAGGTGCGCGCCGAGCAGGTGCTGGGGCTGACCTTCACCACGAAGGCGGCCGCGGAGCTGGCCGGCCGGGTGCGTCTCGCGCTGCGCAAGGCGGGCGCCGCCGACACCGGCGGCTGGTCAGGACCGGGGACGGCCGCCGACGCCGAGGTGGACGGCGAGCCCACCGTCGCCACCTACCACGCCTTCGCCGGGCGGCTCGTGGTCGACAACGCGCTGCGCCTCGGCCTGGAACCCGACATCGCGCTGCTGTCCGGGGCGGCGCGCTACCAGCTCGCCGCGCGGGTCGCCCGCGCCTACGGCGGGACGGTGCAGGCGCTGACCCGGTCGCTGGGAGCCGTCGTCGGCGAGCTGGTCGCGCTCGACGCGGAGATGAGCGAGCACCTGATCGATCCGACGAAGCTCGTCGCGTTCGACACCGGCTTCCTCGAGGAGGTGCTGGCCGCCCTGGCCGCCGCGAGCGCCCGGCGGGGCACCAAGGGTGTCCAGGAGCGGCTGCGCCGGTTCGCGGCCGCCGCGCGGGGGCGCAGTGAGCTCGCCGGGCTCGTGGCCGAGTACCGGGCCGCCCGCCGCGAACGGGACGTGCTGGACTTCGGCGACCAGGTCACCTACGCGGCCCGCCTCGCCGAGGCGTTGCCGGAGGTCGGCCGCGCCGAGCGGGCTCGGGCCGCCGTCGTCCTGCTCGACGAGTACCAGGACACCTCGGTGGCCCAGCGCCGCATGCTCACCGGCCTGTTCGGCGGCGGCCATCCGGTCACCGCCGTCGGCGACCCCTGCCAGGCGATCTACGGCTGGCGTGGGGCGTCGGTGGCGAACCTCGACCACTTCCCGACCCATTTCCCGCTCGCGGACGGCGAGCCGGCCGCCGTCTACGAGCTGTCGGTGAACCAGCGCAGCGGCGGCCGGCTGCTCGACCTCGCCAACGCCATAGCGGCCCAGCTGCGGGCGCGCCACCGGGTCGTCGAGCTGCGCCCGCGGGCCGATGTCGCCGACCGCGGCGAGACGGTCGTCGCCCTGCACACCAGCTGGGCCGACGAGGTGGCCTGGATCGCCGCCCGGCTGCGCGGAGTCGTCGACGCCGGCACCGGGCCCGGCGACATCGCCGTCCTCGTCCGGGCCCGTGGGGACATCCCACCGCTGCTGACCGCGTTGCAGTCCGTCGGGCTGCCCGTCGAGGTCGTCGGGCTGACCGGGCTGCTCACCGTGCCGGAGGTCGCCGAGATCGTCGCGGTGCTGGAGGTACTCGACGCGCCCACGGCGAACGCCGCGCTCGTCCGCCTGCTCACCGGCCCGCGGGTTCGCCTCGGCGCCCGCGACCTCGCCGCGCTCGGCCGCCACGCCCGTGAGGTCGTCCGCATCCCCGCGCCGATCACCGACGTCGAGCCCGATCCGCCGGGGCGTGCCGATCCGCTGGCCGCGGCGGTCGCCGACGTCGACCCCGCGGACGTGGTCGCCCTCTCCGATGTCCTCGACGACCCCGGCCCGGAGATGTCCGCCGAGGGCCGCACGCGGGTGCGCCGGCTGGCCGCGGAGATCGCCGAGCTGCGCGGCCATGTCGGCGAGGGCCTGCTCGACCTGCTGCACCGTGTCGTCGCCACGATCGGGCTGGACGTGGAGCTCACCGCAACCGAGGCGGCCGTGCGCGCGCGGCGCCAGGAGAACGTCGCGGCCTTCCTCGACGTCGCCGCCGACTTCACGGACCCGGACGGGCCGACCTCGCTGCACGCCTTCCTCGGCTTCCTGCGGGCCGCCCGGGAACACGAGCGCGGCCTCGATGTCACCGGCCCGTCCGGGGCGGATGCGATCGCCCTGATGACGATGCACCGTTCCAAGGGCCTGGAATGGGAGGTCGTCGCCGTGCCGAACCTCAGCGAGCGGGTCTTCCCCGATGTCACCGTCCGGGACCAGTGGACGACCTCGCCCGGTGTGCTGCCCGTGCCGCTGCGGGGCGATGCCGCGGACCTGCCCGCCTTCGAGGTCTCCGACCAGAAGTCGGACCTCGACGCCTTCGCGGCCGAGGTCCGTGCCTACGCCGAGCGGGAGGAGCGCCGGCTCGCCTACGTCGCGGTGACCCGGGCGAAGTCGCTGCTGTTCGCCAGCGGCCACTGGTGGGGGCCGACGCAGAAGCGCCCGCGCGGCGCGTCGGTCTTCCTGGCGGAGCTCGCCGAGCACGCCCGCGGCGGCGGTGGTGGGCGGGTCGACGTCTGGGCCCCGCGGCCCGAAGAGAAGTCGAACCCGGCCCTGGCCATCCCGCGTCAGTTCGCCTGGCCGATTCCCTACGAACCGGAGCCCTTCGCCCGTCGCGTCGAGGCGGCCCGCGACGTCCTCGCCCGGCTCGAGGCAGTGCTCACCCCGCCCCCGCTCGGCGGCGTCGGCGGCGGCGGCGTTCCGGCGGGACCCACGGCCCCGGCCGATCCGGCCGGGTTGACCGGGCTGACCGGGCTGACCGCGTCCGAGCGGACGCTGCTCGCCGAGTTGGACCGGGAGGCGGAGCTGCTGCTCGCCGAGGAGCGGGCCGCCCGCGTCCCGCAGCTCGACGTGCCGATGCCGGCGAACCTCACCGCATCCGAGATCGTCCGGCTTCAGGCCGATCCGGCGGCGTTCGCCCGGGAGCTCGTCCGCCCGCTGCCGCGCCAGCCCGTCGCGGCGGCCCGTCGCGGCAGCCGCTTCCACGCCTGGGTGGAAGAACTGTTCGACCACCGGGCGCTGATCGACGCCGATGACCTGCCCGGCGCCCAGGACGCCGAACTCACCGACGACGACCTGCGCTCGCTGCAGGAGGCGTTCCTGCGGACCCCGTACGGCTCACGGCGGCCCGTCGCGATCGAGGAGCCCTTCGAGCTCCCCCTCGCCGGTCGGATCGTGCGCGGCCGCATCGACGCCGTCTACGACCTCGGCCGCGGCCGCTGGGAGGTGATCGACTGGAAGACCGGCCAGACGCCCGCCGACGAGCTCCAGCTCGCCGTCTACCGATTGGCCTGGGCCCGGCTGCGCGGCGTCGACCTGAGCGCCGTCGACGCCGCCTTCCTCTACGTCCGCACCGGCGCCGTCGTCCGCCCGCCCCTGGTCACTGAGGATGAACTCGCCGCCCTGCTCGCCCCGCCCGCCCCGCCGGCGCCGGAAACACCCACATAGCCACAGCCTGCCCACCTGCCCACGCTGCCAGCTGATACCGCCAGCCGGACCACGAACCTCCGCCGGTTGCGGTGCGGTGTGCACGGTTTCGGGAGGTGGACCGTGCAGAACGCACCGCAATCGGCCCCACTCGCCGTCAGTCCCCGGCCGGGATGACGTCGGCCACGACGCAGCTGACGTTGTCCGCGCCGCCGGCGTCGTTGGCGAGGGCGACGAGGTCGCGTACCGCCTGCTCCGGCTCGGCAGCCGAGGCCAGCACCCGGCGCAGCTCTGCCGCCGGCACCGCCTCGGACAACCCGTCGGAGCACAACAGGTAGCGGTCGCCGCGGCGCACTTCGTGCAGCCCGATGTCGGGGAAGGTCGCGGGGCTGCCGTCCAGCGCGCGCAGCAGGAGCAGTCGCTGTGGGTGGGTCGCCGCCTCCTCCGGGCGAAGGCGTCCGTCCTCGACCATCGACCGGACGAATGTGTTGGTCGTGGGTGATCTGCCGTAGCTCGCCGCCGCGCAGGAGGTAGGCCCGGGAGTCGTCGATATGGACGAGCGCCAGTGCCGATCCGGTCCACAACATGGCCGTCAGCGTCGTCCCCACCGGCTCGGGGGTTGCGGCGGAATCGGGGTCGGCGAGACCTCGGACGGCCCGGTTCGCCCGCGTGACCGCGTCGGTGAGGAAGCCGAGCAGCTCCCCGGGTGGGATGGGGGCGGCCTCCAGCCGCGCCACGGCGTCGACGGCGGCGGCACCGGCCGCGGCACCGAAGCCGTCGGCGACGGCGAGAACGGTCGAACCGGCGTGCACCGCATCTTGGTTGCTCGGGCGGATGAGGCCCCGGTC
>NZ_CADCWT010000035.1 GCF_902806485.1 Candidatus Frankia alpina | reverse complement strand
GTGTATGACCGTCTTTCATCGTGACTGGCTTGTAGAGCCAGTGCTCGCCGGTCCCGGGATGACACAGTCAGGTCTTCTCCTCGTGGCCGCTCAGCTCGTCGGCCGAGACATTCCAGTCGGAGACGTCCTGCACGTGGAATTCGTCGCCGAGCACGGACGGAAACTATCGCTGTGGGGGTCCGGCGCCGACACCGCGTAATACTAGGAGGTGATGACTGGTTGGCGGCGTGCGGTAGGTATGTTCCGGATCGAAGGCAGTCCTACTATTATATCCGACCTACTGTTGTGTCCGAATCTTGATCCGGTATGACCCGGTGCTGCGGCCCCGCCGCGCCCTCGTGGCCTGGCGCCAGGTGGTGGAAGCGCGTGACGGAGTAGACGTCGGTGGCGCGGTTCGCGACAGATGGTTGCAGTATGGTAAAGATTATTGATATACAACTATCCGGGGTGCGGTCGGGTCCGGGTGCCGCACAGTGCGCCGTCGGTGCCGGCCACGCTGCTCGCTGGGGAGCTGCCTATGTCCGACCTGACCCGGGCGGCGCCTACTCGTCCTGGCGATCTGCTGCATGAGCCTGTTCATCGTCGGGCTCGACAACACGGTCGTGAACGTCGCGCTGCCGTCGTTGCGCCGTGACCTGCACGCCTCCGCTGCCGGCCTGCAATGGACGATCGACGCCTACACGCTGGTTCTGGCCAGCCTGCTCATGCTCGGCGGGTCGACCGGCGACCGGCTCGGCCGCCGCCGGGTCTTCCAGACCGGGCTGGTCCTGTTCACCGCCGGATCCCTGCTGTGCAGCCTCGCGCCGAGTCTGACCTGGCTGATCGTCTTTCGGATGGTGCAGGCGGTCGGCGGGTCGATGCTCAACCCGGTCGCCATGTCCATCATCAGCAACACCTTCACCGACCCGCGGGAACGCGCCCGGGCGATCGGGGCGTGGGGCGCGGTGATCGGCGTCAGCATGGCGTTGGGACCGGTGCTCGGCGGGACGCTCGTCGAGTCGGTGAGCTGGCGGGCAATCTTCTGGGTCAACGTCCCCGTCGGCGTCGCGGCGCTGGTGCTCGCGGGCCTGTTCGTCCCGGAGTCGCGCGCGGCCCGGGCCCGCCGTCTCGACCCGGTGGGGCAGGCCCTGGTGATCGTCGTCCTGGCCTCGCTCACCTACGGGATCATCGAGGCCCCGTCGGCGGGCTGGCTTGCCACCCGGACGCTGGCGCTGTTCGCGGTGTCGGCGGTGTCGGCGGCCGTGCTCGTGCGCTACGAGGGCCGCCGCGCCCAGCCGTTGCTGGACGTCCGCTTCTTTCGGGCGGCGCCGTTCGCCGGGGCGACCGGCATCGCCGTGTTCGCCTTCGCCGCGCTGGCCGGCTTCCTGTTTCTCAACACGATGTACCTGCAGGAGGTCCGGGGCTACTCGCCGCTGCTCGCCGGGATCACCACCCTGCCGATGGCCGGGATGACGGTCGTGTCAGCGCCGATCGCCGGGCGGCTCGTGGCCAGCCGCGGGGCCCGCACACCCCTGCTCATCGCAGGTGTGACGATGACGGCCGGGAGCGTGATGCTGACCGGGCTGGGCGTGAACACCTCGATACCCTGGCTCGTGTCGGCGTATGTGCTCGTCGGGCTAGGATTCGGTATGGTCAACGCGCCGATCACCAACACGGCTGTGACCGGTATGCCGCAGTCCCAGGCCGGGGTGGCTGCCGGCATCGCCTCGACGAGCCGCCAGATCGGGCAGTCCCTCGGCGTCGCGGTCATCGGGTCGCTCGCTGCGGCACACGTCGCCGGCCGCGCCGGGGTCGTCGACCCGACCAGCGCCGTCGCCTGGTGGACCATCGTGCTGTGCGGAGCGGGCGTGCTGTTGCTCGGAGCCGCGAGCACCGGCACCTGGGCGCGCGGCACCGCGCAGCGCACCGCCGCCTGGCTCGCCGCCGATGCCGATACCGCCGATGCCGATACCGCCGATGCCGCCGATGCCGATACCCGTCGGACGCCGGCCGCCCGGGACGCTGCCTCGACGCGGCGGGCCGAGGGCGGCCGGCCGGCCGCAGCCGGCGTGAGCGCCGGGGCCACCGAGGGCGGGCGGCACCGGCGACCGGTGCGGCCCGCGACGGCGGGGGCTGCCGCCGGCGATGAACACCGTGCCGGGCGGCGAGGCGCTTTTCGGCGGCGGTCCGGGGCGGGGCGCGCCGACGCCGCGGCCCGGTCTCGGCCCCACGGCCCCTCCGGGCAGGATGGTCACGATGAGTTTGCTCCCACGCGCTGACCGGCGCGATCCCGTGCTGACCGCCGGGGTGATGGCCGACCCGCCGGGGTCGGAGCCCGCGCCCATCGGCGTCCCCGTCGGGCAACCCGAGACCGCCATGCTGTCCGAGCCGGCTGTGCTGTCCGAGCCGGCGCTGCTGTCCGGCCGGGCGGAGAGGTTGGCACGGGCGGCTCGGGTGTGGCGGCGGATCCGGGCGGTCGTGGTCGATCGCAACGAGCGCCGCCGGGAGGTCTGCGAGGCGCTCGACCTCAGCTTCATCCGGGTCAAGGCGCTCCTGGCGCTGCAGGCCGGGCCGCTGACGTTGGGCGAGCTCGCCGCCGCCCTGTCGATCGACCGCCCCTACACCACCCTGACCGTTCACGAGCTGGAGCGGCGCGGCCTGGCCGAACGCACCGTGCACCCGGACGACCGGCGCTCGAAGCTCGTCGAGCTGACCGCCTCCGGCCGGACGGCGGCCCGACTCGCCGACGACATGCTCAACCGGCCACCCGCGGCGCTCGTCGCACTCGATCCCGCGGATCTCGCCACGCTCGAACGCATCACCGCCTACCTGGCTGGAGAGAGTGCGGATCCGACGGCATGAGTAGCGGATCCGGAGAGCTCCGGTCCTGGTATCCGTCCTTCCTGCGGCTGAATAGATCTGACAGACTCGGCTACTGATCTTTAATGTGCGATGCCGGTCGATGGATCATGATGATGGCTCCACGGCCGGTCCGGTGACGGCGAAGTACCTCTCGGGCAGATCAGAACGGTGCCGGACTGGCCCGCGGACGGTTCCCGGCCGGCGCACAACCCCGCCTCCGACTCGCCCCCGACCCGCTCCCGCCTCCGCCCCGTCTCCGACCGGTGATCAAGGTGTTCCGTGGAACCGCGTCGCGGTCGTCACCGTCGCTGCTGCCACGTCCGCACGGTTCTATCCCGGTCCCGGTCCCGGTCCCGGTCGGGGTCGGGGTCGGGTCGACGATTACGTTCCGTGGTCGGTGAGGGAGTCGGGAGCGGGGGTGTGCGTGGGAACGGTGCTACCTGGGTCCTTCTGTAGGGACAAACCGGACGCCGAACCCACCAGAGCGACCACATAGGCGCTCTCCCACGCATCCACCCCGAACACCCCACCGCCACCGTCACACTCCGCGACCACCACCACCGAGGCAGGAGCCCAGTGCGGTAGTCCCGCCCGCTGGGATCTGTGCGGGGGGCCGCCCGCAAGGGCGGTCCCTACCGCGACCCGCCGGTCGTGTGGCCTTTGCTTCTCGGGACTGCTGGCCCAGCAGCCGCGCGGTCAGCCGGTGTTGCGGAGGCCGGCGGCGATGCTGTTGATCGTCAGCAACAGCGCCCGGCGCAGGTGGGGATCGGCGTCCTCCCCGGCGGCGCGGGCGTGCGTGAGCAGGGAGAGCTGCAGGGCGTGCAACGGGGCGAGGTAGGCGTCGCGGACCTCGAGGGTGTGGCGCAGCGTCGGGGCGTTCTCCAGCAGTTCCGCCTGGCCGGTGACCACGAGGACCTCGGCGACCGTGCGGGCATGCTCGGCGCGGATCGCCTCGAAGATCGAGCCGCCGTCGTCGCCGACGAGCGTCGAGACGTAGCGCTGGGCGATCGTGAGGTCCGACTTGGCCAGGGTCATCTGCACGTTGCTGAGGAAGGTCCGGAAGAAGTGCCAGGACCGGTACATCTCGGCGAGGGTGTCGCCGGCCCCGGCGGCACGGGCCGCGGCCAGGCCGGTGCCCACGCCGAACCAGCCGGGCAGGATGATCCGCGACTGCGTCCAGCCGAACACCCAGGGGATCGCCCGCAGGTCGGCGAGCCCCCCGGAGCCGCCGGGCCGCCGTGACGGCCGCGAGCCGATGTTGAGGTTGCCGAGCTCCTCCACCGGGGTGGCGGCGAGGAAGAACGGCACGAGCGCGGGATCGCCGACGAATGCCTGGTAGCAGGTTCGGGCGGAGTCCGCGACCGCCTGCATGGTCTGATTCCACCCGGCGAGGACGGCCGGGCTCAGCCGCGCGGACCGGTGCAGGATCGACGCCTCGACCACGGCCGACAGGGCGATCTCCAGGTTGTGCCGGGCGAGCTGGGGCAGCGTGTACTTGTCTGAGATCACCTCACCCTGCTCGGTGACCTTGATCGGGCCGTCCAGCGTGCCGAACGGCTGTGCCATGATCGCCTCGCCGCTCGGGCCGCCACCGCGGCCGACCGAGCCGCCACGGCCGTGGAACAGCCGCAGCACGACGCCGTGACGGCGGGCGACGTCGCGCAGTTCCCGCTGCGCCTTGTGAATCTCCCACTGGGACGCGGTGATTCCCGCATCCTTGGAGGAGTCCGAGTAGCCGAGCATCACCTCCTGCACGTCGGCGCGGGCGCGCACCAGCGAGCGGTAGGACGGATCGGACAGCATGCCGTCGAGCAGCTCGCCGGCCGCCCGCAACTCGGCCACCGTCTCGAACAGCGGGACGAAGCCAATGCGGGCCCAGGCGGGGCGGTCGGCGAAGCCGAGGCCGACCAGGCCTGCCTCCCGAGCGAGCACCACCACGGCGAGAATGTCGTCGACGTCGCGGGTCATCGAGACGATGTAGCTCTCGATGACGTCCTCGCCGAAGCGGTCCAGCGCCTCCCGCACGGTGCGCATCAGCTCCAGCGTGCCCAGCACCGCCGGGGGAAGCGGCGGCGGCACGGAACCGAGCAGTGGCCGACGCCGGGCGAGCTCCGCGGACAGCAGGGTGCGCCGCTCGGTCCGGCCTAGCCTGGCGTAGCCGACATCGAGCTCCCCGACCTGGTCGTACACCGCGGCCAGGGCAGCATGATGCTTGTCGGCGTGCTCGCGGATGTCGAGGGTGGCCAGCGACAGCCCCATCGCGCGGGCGGTGCGGATCACGCGCAGCAGCGGGCCGTCCGCGACCAGAGAGCCGTCGCCCGCGGCGAGCGAGGCGCGCATCACCGCCAGGTCGTCGAGCACCTCGGCGAGGCTGCGGTAGTCTCGCCCGGGCACGTGTGGCGCGCCGACGGCCAGCCGTTCCCGCGTGCCTGCGAGCCTCGCCAGGATGTAACTGCACTTGAGCCGGTACGGCTCCTCGGCGTTGAGCCGGATGTAGCGGTCGTGCACCTCGGGCAGCGCCTGGCGGTCCGCGGCCAGCGAGGAGAGCAGCTCGTCGTTGACCCCCACCACCCGGGTCGACGCGGTCAGCTCCTTGATGAGCTGTTCGACGGCGGAGATCAGCAGCCGGATACCGAACTCGTGCTGGAGGGTGAGCACCTCCAGGGTGACCGCCGGGGTCACGTTCGGGTTGCCGTCCCGGTCGCCGCCGGCACACGAGCCGAACCGCAGCGGATGCGCCCCGGCCGGCAGCGTGAGCCCCACCCGGGCGAGCGCCAGGTCGAGCTCCTCCAACAGGTCGGGCAGCACCTCGGTGGCGATGAGCTCCAGGTAGTACGCCGCGGAGCGGGCCTCGTCCGCGGGCTTGGGCCGCTCCACCCGCAGCTCGTCGGTCTGCCACAGCACGTCGACCATCTCGGCGAGGCGTCGTTGGGTGCGGTCCCGGTCGGCGGGGCGCGGGGTGGTGTGGTCCGGGCTGTCCGCGTTGAGCAGATCGGCGATGCGGCGCAGGGTGTCGAGCACCGATCGGCGGCTGGCCTCGGTCGGGTGGGCGGTGAACACCGGGCGCAGCTCGAGGCGCCGCGCGATCGACGTGGCTAGCTCTCGGTCGAGGGTGCCGGCGTCGAGTGCGGCGGCCATCCGGTCGAAGGTCTCCGCCAGCGGACCCTGCGCCCGGTCGGACAGCTCCCGGGACCGGTGCAGCTGCTCGGTGATGTTGGCGAGCTGGAAGTAGGCGGTGAAGGCGCGGGCGAGCACGATGGCCGTCTGATCGTCCACGGTGGCGAGCAGCCGACCGAGCTCGACGCCGTTGTCAGGTCGGCGGGCCAGTGCGCGGACCTGCTCGACGAGCGCGAGCGTCTCCGCACCCTCGTGCCGGGTCAGGGCCTGACCGAGCAGATCGCCGAGACGGCGGACCCCCGCCCGCACGGCCGCATGGCGGGCATCGGAGGAGACCCCGCCGGCGAAGGCGCCGGGATCCGGGGCCAGCTCGTCGAGGGCCGTACTCACGCTCCGCTCGGTCGTCACGCCGCCTCCGGTGGGTTCGCCTGGATCTGCCTGGGTTCGCCGAGCTGCCGGACACGGCGACCACGATGTCGCCGGGGCCGGCGGGACCGTCCTGCGCCAGCGATCGCGAACCGCCGGTGAGCTGCGCAATCAGCCGATAAGGATAATTATTGGGGGAGCCGCGAGGACGGCCGCGGCGGCCAGATACGCCCCCGTGGGCAGCCACCAACGGACCCCCGGGGGGTTGAGGAGCCGGGCGATCCGGGAGATGACCGGATTGGTCGTCCCGAGCCGGTGACCGGGTGCCGCCGCCGCCGTCGTGGCTCCGGCTCCGACTCCGGCTCCGGCTCTGACCCCGGATCCGGGCGTGGCTGCGAGCCGCCCCGCCGCCCGGGCCGCCGTGGCTGTCAGGGGATCCTCGGCGCCGAGCGCGGGCAGTACGGCGGCCTGGTGGCCGGTGATGCTGAGTGCCCCGGCGGGGACCGGGGCCCGAGCCACGCCGAGCCGGGCCAGCGCCCGGGCGAGCGAGCGGCGGCTGGTCTCGCGGGCGGCGGCGTCGTCGGCGAGCATCTCGACCAGTAAGGACACGGCCGCCGTCGCCTCCCTGGCCGGTCGGAGGAACGGGAACGTGCGCTCCCAGGCGACGAACGGCTGGATGACCAGATCGTGCCGCCCGGCGATGTGCGCCGCCTCGTGGGCGAGCACAGCGTCCAGCTCGGCGGCGTCGAGGGTGTTCAGCAGGCCTCTGGAGACCACGACCCTGGCGTGGCGCACACCCGGGACGCAGTACGCGACCGCGATCGGGTGGTCGAGGATCCGCAGCAGGATGCCGGCCCGGTCGCGGTGCTCGCACAGGCAGCAGGCGGTGGCGTCGTTCCCACCACCGCCGGGGTTCGTGTCACCGCCGGGATCGTCGGCCATGGCGGGCGGGTGGAGGTGGGTGTGGTCGGTCGACTCCCGCGTGCCGTGCCCGCGGTGGCGGCGGCCGGCGAGGTCGACCAGGTGTCGGTGCCGGTGCCGCTCGCGCAGGGTGGCTGCGGTGGAGGCGCAGAGCACGCCGAACAGACGGCAGGCCAGGATCGTCGCCGCGGCGAGGCCGACGAGGTTGACCCAGCGCAGGCCGGTAAGGGGGGACCCGGCCGCGACGTTGCCAAGATGATCGGTGATCGCGGTCGGGGTGTGCGTGGACAGTGGGGAGACGGTGAACGCGATCGCGGCCAGCAGGGCCGAGACACCGCCGGCCAGCCCGATCGCCTGCCAGAGCACGATCGCCGCCCGCGGGCAGCCGTGCGGCCAGCGCGCGGCGGCCAGCAGGCGTGGTACCGGCCAGGCCAGCACGCCCGCGAACAGGGCGAGGAGGGCCGCGGTCGTCATCTCCTCGGCAACGCTACCGCCCGTCCGGTGGAATCTGAACCGTTCGATCCGAGTCGGTGCTCACCGCGCCGGGTCCGTCCGGCTCGCCGGGCGTTGTCCGGAGTGGGGGTGGGAAGGATGGATCCGGTGTTGCGGCGGCCGCGAGATCGGGGTCGTCGACCGCGTCCACCGGGTCTGCGTCGAGGGGCTCCAGCGCCCGCCGAAGGATCTCCGCCTCCTCGGCGGAGACCGATCCGACGAAGCGGACCAGCGCCGAACCGCGGTCGTCCGCGGTGCCCAGCGCCTCCATCATCGCCTCGGCGACGACGGCCTCACGGCTGTCGGACGCGGCGTAACGGTGTGCCCGCGCGGCCCGCTGCCGACGGACGAAACCCTTGCGTTCCAGTCTTTCAAGCACGGTCAGCACGGTGGTGTACGCGAGGTCGCGCTCGTGGTCCAGGCGGGCTGCGACCTCACGGGCCGTGAGCCAGCCTTCGCTCGACCACAACACGTCCATGACCGACCGTTCGAGGTCACCCAGGCGCGCCATGTGTCGATCCTACGTCGCGTAGAAGTTCAGTGCGGCCGAACGGTCTCGTTGGCGTCGCCTCCTGCGTCACACGGCCGCCGGACCTGGGTGTTCACCTCGCGCCGGCGGGTTGTGCCGGCCGCGGTCCCCCGGCGGTCGGCCGCGCCGACGCCGCCAACGTCACAGCCGGCCGGTGGCCCGATGGTCGCACCGCCGGGGCCGGTCGCCGTCGGCCCCCGCCCGGGCGGCGTCGGGACTTTCCGCCCGGCCCCATTCGGCGCGACACCGGCACATTCTTCCCCCACAGCCCCCGGCCGGGCGCACCCTCTCGGGACCGTCCCGACCGATCGGCATCCGGCCGGCCCGACGGAGGCGTCGGCAATTGCATTCGCCGCCGTTCCCGGTGGTCTTGTGCCGGGTTACCCGGGCGGCGGCGTGGTTGTGTTATCTGAAGGTTATTTTTTCGGTGGAGACGATCGACCCCGATCGGGGGTGAAATCGTTCCAGGCCGCTGTGACCAGTGGCGCGAAATGCGCGGGCCGGGCCCGTTGGTGCCGCGGTGAACGCGGTAAATGCCAAGGTCCGCCGCTGATGGGCACGTCACAGGGGTTTGCGCGGGGAAGGTGCCGAAAGATGGCGTATCCACATAGAGAGGACGCGCGATGCTCTGCCCCACCGGCCGGCGTCGCGCATGTCGTGGACCTCACGGAGGCCCGACCGCCGACCGGATCACCCCGCTACGTACCTTAGGACCTTCTACGTTGGGTAGAAGGTCGACTGAATCCCGGTCGATTTCTTCCCGCGGTCCTTCGAAGGAGCCGTGCGCATGGTTCTCGCCGCCGACGCCGTCGACCTCGCTCGTGCCCAGACGGCGTTCTCCCTCGCGTTCCACATCTGCTTCGCCGTGTTCGGTGTCGGTTTGCCATGGCTGCTGATCTACACCGAGCGACGTTGGCTCAAGACCGGGGACCCGGTCTGGCTGGCCCTGACGAAGAAGTGGTCGCGTGCCTTCGCCGTTCTCTTCGCGGTGGGGGCCGTCTCGGGAACAGTGTTGTCGTTCGAGTTCGGGCTGCTCTGGCCCGCGTTCATGTCCAAATACGGCGGCGCCCTCGGGCTGTCGTTCACCCTGGAGGGCTTTGCGTTCTTCACCGAGGCGATCTTCGTCGGCATGTACCTGTACGGCTGGAAGCGCCTCTCGCCGCGGGCCCACTGGCTGACGCTGTGGCCGATCGCGATCTCCGGCACCCTGTCGACGGCGTTCATCATCACGGTCAACGCCTGGATGAACGTGCCGCGCGGGATCGTCGAGCAGAACGGCAAGCTCCTCGAGGCCAAGCCATACGCCCCGTTCATCAGCCCAGGTACCCCGCCGCAGCTCGTCCACATGCTGATCGCGGCGCTGATGTGCGTCGGCGGCGTGGTCGCGGCCATCTACGCGGTGGGCATGCTGCGTGGTCGTCGCGACACCTACCACCAGCGTGGCCTGAAGATCGGGCTCGCGGTCGTGCTTTTCTGCGCGCCGCTGCAGCTCATCGCCGGGGACTGGGCGGCCCGCGTCGCCGGCGCCAAGCAGCCGTTCAAGCTCGCGGCGATAGAGGGGCTGTACCACACCGGGTCGCACGCGCCCTTCACCCTCGGCGGGATCTACGACAACAAGACCGGTGAGATCCGCTACGGCCTGGAGATTCCCAGCGGGCTCTCGCTGCTCGAGGGTTTCAGTACCGGTCACGTGATCAAGGGCCTGGACGGTGCTCCGCCGGACGAGCGGCCGAACGGCACGCTGGTGCACGGGGCGTTCACGACGATGGTCGGGGCGGGATCCGCCCTGATCGGGCTGTCGCTGATCACCGGCTTCGTCGTCCTGCTGCGCCGCCGGCGCGGGGATCGTCCACTGCTACCCACCAGCAAGCCGTGGCTGATCGCCGCCGCGTGCACCGGGCCGGCGGCGATGCTGGCGATGCTCACCGGCTGGGAGGTCACCGAGGGTGGCCGCCAGCCATGGATCGTCGGCGACCACATGCGGGTCGTCGAGGGCGTGATCGGCGGCAACGCGGTGGCGCCGATGTTCGCGGGCACCCTGGTGCTCTACCTCGGGCTCGCCGGCGCGCTGCTGCTCATCCTGCGGAAGATGGCTACCGGCGGCCCCAGCGGCGAGCAGTTGCGTCCCGGTCAGCCCGTCGGCCCCTCCGCCCCCGCCGCCCCCCGGCCGCGCGACGGCGGGTCCGGCACCGGTGGTGGCTCGGGCCCGGCCGGCTCCGGCCCGGAACAGGGCAGCGGCGACGGCGAATCCGGTTCGAAGGAGTCGGTGCCCGCGGCCCGGTACGTTCCCGCCGACCAGTCTGTCAGCGCTGACCAGTCTGTCCGCGCTGAGAAGTCCGTCCGCGCTGACCCGTCCGTTCCGGCAGGGCGGTCCGTGCCCGCCGCCGCGTACGACCCGGCCACAGAGCCGGCCGCCTGGTACACGCCCCGGATGGATCTGTCCGCGCGCGACCACAAGGGCGTGCCGGTTGCGGTGCTCCTGCCTGGCCGCCTTTCCGTGACCCATGCCGGCGCACCCGCTCCCGTCGGCGGCATCGGGGTCACCGGGGACGGCGACCCGTCCACCGGTTCCAACCCATCGCCTGGTTCCAACCCATCGATCGGTTCCGAGCCGTCCACTGGTTCTGACCCGTCGACGGGTGCCGAGCCCACCGCCACCCCGAGCGTCGGCCCGCGGCCGGCCGTCAGCCCGCTGCCGGATGGCGCCGAGCCGTCTGCGGCGCCGCCCACCATCCCGCGGCCGCGGCCCGAGCCGCACACCACCGGATCCTCCGGTGGTGGACGTCCCGTGCCGTCGAACCGGCGAGGCGCGCCCGGCTGGCACGGCCTGCTGGGCCGGCGCTCCACGGGCGGCCGGCACGCCACCACCAGCCGCCGTCCCGACACCGGCGCTCGCACCGCCGGCCGCACCGACCGAGGGGAGACCCGATGACCGCCGCCGACCTGCTCCTCGTCGTCATGGTGATCGGCCTGACGGCCTACGCGCTGCTCGGCGGCGCGGACTTCGGTGGCGGCGTGTGGGACCTGCTTGCCCGGGGACGGGACGCGCGGGCCCAACGCAAGCTGATCTCGAACGCGATCGGGCCGGTGTGGGAGGCCAACCACGTCTGGCTCGTGTTCATCGTCGTCGCCCTGTTCAGCGGATTCCCGCCCGCCTACGGGGTGGTCGGCTCGTCGTTGGAGGTCCCGCTGTCGGCCGCGCTGGTCGGCATCGTGCTGCGCGGCGCGGCTTACGTCTACCGTGCCTATGGCGCCGGTGCGGCGGGTCCCGACCACTGGTGGGGGCACGTCTTCGCGGTGTCGTCCACGATCACCCCGTTCGCGCTCGGGGTGGCCGGGGCGGCGCTGGCCACCGGGGACATGTCACCGGACGACCCGTTCGCCCCGGTCCGCAGCTCGTTCGGCCTCGTCTGCGGGCTGTTCGCGGTCGCCGCGACGGCCTTCCTCGCCGCCGTCTACCTGTGCAAGGACGCGGCGGCCTCGCCGGTCACCGAACACCTGGTGCCCGACTTCCGTCGCCGCGCCGCCGGCGGGGCCGTGGTGTGCGGCATCCTCGCGCTGATCCTGCTGCCGCTGTTCTGGGATCAGGCCCCCGTGGTGGCGCACCGGTTCGCCGACCGTTCGCTGCTGCTGGTGGTGCTCTCCGCGGTCGGTGGGATCGGCGCCCTGGTCGCGCTGGCGCGTAACCAGTTCGCCGCCGCCAGGCTGGCGGCGGGTCTCGTGGTCGCCGCGATGCTCTGGGGCTGGGCGGTCGCTCAGTATCCCGACCTGATCGTGGGGCAGGTGACGGTCGACGACGCCGCGGCTCCGTCGACCAACATCCAGGCGATGCTCTACACCGTCGGCGGCGGCCTCCTGCTGGTTCTGCCGCCGATGATCGTGCTGTACCGGCTGTTCACCCGGCCCGAGCCGGTGGACTGACCCGGTCGGGCCGATGCCCGGCCCCAGATCGGCCCGCCGGGCCGATCCAGGGCCGGCCGATCCAGGGCCGGCCGATCCAGGGCCGGCCGATCCAGGGCCGGCCGATCCAGGGCCGGCCGATCCAGGGCCGGCCGATCCAGGGCCGGCCGATCCAGGGCCGGGCCGTCAACGCAGGTGGGCTACGGTCGACTGGTGACGGATGCCCCTGCGCAGGCGCCGGTCACAGCCGAACCGCTGACCCGGCGGGTGCTGGCCGCCGAGGTGTGGATCGTGCTCGGGGTCTCCTTCGTCGCCTCCGCGCTCTACGCGCTCATCCGCTATGTCGGTGTGCTCACCCGGCCGGGACCCGTCCGTTCCCAGGTTGCCCGGCTGAACACCTCGGCGGCGCCGGGCCGCCCGTGGTTGGATCTCGCCCTGCAACTGGCCGACGTCCTCACCGGGCTGGTGCCCGTGCTGCTGGCCGTGCACCTGCTGGCCCGCCACGGCGGCGGTCGGCGCGTGATCGGCCTCGACGGCCGGCGCCCCGGCCCGGACCTCGCTCAGGGGGCCCTGCTCGCCGCCGGGATCGGCGGCCTCGGCCTCGGTTTCTACCTGCTGGCCTGGCACAGCGGAGCCAACCTCACCGTCGCGCCGTCGAACCTGCCCGACGTGTGGTGGCGGGTGCCGGTTCTCATCTTGAGCGCCTGCCAGAACGGCCTCGCCGAGGAGGTCATTGTCACCGGCTACCTGCTGGTGCGGCTGCGTGAGCTTGAGATCACGCCGGGGCGGGCGCTGGCGACCAGCGCGGTGCTGCGCGGCTCCTACCACCTGTACCAGGGCCTGGGCGGGTTCGCCGGCAACCTCGCGATGGGGCTGCTGTTCGCCCGGCTGTTCCAGCGCAACGGCCGAGTGCTGCCACTGGCGATCGCCCACTCACTCATCGACACGGTGGCCTTCGTCGGCTATGTGCTTCTGGTCGGGAAGGTCTCCTGGATCCCCGCTCCGCGCTAAGGTTAATGGTAGGGAAACATAGGTCGTCCAGTAGATGTCCGATGCTCTTCTTCTCGGTGCTACGGCGGACCGTCGGGCAGCCACGAGGGTCAGGGTGAGCATCGGCTGCCCGGGTGCGGCGTGCACGCGGTGCGGGGCAAGTGATGAGGAGGACGGGGCGGATGGCCACCGGGGTCCGTGAGATCGAACGCAAGTACTCCGTCGGGTCGACCTTCGTGCTGCCGAAGCTGGGCAGCGTGCCCGGCGTCACGACCGCGCGGACCCGCCGCGCCGTCAGCCTCGAGGCCGTCTACTACGACACCGACGACCTGCGCCTGGCCCGCAACCGGATCACGCTGCGCCGGCGAACCGGCGGTTCCGACGCCGGCTGGCACCTGAAGCTGCCGGTCCGTGTCGGGGAGCGCGACGAGCTGCAGCTCCCGCTCGACGCCGCCGGTGGCGTGGTCGATGTGGCCGGCGGCGCCCGGCATACCCCGCCGGCGGAGTTCGTCGATCTGGTGGCGGTGCACCTACGCGGCGGCGAGCTGCGCCCGGTCGGCCGGCTGCGCACCCTGCGCACCGCCCGGCGGCTGCGCGACGCCGCCGGCGCCGACCTCGCCGAGGTCGTCGACGACCAGGTCTCCGCCCAGACACTCGGCGAGGTGACGGTGGTAAGCACCTGGCGGGAGATCGAGGTCGAGCTCGTCGAGGGCAAGCCCGGCCTGCTCGACCATGTCGGCGAGCTGCTGCTGGCGGCCGGCGCGGTCGCGGCGGCGGACTCCTCGAAGCTGGACCGCCTGCTCGGCTCCGCGCTCGCCGCCGGGCCCGGGCCGGACGTGCCGCCGCCGCGCCGCCCGCGCCGGCGGACCCCGGCCGGCGAGGTCGTGCGTGCCTACCTCATCGAGCAGGTGCGCGCCCTGCTCGCCGCCGATCCCCGGGTGCGGCTCGACGAGCCCGAGGCCGTCCACCGGATGCGGGTGGCCTGCCGGCGGGCCCGCAGCACGCTGCGGACCTTCACGCCGCTGTTCCCGATCGAGACGGTGACGCTGCTCGACGGGGAGCTGCGCGATCTGGCCGGCGCGCTGTCCGGTGCCCGCGACGCCGAGGTGCAGATCGCCTACTTCAGCGGCCGGCTGGCCGAACTGCCCGCGGACCTGGTCGCCGGGCCGGTCCACGATACGGTGAGCGCACACCTCGGGACCGGGATGGCCGCGGCCCGCGAGGAGGCGCTGGCGATGCTGCGCAGCGACCGGTACTTCGCCCTCGTCGCCGGCCTGCTCGCCCTGGTCCGCACGCCGCTGACCGGCGCGGCCCGGCGTCCGGCCGGCAAGGTCCTGCCCGACCTCGTCCGCCGCGCGGACCGGCGGCTGGGTAAGAAGGTGACCACCGCGGCCGGGTTCCCGGTCGGCCACGACCGGGACGAGCTGCTGCACTCCGTGCGCAAGCAGGCCAAGCGGCTGCGCTACGCCGCGGAGGCGGTGGCCCCGCTGTACGGCCAGGACGCGATGGCGCTCGTCGGGCAGGCGGAGCGGGCGCAGGAGCTGCTCGGCACCCACCAGGACGCCACCATCGCGCGCGATCTTCTGCGCGGGTGGGGTGTCGCCGCCCAGGCCCAGGGTGACCCCACCGCTTTCACCCTCGGCGTGCTGCTCGGGCTGGAGGAATGCCGCGGCCGGCTGGCCGAACGGGACTTCTTCGACGCTTGGCCGCGGATCTCGGCCGCGAGGCACCGCCGCTGGCTCGACTGAGCCACCCCGGACCGGGGCGTCGGGTGGCCGCCGGGCGGGGGTAGCCTCCGATCGATTCCGCCTTCGTTCCCGGTGCCGCAGGAGGCTCGCGATGACCACGTCCACCACGCTCCCGACGACACCGCTGGGTCCGACGGATATGCAGATCACCCGGGTGGGTTTCGGGGCCTGGGCGATCGGCGGTGCGGGCTGGGCCTTCGGCTGGGGCGCCCAGGACGACGCCGAGGCGGTCGCGGCGATCCGCCACGCCGTCGCGGCGGGGATCAACTGGATCGACACCGCCGCTGTCTACGGGCTCGGGCACTCCGAGGAACTCGTCGCCCGGGCGCTGGCCGACATCCCCGCGGTCGAGCGACCCTACGTGTTCACCAAGTGCGGCCTGGTCTGGGACGACGCCGACCCGACCGTCCCGCCGGCCCGGGTGGGTGCCCCGGCGTCGATCCGAGCCGAGGTCGACGCCTCCCTGCGCCGGCTCGGCGTCGACCGCATCGACCTGTACCAGCTGCACTGGCCGCCGCAGGACGGCACTCCGATCGCCGACTCCGTCGGAGCGCTGCACGAGCTGCGCGCTGCCGGCAAGATCCGTTCGGTGGGAGTGTCCAACTTCTCCGTCGACCAGCTTGAGCAGGCCGCGGCGGCCGGCGGAGTGGATGTGCTCCAGCCGCCGTTCTCCCTGATCGACCGCACCGCCGCCGCGGAGATCCTGCCGTACGCCGCCGCCCACGGCATCGGCACGATCGTCTACAGCCCGATGCAGTCGGGGCTGCTCTCCGGCCGCTGGAGCGAGAAGCGGACCGCCGAGCTGCCGGCCGACGACTGGCGGCGCCAGGCCCCCGAGTTCAACCCGCCGGCTCTGGCGCGCAACCTTGCGCTCGTCGACGTGCTCGCCGAGGTGGCCCGCCGGCACGCGACGACGGTCGCCGCCGTCGCGGTCGCCTGGACGCTGGCCTAGCGGCGCCATCGTCGGGGGCTCGCCGCCCGGACCAGCTCGACGGCTGGTTGCCGGCCGGTTCGCTGACCCTCACGGACGCCGATCTCACCGGGATCGCCGCGGCGGTCGAGCGGCTCTCCGCCGGCCGCGGTCCGCTGCGCCCCACCGGCGACGCGTAGCCGCCCGCAGCCGGCTCCGGTCCGGGCACTGGAGCCCGGGTCGGCCGTCGGTGGTGTGGGCCCGATTGTGGGCCGATATGTGGTCTCGGCCGTGATCGGATCGATACCGCCGTCGATCACCCGTCGGAGTTGCCACGTTTGGGCCATCGGCCGGCCGGTTGGCGCCGCAGGCTGCCCACGCTGGGAAATCCCTGTCAGCTCGACGGATTGTGAGACAACCCGGGTGGACTCGCCCGGGGTCGGACCAGCGGTGTTGTTCTGTTACCGGGGCATGAAGTGGACTTCCTTGCTCGGAGGACTCCCGCGAAGCCCTCCATCCGTGTAGCGTCGTCCCTGGCCGGAGTTCGCCGGTTCGCGTCTCAACCGAGACGCGGCGGAACAACGCCAGGAACTCTTGTGGCTTCCTGGCGTTCGGTCCGGGGCCCGCGCGGTGCGGGTCCTGACTGCACCAGCAGGGAGAACGGCACGTGGCTCAGGGCACGGTGAAGTGGTTCAACTCGGAGAAGGGCTTCGGCTTCATCTCCGTGGACGGCGGCGGCTCCGACGTCTTCGTTCACTACAGCGCGATTGACATGGACGGCTACAAGGCACTAGAGGAGGGCCAGCGGGTCGAGTTCCAAGTGACCCAGGGTCAGAAGGGTCCGCAGGCCGACGCCGTCCGCGTCGTCTGAGCCACGAGAGACTTCACGGTCAGCCCGCCCATCGGGTGCTCCGCTGGGCGGGCTGACCGCTTCTCCGCGTCGTTCGTCGGGTCAGGCCGGGGAGTCGATTCCGCGACTACCCGATCGTGCCGGAGGTCTCGGCGTTCCGACCCTGTCGGGTGTCTCGCCTCGATCGGGCAGTTCTCCAGAAGGCGTCTTTCTCCCTGATTAAGTGGGAAAAAGCGGTCTTTGGTGTCCCACCACCGGGGCCGGTCGATCCGCCTTTCGGCGAGTCGACACATTATTGCCGATCGGCGTGATTTCGGTGACGGATCGCAGCCGGCACGGTGGCTGTTCGGGCAAAGTCGGGTAGCCGCATCCGGGTTCTCCGACCGCTCGTTCTCGGTCTTCGCTTACGGCTCCTTGTAGCAGCCAAAGCTTAAAGGTTGCTAAGAAGACGCTTGAAAGCGAATGCGGGTCGCTCTCGCGACCCGATCAATCACCGTTCGGCGCGGCTGGCGCGCCGAGTCAGCCGGCCAGCCGTCGGCGGCGGCGCGGCTACCCGGCCTGCCCAGCGACGAGCAGCTCGGCAATCTGCAGCGTGTTCAGCGCCGCCCCCTTGCGCAGGTTGTCCCCGCAGAGGAACAGCGCGATCTCATGCGGGTCGTCCGGTGACTGCCGGATCCGCCCCACCCAGGTGGGATCCGTGCCCACCACGTCCGACGGGGTGGGGAACTCGCCTGCGGACGGGTCGTCCACCACCGCGACCCCGGGGGCGCCGAGCAGCACCGCGCGGGCCTCGTCGCCGGTGACGGGCCGGGCGAAGCGGGCGTGCACCGCGACGGCATGGGTGGTGATCACCGGCACCCGCACGCAGGTGGCCGAGACCCGCAGGTCCGGCAGGCCCAGGATCTTGCGGGACTCGTTGCGGACCTTGAACTCCTCCGACGACCAGCCGCCGTCGCGCAGCGACCCGGCCCACGGCACGACGTTGAGGGCCAGCGGCGCGGGGAACGGGCCGAGGCCCTCCTCGCCGATCGCCTTGCGCACGTCGCTGGCTGCCTGGCCGAGCTCCCGCGTCCCGCCGACAATGGCGAGCTGGTCGTAGAGGGTGTCGATGCCGGCCTGCCCGGCGCCGCTGGCGGCCTGGTAGGAGGCGGCGAACATCGACTCCAGACCGAAGGCCCGGTGCAGCGCACCGAGCGCGACGATCATTGACAGGGTCGTGCAGTTCGGGTTGGCGATGATGCCCCGCGGACGGGCACCGAGTTGGTCGGCGTTGACCTCGGGGACGACGAGCGGGACGTCGTCGTCCATGCGGAAGGCGCCCGAGTTGTCGACCGCGACCGCGCCGTGCGCCGCCGCCACCGGAGCCCACTGCACCGAGACCTCGTCAGGGACGTCGAACACGGCGACGTCCACGCCGTCGAAGACCTCCGGCGACAGCACCTGCACGGCGACGTCCGCGCCGCGCACCCGCACGGTGCGACCGGCCGAACGGGCGGAGGCCACCGGCCGGATCTCCCCCCAGATGCCCGGCCGCTCGGCGAGCATCGACAGCATCACCGTGCCGACCGCGCCGGTCGCCCCGACCACTGCGAGCGTCGGTCGCCGGCCGGCCTCGTTGCCCGTCATGCCCCATCCTCCAGATAACCCGTGATCAGCGCCGTGCTGTCCGCGATCGTTGCCGTGCCGCCTGCAATCAGTGTCTTCATCGGCCGGTGCCTGCGTAGACGACGGTCCTGCCATCGGGGTCGCCGAGCTCGAAGGCGCTGTGCACGGCGCGTACCGCGCCCGGCAGGTCGGTGTCGCGCACCACCACCGAAATCCGGATCTCCGACGTGGAGATGATCTCCACGTTGACGCCGGCGTCGGCGAGCGCGCCGAAGAACCGCGCCGACACGCCCGGGTGCGACTTCATCCCGGCGCCGATCAGCGACAGCTTGCCGATGTGGTCGTCGTAGAGGGTCCGCTCGAAGCCGATTTCGCTCTGCACCTTCGCCAGCGCCGTCAACGCGGTGCGCCCGTCGGCCTTGGGCAGGGTGAACGAGATGTCGGTGCGGCCCGACCCCGCGACCGAGCCGACCTGGACGATCATGTCGAGGTTGACGTCCGCGTCCGCGACGGCCCGGAACACCGCGGCTGCCACCCCCGGCTTGTCCGGGCAGCCGGCGACCGTCACCTTCGCCTCGCTGACGTCGTGCGCGACGCCGCGGATGATGGCCTGTTCCACGAGCTGTGCCTCCGGAATCTCGATGACCCACGTGCCCGGCTTCGAGGAGAAGGACGAGCGGACATGCACGGGGACGCTGTAGCGACGCGCGTACTCGACGCATCGCAGCATGAGGACCTTGGCGCCACAGGCCGCCATCTCCATCATCTCCTCGTAGGAGATCGTGTCGATGCGCCGCGCGTCGGGGACGATGCGCGGATCGGCGCTGAACACGCCGTCGACGTCGGTGTAGATCTCGCAGGCGTCGGCCCGCAGCGCCGCGGCGAGCGCGACCGCGGTCGTGTCCGAGCCGCCCCGGCCCAGGGTGGTGATGTCCTTGGTGTCCTGGCTGACGCCCTGGAAGCCGGCGACGATCGCGATCGCGCCCTCGTCCAGCGCGGCCTGGATCCGACCCGGCGTGACGTCGATGATGCGGGCCTTGCCATGCACCGAGTCGGTGATGACGCCGGCCTGGGAGCCGGTGAACGACCGGGCCTCGGCACCGAGAGTGGTGATCGCCATCGCCAGCAGGGCCATCGAGATGCGCTCGCCGGCGGTGAGGAGCATGTCGAGCTCGCGGGCCGGCGGTAGCGGCGACACCTGCTCGGCGAGGTCGAGCAGCTCGTCGGTCGTGTCGCCCATGGCGCTCACCACGACCACCACGTCATTGCCGTCGCGGCGGGACTCGACGACACGTTCGGCGACTCGTTTGATGCGGTCCGCGTCGGCAACGGAGGATCCACCGAACTTCGCGACCAGGAGCGCCATGGCAGCCAGGTTACCGAGCGCCGACGCCTGCCCGCTCCGCTCGACGGGGATTGCTCGGATGTGACCTGGCCGCGTGTCCGGGCAGCGCGCCCGGGGTCCGACCCACCGCGACGCTGTCGTCCCGACGACGGCACGCTGGGCGGATCCGATCCGTTGTGTCAGGGTTGACGGCACCGACCGCGTCATATCGACCGCGTACCGCGCGGTTGCATGCGATGGTCTTCGACGCACCAGTCCAGGAAGGACGATCCGCAATGGCAGTCAGCCTCGCCAAGGGTGGCAACGTCAGCCTCACGAAGCAGGCCGCGGAGGCCGGCACCGCCCAGCTCACCGCGCTGAACGTCGGGCTCGGTTGGGATGCCCGCACCACCACCGGCACCGACTTCGACCTTGACGCCTCGGCCATCGGCCTGCGGGCGGACGGAAAGGCCCTCAACGACAGCTACTTCATCTTCTTCAACAACCTCGCGTCGCCCGAGGGCGCGATCGCCCTGACCGGCGACAACAAGACCGGTCAGGGCGAGGGCGACGACGAGTCCATCATCGTCAACCTGCCGGCGGTGCCCGCCGAGATCGACCGGATCGTCATCCCGGTCTCCATCTACGACGCGGTGAGCCGCAGCCAGAACTTCGGCCAGGTGCGCAACGCCTACATCCGGGTCGTCGACCAGGGCAGCAACGAGCTGGTCCGGTACGACCTGTCCGAGGACTACTCCACCGAGACGGTCGTCATCTTCGGCGAGGTCTACCGCAGCGGCGCCGACTGGAAGTTCCGGGCTGTGGGGCAGGGTCACAACGACCTCGGCGGCCTGGCGCGCGACCACGGTGTCAGCGTCTGAGGCGCGGGTAGGCGCGGGTAGGCGCGGGCAGTGCGGGCCATGCGGGCCTGGCAGGTCGTAACGCCGGGGCCG
This sequence comes from Candidatus Frankia alpina, assembly GCF_902806485.1. Taxonomy (GTDB): domain Bacteria; phylum Actinomycetota; class Actinomycetes; order Frankiales; family Frankiaceae; genus Frankia; species Frankia alpina. Next base: position 8,750 of record NZ_CADCWT010000035.1, on the reverse strand, counting down.
ATGGGCACCGGGCCGCTGCGCGCGGTCGAGCTGCCGCTGCCCGAACCGGGCCCGGGGCAGGTCCGGCTGCGCGTCGACGCGTGCGGCGTGTGCCGCACCGACCTTCACCTCGCCGAGGGCGACCTCGTGCCGCGCCGGCCACACACCGTGCCGGGGCACGAGGTCGTCGGCCGGGTCGACGCGATCGGCCCCGAGGTCGGGGCGCCCGGGGTGCGCCTGGGCGACCGCCTGGGGGTGGCCTGGCTCGCCTCGACCGACGGGACCTGCATCTACTGCGCCCGCGGCGCGGAGAATCTCTGCCCCGCGTCGACCTACACCGGCTGGGATGTCGACGGCGGGTACGCCGAGTACGTCTGCGTTCGCGCCGACTACGCCTACCGGCTGCCCGCCGGCTACAGCGACGCCGAGCTCGCCCCGCTGCTGTGCGCCGGCATCGTCGGCTACCGGGCGCTGCGGCGCGCGAAGCTGCCCCCCGGCGGCCGGCTGGGCATCTACGGCTTCGGCGCGTCCGCCCATCTCGCCGCCCAGGTGGCGATCACCCAGGGGGCGCGGGTCCATGTGCTGACCCGGTCGGCCCGCGCCCAGGCTCTGGCCCTCGAACTCGGTGCCGCGTCCGTGAACGGTGCGTACGACGCGCCACCCGAGCCGCTGGACGCGGCGGTGCTGTTCGCGCCGGTGGGCGATCTGGTGCCGGTGGCGCTCGCGGCGCTCGACCGCGGCGGCACCCTGTCGGTGGCGGGTATCCACCTCAGCGACATCCCGCCGCTGGTCTACGCCGACCACCTGTTCCAGGAGCGCGACCTGCGCAGCACGACCGCCAACATCCGGTCCGACGGGGTGGAGTTCCTCGCCATCGCCGCCGAGCATCGGCTGGCGGTGACGGTGTCGCCCTACCCGCTCGCCGCCGCTGACCGGGCCCTCGCCGACCTCGCCGCCGACCGGGTCACCGGTGCGGCCGTCCTGCTGCCCTGACGCCGCCGCCGGGCCCGGACCCGGCTGGTCAGGCCGAGCGGGCGGACAGCCGGCGCAGCAGCACCGTGCCCGCGACGGTGAGGGCCGCGGCTGTCGCCACCTCGCGCGGCAGCCGGTGGCGAGCCTCGTTCTGAATCTTCTCGTGGAAGCGGTCGAACCGGTTCGGCCACGGGCTGGAGCCGACGAAGTAACGGCCGACCTTGTCGGTGTCGGGCAGGCAGGCCCCGGTCATGCCGGCGAGAACGGCCAGGCGCCGCCCGGCCGGGGCCGACGCGGTCAGCAGTGCCATGGCGGCCAGCCCGGCGACTCCGTCGCGGCGCGCGATCGGTAGCCACTCCGACTCGGTGTTCGGGCCGGTGCCCCAGTGCGGCAGGGCGTCCATGGCGAGGTGAGAGAGGAATCCCGCGGCCAGAGCGGGTACAGGATGTCGGATCGCCATACCCACGAAGGCACCCGCGCCGACATGCGAACTGATGATCATGCAGCGAACCTCCTGGTGGACGGTGCGGACCGGCCGTCGGCGACGGCCGGTCCCAGCGCGGCCGGCGAGCGGGATGCGCGTCGTGCCGGGTGGCGTCGTGCCGGGTGTGTCGTGCGGACGGGCCCACGCCACAACCAGCCGCCTCTTACGATGCCGCCCGACTCCGCGTGTGCTGACCGTGGGGGTCGGTAGCTGGCCTGGTAACGGCCCTCACCGTGGTCGCCACGTGGCCTGGAGGAGTGTTCGATAGAACCCAGGTGTCGGGAATATGCACGCGCGAACGCTCCGCTGGATGAGCGTTCCGAGGCGATCGCCGACGCGCGTTCGGACGCCGGTGCCGACGCGCGACCGGACGAGCGCGCGAAAGCGAAGGCGTACGGGATCGCGGAAGCGCACGCACATGCTCGCGCGAGTGCAGCACATGGGCACATGGGCGCACGGCGTAGCATCTGGGCGCATAGCGCAGCGAGGCGTCGCAGATCTAGGTACCGATGGTCGGCGGCAGCCGAGCCTGATAGCGGAAAGTGATCGCATTCGCGGACAGTGACCGGGGGTAGTGAGGGGGTGTCGGATGATTTCCAGCGGGAAGTTTGGTCCACCCTGGGGCGGGTCACGCCCCAGGGGGACGGGCCCGGATCGTGGGGATGCGCGACGGCACCTGAGCGGCCTGGATGGATAGGCGGATCCGTGGCGTCTGGACCTGTCCCCTACGCGAAGCCGGTGATCTCGGCGCCGTCCTGCCGCCCGGCGGCGTCGTCTCGGTCGCCTGGACGGCGGCGGGCGGATCCGTCGGCGGGATGCTGCCACGGGGGCATCCGCAGGGCGGCCCGCAGGGCAAGCGGGTCCTGCGCGGGGAGGGCGTCTGGGCGGCCGAGATGTTCCCCCGGGACCGGGAGATCACCGCGGAGCTCGATCTGGTCGAACCCGGTTCCGCGGCCCGCCCCGCCCGGCTGATCGTGCATGGCCCGGAGCGGGACATCGTCGGCTACGTGGATCAGCCACGGCTACCCGCGGATCGGTTGGCCCGGCTGACGACCGGCATGCGGCGCGACGCCCGCCAGATCCGGATCCAGGCCGCCGGCCGGATCTGGTGGATCAGGGCGACGAAGGTTTTCGGCGTGCAGGTCGTGCGCGACCACGGCGTGGACGTCTACCGCACCCGTGGCCTGCACGCCGTGTTCAGCGCCGAGGCTGACCACCTCGATGTCAGCATCGTCCTGCTGACCCTCGCCTCGATCCCCAGCTCGACGTACGCGCCCATCCTCGGCTTCTGACCGGCCGGTGGGTCAGGAGGCGTTGACGACCCGGCGTCCCTCGAAGGCACGGCCGAGGGTCACTTCGTCGGCCCACTCAAGATCGCCGCCCATCGGCAGGCCGCTGGCCAGCCGGGTGACCCGCAGCCCCATCGGCCCGATCTGGCGGGCGAGGTAGGACGCGGTGACCTCGCCCTCGGTGTTCGGGTCGGTGGCGAGGATCAGCTCCGTCACCGTGCCGTCGGCCAGCCGCGCGATGAGCTCGCGGATGTGCAGGTCGTCGGGCCCGACGCCGCCGATCGGGTTGATCGCCCCGCCGAGGACGTGGTAACGCCCGCGGAACTCCCGGGTGCGCTCGATCGCGACGACGTCCTTGGGCTCCTCGACCACGCAGATCAGGGCCTGGTCGCGGCGAGGATCGGCGCAGATCCGGCACAGCTCAGACTGGGCGACGTTGAAGCAGCTCCGGCAGAACCGGACCTTGTCCTTGACCTCGGTCAGCGTGGTCGCCAACCGGCGGACGTCGACCGGGTCGGCGGCCAGCAGGTGGAACGCGATCCGCTGGGCGCTTTTGGGGCCGATGCCGGGCAGCCGCCCGAGTTCGTCGATCAGGTCCTGGACGATGCCCTCGTACATCGGTGCTCCCGCCCGTCAGCCCAGTCCGGGACGGCCGGGACCGCGCGGCGCCGCGCCGCCGCCGGCCAGCAGGCCGCCGAGATCACCCAGCCCGCCGAGCGCCCCGCCGGCCCCGCTGAGCCCGCTGGCACCCAGCCCGCCCGCGCCGATGCCGCCCGTGAGCGAGGCCATCCGTTCCGCGGCGAGCCGGTGCGCGTTGGTGGTCGCGTCGCGGACCGCCGCGAGGATCAGATCGGCGAGCGTCTCGGTGTCCTCGGGATCGACCGCCTCGGGGCTGATCGTGAGGTCGATGAGCTCGCCGCCGCCGTTGACGGTGGCCCGGACCAGACCGCCCCCGGCCGTGCCGTCCACCCGGGAGGAGGCGAGCTCCTCCTGGGCCGACAGGAGCGCGGCCTGCATCTTCTGCGCCTGCTGGAGGATCTGCCCCAGGTGGGCCCCACCTCCGGCGGGCAGTCCACCGCCGGCCGGGGTCCCATCGACGGCGGGGGTCTGCGGGTTCGACATGTCGATGAGCCTACGTTGCCTTCAGCTTGTCGGGATCTGTTCGATGATCGTGGCGCCGAGCCCGGTCCGCAGCAGTGACATCGCCGCCTCAGCACCGCCGCGTGCCCCGCCCGCCTGCCCTGGGGCATCGTCGTCGTCGAGGGACGGCTCGTCGTTGACCGGCCGGGCGACGGCCGTGCCGTCGCCCCCCGCCGAACCGTGCCCACCGGTGCCGGCCGGTCCGCCACCATCCTGACCGCCGCGACGATCCCCAGCTGGCCCCGGGGCGCCGCCACCCTGACCGGGCGCACTCTCGCCGACGGCGCCGTGACCAACGCCGTGACCAACGCCGTGCTGGCCCGCGCCGCTCTGCCCGGTGTTGTTCTGGCCGGCGACGTGCGCACCGGCGTCGCGCTGCCTGACGACGCCGTGCGCGGCATCGGGACTCTGGCCGCGGTCGCCGACGTGTTCACCGCTGCCGTTGTTTCCGACCCGATGGTGGGCCGGCGAGGCGGGCTCGGGGGATCGGGGGTAGTTGCCGCCCTGCCCCGGCCGATGATCACCGGCTGGCGCCTCGCTCGGGTCGAGTGCCCAGCCCGCCGGGGTGGTCGGGCGCGGCGCCGGCGGTCGACCACCACCGTCCACGTCGCCAGGTACCTCCCCGGTCGGCGCATAGCCCGAGTGACCTTGATAGCCCGAGTGACCTCCGCCGTCCGGCCCCTGCCAGTGCCCTGACGTGGGTTGTCCTGGGCCGGTCCCGCCGGCTCGGCCGCCCGCCGCCGGGACCGGGGCTCCGCCGCCGAAGCGCTGATCCGGGCCGGCCCAGGCAGGTCCGGATCCCGGCTGGCTGCCGAAGCCACCGCCGGGCGGTGGGGGTCCACCGGCCGGCCGGCCGCCGTCCCGGCCGGGACCGGAGCCGCCCGCGGGGGCGACGCTGACCCGCCAGGTCCCGCCGATCTTCTCCGTCAGCGCGGCGCAGAACACTTCGGCGTTGTTGCCCTGTCCGAACATCCGCCCCATCGTCGGGCTGGCGAAGGCGAGTATTACCTCGTCACCGCGCACATCGGCAATGGTGGCGTGGTCCTTCAGGATCGCGTGCGTCTTGCGGCTGCGACGGCCGGCGAGCATGAGAACCTCGTCCCACAGCATCCGCAGGCCAGCAGCATCGATCCGCCCGCCGCTCTCGCCGCTCTGCCCAGGCCCACGGCCCTGGCTGGCCGCTGGGCCGCCGCCCCCAGGTGGTGGCCCGAAACCGGCCCCTGCCGGTGGTGGCCCGTAGCCGGCAGCGCCGGTCGGGACACCCGCGCTCATCCCGCCTGCTGCCGGGGCCGGACTCCACGAGCCCTCGGCCGGACCCTGGGATGCGGGCGCCGCAGCGGCCCGCGCCGGTTGAGCGGGCGCCGGGCGGGTGGGCGCCGATTCCTGCGCGGGACCCGCCGGACCGGCGGGAACATCGACCTCGCCAAACGGGCGATTGGCCGCCACCGGGCCCGAGCCGACGCCGGGCGCCGACGCCGAGTGACTGGCGGCCGGGCGACCGGCAGCCGGGTCGGGGGCGGCGAGCACGGAGCGACGCTCCAGCCGTTCCAGCCGGGTCAGCAGCGCCGCCGGGTTCGCCGAGGCCGCGGGCAGCAGCGCGCGGGCGAGGATCAGTTCGAGCATCAGCCGTGGGCTCGTCGTGCCCCGCATCTCGACCAGGCCGCCGTGCAGCACGTCGGCCGTGCGGGACAGCTCCGCGGGGCCGACCGCGGCGGCCTGCGCGCGCATCCGGTCGATCTGGTCGGGGGAGAAGGACTCGAGCAGCCCGCGGGCGTCGGCGTCCGGGACGGCTGCCATGACGATCAGGTCGCGGAACCGGTCGAGCAGATCGGTGGCGAAGCGCCGCGGGTCGTGCCCGGCGGAGACGACCTTGTCGACGACGGTGAACAGGGCGGCACCATCGCGCTGCGCGAGCGCGTCGACGGTCTCGTCGAGCAGGACCCCATCGGTCATACCGAGAAGGGTCACCGCGCGGTCGTAGTGCAGGCCGTCGTCGTCCGCCCCGGCGAGCAGCTGGTCGAGGACGGACAGCGAGTCCCGAACCGATCCCGCCCCGGCCCGCACGACCAGCGGCAGCACCGCCGGGTCGACGGTGACACCCTCCTGCTCGCAGATCGACGCCAGATGGGTGCGCAGCACCCCCGGCGGGACGAGCCGGAAGGCGTAATGGTGGGTGCGGGACCGGATCGTCGGGATGACCTTGTCCGGCTCAGTGGTGGCGAAGACGAACTTCAGGTATGGCGGCGGCTCCTCGACGACCTTCAGTAGGGCGTTGAACGCCGCAGTCGTCACCATGTGCGCCTCGTCGACCACGAAGATCTTGAAACGGGCCGACGCCGGGGCGAAGAAGGCCCGTTCGCGCAGGTCGCGGGCGTCGTCGACGAGGCCGTGGGAGGCGGCGTCGATCTCGGTGACGTCCATCGAGGCGCCGGTGCGGATGCCGACGCACTCGTCGCACACGCCGCAGGGCTCGGGGGTGGGGCCCTGCTCGCAGTTCAGCGAGGCGGCGAGGATCCGGGCCGAGGACGTCTTCCCGCAGCCCCGCGGCCCGCTGAACAGGTAGGCGTGGTGCAGCCGGCCGGTGCGCAGGGCCTTGCGCAGCGCGTCGGTCACGTGTTCCTGGCCGACCACTTGGGCGAAGGTCGCGGGACGGTACCGGTTGTACAACGCTGTGCTCACTGGCCTGCTCCGCGTGCTCGACGAGACCATCGGCGAAACGAGAGGACCCCCCGCACACCCGCCAGAGCCCGCTTACCCTTGCTGCCTTCCGGCCCTGGGGGGTTTCACGAGGGTAACGCCGCACGAGGGGTCTGCTCAGCAGTCTAGCCCGCCCATGACGATCATGAACCCGGTGGTCGCTCACCCCACCCGTGCCGGTCGCCACTCCGTGCCGAAGGTCGTCCGCGCGTCGGCGTCCATCCGCACCCGGCCGCGCGCCGGTGGTCGCCCGCAGCCGGCGGCGCCGTCCGCGGCGGTGCTGGGACTCGGCACCTTTCTTGCCCTCCAGGGGGGGACGAATCGGACGCGGAACCCCCCACAAGGGCAAGGAAGTCCGCCCCGTCCCGGGCCGACCAGGAGACCACGGGCGGAATGGCCACACGATCATGGTGTTCGCGGTGCCAGGCGCCAACCGCGGCCAATTGCGGTGCGTTCTGCACGGTCTGGACTCGCAGACCGTGCACCCCGTACCGCAATGCGCCCGCCGCGCCCGACCAAGTGATCATGGTGTTCCCTAAGGTCAGTGGTGTCCGGGGCCTGGCCAAGTCGCGATCCTCGTCCGGACCCGCTCCGGCCGCCGCCTGGGCGACCCTGCGTCCACGGACCGGCGACGATCAGATAGTCTCATCGACGGAGGATTCGCCTAGTGGCCTAGGGCGCACGCTTGGAAAGCGTGTTGGGGGCAACCCCTCGAGAGTTCGAATCTCTCATCCTCCGCCGTGATCGCCTCGGGCGCTTCCCTTCTCCACCAGCGGGAATCTCGCCCTCAGTCAGCCGAAACGACCCCCTCTGCGGGCCTGGTGCCCACGGTGCGCGGAGCGGGGCACCACCGCTTCGGCCGCCTTCTGGCCGGACCCCCCACCGGCTCCCGGTAGTGCGCCCTGACCGCGATCTCGATGGCACCGGCCGCCGCCGCATCCGCACCGTTGTGCACAACCCCGCGCAGCGGGCAATCTGCCACATGCGGCGGGTGCCCCACTGCGGATCGGGGTACCGGCCATCCGGGCGGGTGAACATCAGCTCCTTGAGCTGGACCAGCTTCCCATGGTCGTTGGGCAGGATGTCGTTGTCCCAGCCGGCGCCGACCTCTTCCCGCTTGGCGTCCCGCGCGAGCTTGCGCGCGGGCAGCGAGCCGAGCGTGGTGCTGTCCAAGTCCGCCTTCGCCTTGCTGCTGCGCGTCGTCGGGGGGCCATATCCCGGGCGCATCGCCCACCTCGGTGATCGCCGACGGGCTGACCGGGCGCCGCCGGGTGGCGCTGTCGGCCTGGATACGCTGGTACGCCTGACCGATCTGATGGGCCCGCAGGGCGACGAGCGGGATCTCACCGAGATAGGGCAGGAGGCGAAGCCGTACGTACTGCTCGTACCGTCGCGCCGACGTCGGCCGGAGCCGGCCCCGGGTGGGTGGACTGAAACGCGCAGGTCAGCGACTCTTGTAGATGTCGTGGGTGCCGATCCGCAGCCAGCGCACGTGCGGACCGTCATGGCCCGGGACGGGGCTGCCGTACTCCCACAGGGCCCGGCCGTCCTTTGCCCACCGCAGTTCGAACACGCCTGGGCTCCGACCGGAAGCCCTTCACGCCGAGGCTCGGGTGGAACTGGCCCGTCTCCAGGCCCTCGCGGAACAGGGCGATGGCGCGACGGAACGTTCGCCGCTGTTCGGGGGTCAGCCGCGCGTACTCCGCCATGAAGCGGGCCACCTGCTCGTACGTGGGCATGCCGTCACGATAGAGCGACGATCACCTGCGCCTGGTACGGGGTTTGCGGGCCTCAGCTTGCCTTCGGGTGCTCCTCGGCGGCCAGTTGGTCGAGGAGGGCGTCGAACGCGGCGTCGGACAGGCAGAACACGGTGCGGCCGGCCTCGATGTCTTCGTGGGCCTCGTCGATCGCACGCCTGGTGTCAGGGTCGGGGTCGTCGACCCACTCGTGCGGCTCCGGGTAGGGCTGTGGCGTGGTGTCCATGGCCCGCCTTCCTGCCGCTGCGTATCGCTCTTCCAAAACACACTTTCGCTCATGATGGCCCACCGGTCCTAGCTGGGATACCCCAAGAGGCCAGTCTGCCCGGCTCGGCGGCAAGCCGCTGGTGATCGTCCTGGCGTGCCGCTCACCCGTCCGGAGCGGCCGGCGGCGCCCCTCAACGATCAAAGGCCCGAGTAGTGCAACATCAA
>NZ_CADCWT010000034.1 GCF_902806485.1 Candidatus Frankia alpina | reverse complement strand
CCGGGAGGCGGCACCGGCGCGGTCAGCGGGATCGCCGGGCAGCACGGGGGCGGGGCCGATCGACCGGCTCGTCGAGCGGGAGGTGCGGGTTCGTCCGATAGAGCTCCGGGTCGGCCTCCTCGGGGATCCGGGAACGGACGGCCGCGACCACCCCGATCAGCGCCACCGCGAGACCGATGGTCAGCCCGCCGCCTGCCACGGCGTTCAACCACGTCGGCAGGTTCCTGACCCCGAAGAAGAACGGGATCACCGCGGCTGCGGCGGCAACCAGACCGATCCCGAACAGGACGCAGCCGGCCCGAACGAGCCAGTCCGCCCGGCCCACCGCCGGCCCGGCCCGGGGTCCGGACCACTCGGGCGGCGTCGATGGTGGCACGTCTGCCACCCTACGGGCGAGCGGCACCCGGGGTGGATCACAGGCGACCACGGACGACCACGGTGAACACCGCAGGGCGCCCCGCCGCGGTCCGCACCGCGACCCCGCTGCGGACCGCGGTGCGCGGGCAGCGGTTGCGGTGCGATGCGCACGATCCCGGGGCTCAGACCGTGCAAAACGCACCGCAACCGGCGCCGCCCGGGTTCGAGGGCTCGCTCGTCCGGTCCGTTCTAGACGACCGGCGCGCCCTCGCCCTGCTGGTGCGCGCCCCGCTCGGCGTGCTCGCGGTAGTTTGCGGCCTGCTCATCGGAAACCTCCAGGCCCTCGGCTGCACGGCTCGCCTCGGGATCATCCGGGCCGCCGTCCGCGCCGAGCACGGCCTCGTCCCGAGCCCGACTCCGCTCGGCTTCCTCGAAGTCCTCCGGGGTACGAAAGTCCTCACGATCGGGATTCGCCATCGAAACGCCTCCTGCCATCGGGGGACCGGCCGTCCAGCCCGGACGGTCGTCCCAGGGTCATGACCTGGCATGCCCGGGGTACACCCCGGATAACACCGGGGAGGCGACCGTCACTGGAGAGGTCCGACCGACAGCCGATCGCGACCGAAGACCCCGCGGGTGGTGCGGTCGGCGGATAGCCTGTGGATTCCCTCAGCTTTCGCCGCGTTGTCCCTGTCGTTACGTTGTCCCTGTCGTTACACAGAACGAGGTCGCCCGTGCCCACCGGCAAAGTCAAGTGGTTCGACGTCGACAAGGGCTTCGGCTTTCTCAGCCGGGACGACGGCGGCGACGTCTTCGTTCACAAGGCCGCCCTGCCGGCGGGGGTGGAGCGGCTCAAGCCGGGCGACCGGGTGGAATTCGGCGTCGCAGCCGGGCGGCGCGGGGACCAGGCGCTGTCGGTCCAGCTGCTGGCCGCGCCGCCGTCGGTGGCGAAGGCGGCCGCGCAGGCCGCCCGGCGCAGCCCCGACGAGCTGCACAGCATGGTCGAAGACATGATCAAGCTCTTGGACGACGTGCAACGCGATCTGCGCCGCGGCCGCTACCCGGACCGCCGGATCGCGCAGCGCGTGGCCAAGGTCGTGCACGCCGTCGCCAGTGAGCTGGAGGTGTAGGCGCCGGGGCGTCGATCCTCACGGCTGCGTCGGCGGCAGGAAGCTCACCCGGCGGCCGCAACCGGTGCACACCGCTACCTGGGAGCCGGGTTCCTCGTCGGACGCGACGAGGTGGGTCAGCGGGATCGGCCCCTCACACCAGGGGCACAGCAGCCATGGTCCGTCGATGCCACGCGAGCCGCCGGTATCCATTCACCCACGATGCCTTATCCCGCAGCGGGCGCGAGTCCCTGTCGCAACACATTGTCGGCCAACCGACCCAAACGGCCGGCCGGGAGCCCGCGCGTGCCGAAGACAGCACGCGGTGCGGCAGACTGCGAACGGAGACGACGCGACCCAGGACACGCCGGCGAGCCCCGACCGCCGCGTGGCGCCGGACGGGGGCGAACTGGTGGCGGGTCGAGTCCGGGCCGTGCGTGGGATCGGGAGCTGAGAGGCATTCGCGTGACAAGCAGTGGGCAGCGGTCGTGATCACATCCGTAGGGTGTTGACCGTGGTCGACGACGCCGCGGGTCCGAGCCCCCGCCGCACCGATCCGGGCGACCCGCTCAACCCCCACGAGCCGCGGTCCATCGGTCCGTATGCCCTCATCAGCCGCCTGGGCGTCGGCGGGATGGGGACTGTCTACCTGGCCCGCAACACCGCCGGGCGGCGAGTCGCCGTCAAGGTGATCCGGCCCGACCTCGCGGCCGACGAGGAGTTCCGCCGCCGGTTCCGGGCCGAGGTCGAGGCGGCGCGGCGGGTCGCCCCCTTCTGCACCGCCGAGGTGCTCGACGCCGATCCGAACGCGCCGGCGCCCTACCTGGTCACCGAGTTCATCGAGGGCGTCCGGCTGGACGAACAGGTCGACTCCGGTCCGCTGGCCTCCTCGACACTGACCGGCCTGGCCGTCGGCGTGGCGACGGCCCTGACCGCCATCCACAGCGCGGGCCTCGTCCACCGCGACCTCAAACCGAGCAACGTGATGCTCTCGTTGTCCGGCCCACGCGTGATCGACTTCGGTATCGCGCAGGCGTTGGATGGCGCAAAGGCCAAGCCGACGGCGTGGGGGTTCGGCTCAGCCGGCTGGATGGCGCCCGAGCAGGTGCACGGCCAGCCGATCGGACCCGAGGCGGACGTCTTCGCGTGGGGCATCCTCATCGCCTACGCCGGCACCGGCCGGCATCCCTTCGGCGACGGCTCGGACATCGACCTCGGAATGCGCATCGTGGGCTCCGCCCCGGACCTGCGCGGTCTGCGGGAGCCGCTGGTCGGGCTGGTCAGCGCCGCCCTGGCGAAGCATCCCGACGATCGGCCGAGTGCCCGGGAGCTGCTGCTGCGGCTCGTCGCGCAGCCGCCAGCCCGCGGTGGCCCCGCTCTTGGACCGGCGATCGGCCAGGTCGAGGAGCTGCTGAACCGCACCGGCGAGGTGCCCCGTCCGGCGCCGACGCGAGTGGGCCCGGCGACCTCGGCTCCCGCCCGCCGCCCGCCCTGGGGCGGCGCCGTCCCCGCGGCGAGGCCCGACGCGGCCGGACCACCGGGCCGCGCGCCCGCCGCGGATCGCTCCCCGGGCGCCTCGCCCGCGCCGGTCGGCCGGCCGCGGGGCGGGCCCTATCCACCGACCGCCGGGCCCCCCGGCGGGCGCGGGCCGGGAGCCGCACCCGGCCCGCGCCCGTCCCCGGACGCCCGCGCGCCGGCCCAGCTGGACGGTCGCCAGATGGACAGTCGCCAGATGGGCGGACGGTCCCGCGGGCCGGCGCGGATGGCGGACCCGAGCCGCATGCCAGAGGCCGCGCGGGTCCCGGAGCCGGCACGGGCGCCGGGCCCGACACCGATGCCGGGCGCCACGGGCAACCTCTACCCGCCCTATCCGCAGTCCCCGTCTCGGCGCGGACCGGACCGCCGCCAGCTTGCATTGATCATCGGAATTGTCATGGCGGCGCTGATCGCCATCGCCGTTGTGGTCAGCCTGCCGGGCCGCAACGGCGGCGGGGCGGATTCCGGCCGACCACCAGGCTCCACCGCAGCGCAGCCACCCAGTGCGTCGGGCGCCCCGAGTCCCACCGCAGGGTTCGGCGTGCCGGTGACGGACGGCTCGTTGGAGTTCGTCGTGGCCGGCGTCGACTGCTCGAAGACCCAGATCGGCGACGGAATCCTCGCCCTACGCGCCGCCGGCAGGTTCTGCCAGGCCCAGGTGACGGTGCGCAACACCGGCGACACCGCCAAGGCGCTGGACAACTCTTCCGAGCTGCTTTGGGATGACCACGGCGACCGGCACGAGGCGAACTTCCTCGCCCGCCTCAAGCTGGACGAGAACCTGTGGGACTCCATCGACCCGGGTGAGACCAAGCGCGGCACCCTGGTCTTCGACGTCCCCCGCGACGCGCAACCGCGGGAACTCGAAATCCACGAGAGTTCGCAGAGCGCCGGGGCCCGCATCCCGATCCGCTGACGGCCACCGTCCGCAGTCAGCCGACGCTCGGCGACGACTCCTCGGAGCCTGCCGTCACGACGAAAGCGGGCAGCGGCCCCGGCAGGTCGGCGTTGCGGGAATCCGGCCGGAAGCCGGCCAGGATGATGTCCAGGGACCGCCGCCAGGATCCCGGCGCGACTCGCTCGGTGAGGTCCATGACCAGCCGCAGCGAACGCATCAGGACCAGCAGGTCCGCCGGCACCACGTCGGTCCGGACCGTGCCCGCCCGCTGGGCCGCGGCGAGCATCGCCGTCACCGGCGGCACGACCTCGGCGACCATGCGCTCCGCGGTGCGCCCGCTCCACAGCCGCCGGGCCAGGTAGGCCCCACGGCAGGGATCGGCTCCCAGCACTCGCAGCAGGTAGCAGTGCAGAGCGGTTGCGGACGGCTCTGCCGCGGCCACCTCCACGGCCAGCTCGCGGAGGTCATCGACGGTCGTCTGCAGAATCGCCTCGATGAGCGCGTTCTTGTTCGAAAAACGCCGGTAAAGGGTGCCCATGCCGACCCCGGCACGGCGGGCGATCTCCTCGGCGCCGACGTCGTCTCCGCGCTCGACGAACAGCTCATAGGCGGCGGTGAGAATGCGGACGCGGTTCAGCTCGGCGTCGCGGCGTAGGGGCCGGGATGGCACAGCCGAGGATCGCCGCGACGCGGACGGGACAGCCTCCACCTGCTACCTACAGGGATAGGACGGCATCGAGGCGACGATCTCCACCAACAGTCTAAGCATGGCAGCACACTGTAGGGGATTGACCGGATACGTTGCGACGTTTCCGCCAAAGGCGCGCTCTTTCCCGCCGTCCCGACCGCCGTCGCACCACGATCACCCGCTAACGTGATTATCTGCCCGGACGGGCGTCAAGCGGGCCGAGGCTTTCTCTCCGTGGGGTGTCAAGGTGGGGCGGGGTGTCGAGATGGGAAGTCAGGTGCGGACAAGCGGTGCGGGTGCGGTCGGGTGCCGCCGGGGCGGGCAGGTCGGATCGGTTCGGCGGATCAGGTACGTCGGACTGGCGCTGCTGCTCGCGTTGGCCACGGCGTTGGTCGCCTGCGACGACCTCGGCGACCAGACGGGCACGGCGGATCCGTCCGCGGCTGCCGACGGACAGCCGGGCGCGGCGGGCGCCGGCTCCCGGGGAGCCGCGGGCTCGGCGCTCGCGCTGCTCGGCAAACTGCCGGTCCGCGCCGAGGACAATTCGCCGAAGTACCAGCGCGACAAGTTCGGCACCGCCTGGTCGGACGTCGACCACAACGGCTGCGACACCCGCAACGACGTCCTGCGCCGTGACCTGCACAGCACCACCGTGCGGCGATCCGACGGCTGCACGGTGCTCACCGGCGAGCTCACCGATCCGTACACGACCCGGATCATCCGCTTCGATCGTTCCCGCAACGCCTCGGCCGTGCAGATCGACCATGTCGTCGCACTGGCCGACGCCTGGCGGACCGGCGCACTGGACTGGACCGCCGCCCAGCGCCTGCAGTTCGCGAACGACCCGGAGAACCTGCTCGCCGTGGACGGCCCGACGAACCAGCGCAAGAGCGACCAGGATGCATCCGAATGGCTGCCGCCGAGCCCCGGCGAGCAGTGCCCGTACGTCGCCCGCCAGGTGGGGCTGAAGTCCCGCTACCACCTGTGGGTGGTAGCGGCGGAGGCCCAGACAATGCGGACAGTGCTCCAGAAATGCCCCACCCAGTCAGCGCTCGGCAGCACCGCCGCACACTAACCGCCCGCACCATCCCCCGTCGCCCTGCTGACAGTCACCCGACCGACTACCCCCACCCGACCAGGCCACCGCGGGGAGACCAGTCCGCCTAAGAGGCAGGCCACCGTGGGGGAGGGTTTCGACCGTGGGGGGTTCGGGGGGGGCTCGGCCCCCCCGGACAACATAAAGGAAGCCCCTACCGGCGCAGCATGCTCCGGTAGGGGCTGACGTGGGCGAGGGGGGAGTTGAACCCCCACGTCCGCTAGGACACACGGACCTGAACCGTGCGCGTCTGCCATTCCGCCACTCGCCCGAGTTGGACTATCTCTTAACCAGGGGACACGCTATCACGCCGGAGATGTCCGCTGCGTCGGGGGGCCACCAACCGCGGTGGACATGTCAAGAGCCAAGCCGTGGGGCGTCCACGCCCGGGGGCATACGATCTCACAGACCGGGAGAAGGGAGGTCGAGCATGGGCGTGCTACAACGCTTCGAACGGCGCCTGGGCGGCCTCGTCGAGGGTGCGTTCGCCAAGGTGTTCAAGGGTGGGGTCGAGCCCGTGGAGATCGCCAGCGCGCTGGCCCGGGAGACCGACGACCGCCGCGCGGTCAGTTCCAACCGCGTGCTGGTGCCCAACGAGTTCGCCGTGGAGCTCGCCAGCGGCGACTTCGCCCGGCTCTCCCCGTACGACCGGGCGCTGTGCGACGAGCTGGCCGAGATGGTCCGCGAGCATGCGGCCGAGCAGCGATACACCTTCGTCGGCCCGGTGTCCGTCCGGATGTCCGAGGCGGCCGACCTCGACGTCGGCGTCTTCCGGATCCGCAGCAGCGTGGCGGCGGCGGATCCGGGGGTGGTGAGCGGGCGCCGCGGCCGCCCGCGCCCGAGCGCGCCCGGCACTCCCCATCTACTGATCACGACGAAGGCCCCGGGCGGGACGGGTGGCGGCGGGGAGCGGGAGTACCCCCTGGACGCCGAGACCACCGTCATCGGGCGCAGCGTCGAATGCGACATCCGCCTGAACGACACCGGGGTGTCCCGCCGGCACGGGGAGATCCGCCGGCTGCCGGACGGGCAGTTCCTCTACGTCGACGCCGGCTCGACGAACGGCAGCCTCGTCAACGGCCGCGCGGCCACCCAGGTCAAGCTCGTCAGCGGGGACCGGATCGAGCTCGGCACCGCGACCATCGTGTTCCGCCGCGAGGACGGCCGAGGCGTCGGCGCGAACCGGTCGCCTTCGCGGGCCACCCCCCCGCCGGAGCGGGTCGGGCATCGGGCGACAGCCCCGCCGGACCGGCGCCCCACGCCTGCGCCGGACGACCCGTATCGGCGGGGCTCGTCCCCGCGCGTCGGCCGGGCGGACCCGTACGCCGAGCGTGAGCCGCGCGGTGGTCAGCCTTACCCGACGGACCCGCACCGGAACCGCCCCGCCCGGGCGGGCAGTGACCCCGGCTACCGCGACCGCAGGCCCGACGGCGGCCGGGCTCGCGACCGGGCCCGCCCGCCGCGGCGGGACCCGGACCCCAGGGACCCGGGCCCCAGCGGCGAGCGCGACCCGTACGGCCGTGATCCGCGGGACCACCGCGACGACGCCCCCCGTCGGCCGGGCTCCTACCGCGAGGGCGCCGCCGATCGCGAACCGGGCCAGCCCGCGCGCGGCGGGGCGGGGTCCGACAGCGGCCTTGAAGCGTTGGACAACGTGTACGACGCGCAGACGCGCCTGCCGGGCCAGCCCGACCTGCCGCGGCCGGGCGACGGCGGGCGCGGGCGGGCGCGGCCGGATCGGAGCTGGTAGCAGCCGATGGATCCGACTGAGCCCAGCGAACTCGTCCTGCTGATCGTCAAGATTGGCTTTCTGGCCCTGCTGTGGGGATTCGTCCTCGTCGCCGTGCGGGCCGTCCGGCTGGACATGTTCGGCCCGACGAAGCGCCAGCAGCGGCGTGAGCCACCCCCGATGTCGCGGCCGACACCCCCCCGAACCCCGCCCCAACCAGCTCGCAAGCCACAGTCTCCGAGCAAACTCGTGGTGACCAAGGGGCACTTGTCAGGCACAACAATTCCCCTAGGATCGTCACCTGTCACCATCGGACGGGCACAGGACTCGACTCTGGTCCTCGAGGATGACTTCGCATCAGGGCGGCATGCGAGACTCGTGCCCCACGACGGACAGTGGTTCGTCGAGGACCTGGGCTCGACCAATGGCACATTCCTCAACCGTTCGAAGGTGACCAGTCCCATGCCGGTACCTCTCGGCGCGCCGGTCAGGATCGGGAAGACGGTCCTGGAGCTCCACCGGTGAGCCTCAGGCTTCACTTCGCCGTTCGCTCGGATGTCGGGCATGTACGGGAAGGAAACGAAGACTCCGCTTATGCCGGGCAGCGCCTGCTGGCGGTGGCCGACGGCATGGGCGGGCACGCCGCGGGCGAGGTCGCCAGTTCCATGGTGATCTCCCGCCTGGCCGATCTCGACGACGACATCGACAGCGACGACCTCGTGACGGAGCTGAACGAGGCCGTCCGCGACGCCAACCGCCAGCTGCGCGAGAGGTCGCTGGAGAACAGTGCCCTGGACGGCATGGGCACCACGGTGACCGCCGTGCTCTCCTCCGGGGACATGCTCGGGGTCCTGCATGTCGGGGACTCGCGGGCCTACCTGCTGCGCGAGGGCATCCTCAGCCAGATCACCCATGACCACACTCTGGTCCAGGACCTCGTCGACCAGGGCCGGATCACCCCGGAGCAGGCGAACACGCACCCCCAGCGCTCCCTGCTGATGCGTGCGCTGGACGGCCGCGAGGTCGAGCCCGACCTGTCGGTGCGCCAGGCCCGGGACGGGGACCGCTACCTGCTGTGCACCGACGGTCTGTCGGGGGTGGTCAGCGAGGAGACGATCCTGGAGACGCTGCTGCTGCCCACCCCGCAGGATGCGGTGGACCAGCTCGTCGACCTGGCGCTCAAGGGCGGCGGCCCGGACAACATCACGGTCGTGGTCGCCGACATCTCCGAGGATCGCGGGGAGGCCCGGCCCTACCCGCTGGTCGCCGGTGCGGCGGCGGAGAAGCGGTCGGTGCCCAGGGCGGCCTCCGCCCGCAGCGGGCCCGACCCGCGTTACCCGGACACCGAGTCCGCGGCGGCAAAGGCTGCCCGGATCGGCCGGCCGGGATTTCACCGCCGGGACCGTCAGGAGCAGGCCAGCGACCGCGGCGATGGCGAAAGCGATGATGCGGACGGGGACGGAGACGGCCGACGCCGATCGGGGCGCCGCGTCCTGTTCGTCTCGACCGTCGTGTTCGTCCTCGTCGTCGCGAGCGCCGCGGCGGGGTGGACCTATGTGCGTGGCCAGTACTACGTCGGCGTCGACGGCGAGGGGCGGGTGGCCCTGTTCCAGGGGGTGAAGGGAAGCATCGCCGGCATCCATCTGTCGTCGGTGCTCTCCCCGGGCCCGCTGCTGTCCGAGGTTGCCCCGGCCGATCAGGACGACCTGCGCCACGGCATCCCGGCAGACAGTCGGAACGAGGCGAAACAGATCATCGCGCGGCTGCACACGCCGAGCCCGACGCGGCCGGAGGTCAGCACGACGCCCAGTCCGTCCCCGACCAGCCGTCTCAAGTCCCCGTCGCTGGAGCCCGCCGCCGGCCTGGTGCCAGCGGTATGCCAGGCGGCGAGCCCCGTCGGCATCGCCGCCCCAGGCTGCCCGAGCACGCCCGTTCCCACCCCGTCACCGTGACCTCAGGCCAGCGATGACCCGCCCGCCGATCCCCCTTCCTCCGCTGCGTAGGCCGAGGTCGGCGGACCTCACCGCGACGTTCGCCGGCCTACCGCTGCCGCAGGGCACGAACCTGCCGCCGTACCGTCGGCGCGAGCTCGTCCTGCTGGTCTTCGCCGGGGTGCTGGCGACCAGCGCGCTGGCCGCGCTGACGTTCGCGGACATCGGCGAGCTCTCGCTCGGCATCTTCTCGATCGGCCTGGGCTTCTTCTGCCTGTGGGCGCTGGCGCACCTCGCGGTCCGCCGGTTCGCGCCCGCCGCCGACCCGGTGTTGTTGCCGGTCGTCGTCGCCCTCAACGGGCTCGGCCTGGTCATGATCTATCGGCTCGACCTGGCCAAGAGCGAGGCGGCCAAGCAGGCAGGCAGGCACATCCCCCCCGGCGCGGCTCAGGTGCAGCTCGTCTGGACCCTGCTGGCGGTCATCGTGCTGGTGCTGGTGCTGGCGCTGGTACGCGACCATCGCAAGCTTGCCCGCTACGCCTACACGGCCGGGCTGGTCGGCATCGTCGGCCTGCTGCTGCCGATCGTCCCGGGCATCGGCACCTCCATCAACGGCGCCCGGCTCTGGCTGCGCGTCGGGCCGTTCTCGTTCCAGCCCAGCGAGGTCTCGAAGATCATTATTCTGATCTTCTTCGCCGGCTACCTGGAGAGCAAGCGGGACGTGTTGTCCCTGGCGTCGCGGTCCGTGCTCGGGGTGAAGCTGCCGCGTGCCCGCGACCTCGGCCCGGTGCTGGTGGCGTGGCTGGCAAGCCTCGGCATCCTGGTCGTGCAGAACGACCTCGGCTCCTCGCTGCTGTTCTTCGGCATGTTCATGGTCGTGCTCTACGTCGCCACCGAGCGGGCATCGTGGTTCCTGGTCGGGTTCGTGTTGTTCATGTTCGGGGCCGTCCTCGCGGGAACCATGTTCACCCACGTCCAGATCCGCGTCGACGGCTGGCTGCACGCCTTTGCCGGGGATAACCCGTCGAGCACCTCCTACCAGCTCGTGCAGGGCCTGTACGGCTTCGCGGCCGGCGGGATGACCGGCACCGGCCTCGGCGAGGGCCATCCGCAGAAGGTACCGTTCGCCAACACCGACTTCATCATGGCCAGCCTCGGCGAGGAGCTGGGCCTGACCGGGGTGATGGCCATCCTGACGATGTACGCGCTGATCGTGCTGCGTGGCATGCGCGCCGCTCTCGGGGCGAAGGACACCTTCGGCAAGCTGCTGGCGACCGGGCTGTCGTTCACCCTGGCGCTACAGGTGTTCGTGCAGGTCGGCGGGGTGATGCGACTCATCCCACTGACCGGGCTGACGCTGCCGTTCGTCTCCTACGGTGGGTCGTCCATCGTGGCCAACGCCGCGATCATCGCATTGCTGTTGCGGGTCAGCGACAGCTCGCGCCGCGCTCCCGAGCCGGCGTCGGACGCCCCGCTGTTCGATCCGGGCGCGGTCGCCGACAGCCCCACCCAGGTGGTGAAGACGACATGAACCGCCCGGTACGCAAGGTCGCCATCGCCTGCCTGGTCCTGTTCGCCGCGCTGCTGGTGAACGCCAACTGGCTGCAGGTCGGCGAAGCCAGCGACCTCAAGACCCAGCCGACCAACGGTCGCCAGATCACCGAACGGCTCGAACGGGAACGCGGGGCGATCATCGCGGGGGACGTGGAGATCGCCCGCTCGCTCCCGTCGAACGATCAGTACAAGTTTCTGCGCCAGTACCCGGCCGGCAAGCTCTACGCCGACGTCACCGGCTACTACACACTGTTCACCGCCGCCGGGCTGGAGCGCTCCCAGGACGTGTTCCTCTCCGGTGACGACGACCGCCTGCTGGCCAGCCGGGTGACCGGGCTGTTCACCAACAAGCAGCGCCGCGGCGGCAGCGTGGTCACCACGATCCTGCCCGCGGTGCAGCAGGCCGCCGCGCAGGCGCTGGGCGACCGCAAGGGCGCCGTGGTGGCGCTGGACCCGTCCACCGGCGCCATCCTGGCGATGGTGACCAGCCCGTCCTACGACCCGAGCACGCTGGCCAGCCACACCGAGAAGACGGCGACCAGCGCCTACGGGGTGCTCTCCGGCGACCCCGCCCAGCCGCTGCTGAACCGGGCGACCCAGCAGACCTATCCGCCGGGGTCGACGTTCAAGCTCATCACCGCCGCCGCGGCGCTGTCGCAGGGGCGCAAGCCCGACGACCGCGTGCCGGCGCCCGACCAGCTCGACCTGCCGCTGAGCACGGTACGGCTGCCCAACTTCGACGGCGAGCGGTGCGGTGACGGCGAGACCGACACCATCATTCACGCGTTGACCATCTCCTGTAACACCGCGTTCGCGAAGCTCGGCATCGATTTCGGCGCCGAGACACTGCGCAAGCAGGCCGAGGCGTTCGGCCTGAACGCGACCTTCCCCGACTTCCCCTTGCAGCAGGCCCGCAGTGTTTTCCCGGCCAAGCTCGACGGCGCGCAGACGGCGCAGTCGGCGATCGGCCAGTACAACGTCCGGGTCACCCCCCTACAGATGGCGGAGGTGGTCGCGGCGATCGCCAACGGCGGCACCGAGATGAAGCCCTACCTCGTCTCCGAGCTGCGCGGCCCGGACAAGAAGACGATCAGCCGGACCAACCCCAAGGAACTCGGCAATCCGGTAAGCGGCGACGTCGCCGACGAGCTCACGACCATGATGGAGAGTGTGGTGACGTCGGGAACGGGCCGCAAGGCGCGCATCGACGGCGTCTCCGTCGCCGGGAAGACCGGAACCGCGGAACACGGCACGGGCGAGCCACCGCACGCCTGGTTCGTCGGGTTCGCCCCGTCGGACGCGCCGAAGGTGGCGGTCGCCGTCATCGTCGAGGACGGCGGGGGTGAGGTGGCCACCGGTGGTGCCGTCGCCGCCCCCGTCGCGAAACAGGTCATGCAGGCCGCATTGGACACCCCATGAACAACTCGCCGGGCAACCCCACCTCACCGTCGCAGCCGTTCGCGGGCGCCGCCTCGCCGAACACCATCCTGGACAACCGCTACCGGCTCGACGGCCGGATCGCCGCAGGCGGCATGGGCGAGGTCTGGCGGGGCCTCGACCAGACCCTCGGCCGCCCCGTCGCGGTAAAACTGCTGCGCCCGGAGTACGCCAGCGACGAGTCGTTCCTGGTGCGCTTCCGCGGTGAGGCCCGCCATGCCGCCCGGCTGTCGCATCCCGGGGTCGCCTCGGTCTACGATTACGGCGAGGTCGCCACCGCGGACGACTACCCCACCGCCTACCTGGTGATGGAGCTGGTGGAGGGCGAGCCGCTGTCGGCCGCCCTGCACCGGGAGAAGCGGCTGTCACCCGAGCGGATGCTGGACATCCTCGGCCAGGCCGCCGACGCGCTGCAGGCCGCCCACGCCCTCGGCGTGGTCCACCGCGACGTCAAGCCCGGCAACCTGCTGCTGCGCCCGGACGGCGCGGTGAAGGTCACCGACTTCGGCATCGCCCGCGCGGTGGACGCCGCCCCCCTGACCGCCACCGGCATCATGATGGGCACGGCGTACTACGTCTCCCCCGAGCAGGTGTCGGGGCGGCCGGTGACGCCGGCCAGCGACGTCTACTCGCTCGGTGTCGTCGCCTACGAGTGCCTCGCCGGCCGCCGGCCCTTCGACGACCGCAACCCGATCGTCGTCGTGATGGCCCACCAGCAGGACAACCCGCCCCCGCTGCCGGCCGACGTGCCGTACCAGGTGCGGGCGCTGGTCGAGTCGGCCATGGCCAAGGACCCGGCGCGCCGGCCGAGTTCCGCGGGCGCGTTCGCCCGCTCCGCCGCGGGCATCCGGCGCAGCCTGTGGAGCCCCGATGCCGGTCGGTGGTCGGGCCCGGGCGGCGCGCTGGACGTGACCGCGCGCCACCCCGGCCCGAGCACCGGCCTGCCAGCCGTCGGCCCCGGCGGCCGCCCACACCGGCCCACCTCCCGCAACCGGCCGCCCTCCTGGGTCACTCCCCCGCCGCCGACCACCGGGCGGACCAGCGGTCCGGGCCGGGCCGGCCCCGGGCCGGATTACACCCAGGCGGTGCCCGGTGGTCCGGTCGGCCCTCCGCACGGCGCCACCGAGATGCCCGCGACGGCGATGCACAGCCCGTCGTTCGGCGCTGACACGGGCTACGGCGCCCCGCCCTACCGCGGGGAGGCAGGCGGCTACGGCGACGAAACCGCCTATGGGGGTAGGGGCTACCGAGCGGGCGAGCGCGGCGACAACCGCGACCCGGGCGAGGCCTGGCAGGGCCGGGCGGCCCGGCGCCGCTCCGGCCCGGCGGCCCGGCAGGCGGTGCCGCTGCTACTGCCGGTCATGATCATTCTGCTGATCCTGACGGTCGCCGTCACCGCCTTCGTGACCAACAAGCTGTTCTCCAGCAAGGACTCCGAATCGAACTCGGCGGCCACACCACCAGCAGTCGTGTACGCAAACACACTCGGTGATGGAATCGTCATCGGCAACGCCGGGTCGGCGCTCTCCGACGCGGGAGGGGCGACGGCAGGGGAGTATTCGTGACCGACGCGACGGAGATGTACACGCCCGGCGCGGCGCCGCAGCTCATCGGCGGCCGCTACGAGTTGGGCGCGGCCATCGGCTACGGCGGGATGGCCGAGGTCTTCCGCGGCCACGACATCCGCCTCGGGCGCGAGGTCGCGATCAAAACGCTGCGGCCGGACCTCGCCCGCGATCCCACCTTCCTCGCCCGGTTCCGGCGGGAGGCGCAGTCCTCGGCCGCCCTGAACCATCCGGCGATCGTCTCGGTGTACGACACCGGCGAGGACGAGATCAACGGGACGCACATCCCGTATATCGTCATGGAGTTCATCGAGGGCCGGACGCTGCGCGACGCGCTGCAGGCCGAGGGCCGGTTCACCGAGCGCCGCGCCATGGAGATCACCTCCGACGTCTGCGCCGCGCTGGACTACAGCCACCGGGTGGGGATCATCCACCGGGACATCAAGCCGGCGAACGTGATGCTCAGCCCGGACGGCTCGGTCAAGGTGATGGACTTCGGCATCGCCCGCGCCACCACCGCCACCTCGTCGACGATGACGGCGACGGCGGCCGTGATCGGCACCGCCCAGTACCTGTCCCCCGAGCAGGCCCGCGGCGCCCGCGTCGACGCCCGCAGCGACGTCTACACCACCGGGGTGCTGCTCTACGAGCTGCTCACCGGCTCCCCGCCGTTCCGCGGGGACAACCCGGTGGCGGTCGCCTACCAGCACGTCCGGGAGGACCCGGACCCGCCGTCCGCCCGCGACCGCGACATCTCCCCCGAGGCCGACGCGATCGTGCTCAAGGCGATGGAGAAGGACCCGGACGACCGCTACCTCACCGCGGGTGAGATGCGCGACGATCTGGAGCGCGCCTTGGCGGGACGCCGGGTGCACGCCATGATGGGAGGTGGTGGCGCCAGCGGTGCCGCCACCACCCTCGGCCTCCCCGCCACCGCCGGCACCGCACTGCTCGGCCGGGGCGACCGGGCAGGCTATCCGACCCGGGACCGCTACCCCGACGACCGCCATGGCGACGACCGCTATGACGACGAAGCGACGTCCTACCGGGGCGATGCCTACGACGATGGCCGGTTCGGCACCGGCCCGTTCGACCGCTACGACCTCACCGGCGCCATCGACCGCCGGGCGGTGCCCGACGAGCAGCGGTCCCAGACGTTGAAGTACATCCTCGCCATCCTCGCCATCGTCGTCGTGTTCGTCGCGGTGGTGCTGCTCGCGACCGCCTTCCTCGGCAACAGCGGCGGCGGCCAGACGGCCAAGTCGTTCACCATCCCGAAGGGCCTCATCGGCCAGACCGAGACGCAGGCCCGCGCCCGGCTCCAGAGCGCCGGTTACACCGGGAAGCCGGCAATCGTCTCGGTGAACAAGCCGGACATGGCCGGCTGGGTCACCGAGGTCGACCCGGCCGAGGGCAAGCAGATCGATGCAGGCGGGGTGATTACCCTGTCGATCGGCAAGGCCGCCGGCGACATCGCGATCCCGACCGACCTCGTCGGCAAGGCGCAGGCCACGGCCGAGGCGGAGCTGCGCGGGCTCGGCCTGGTGCCAAACTCGATCCCCTACTACAACGCGACGAGCCAGAAGGTTGGCACGGTCGACAGCGCCGACCCGCAGGTGGGCTCGGCCGTCAAGCCCGGCAGCACCGTCACGCTGAACGTGGTCAGCGGGAACGTCAACGTGCCCGACGTGCGCAACCGCTCCTACGAGAACGCGGTCGCCGAGCTCGGCCGCTACGGCCTGAAGGCGACTCAGCAGTCGGTGGCGAACAACAACGTGGCGCCCGGCACCGTGGTCGACCAGCAGCCCTCCGGCGGGAACGTTCCCCGCGGGTCCACGGTGCAGCTCTCGGTCGCCGCGCAGATCCAGACCACCCCGCCGCCGAGCCCCACCCAGGCGCCGCCGACCGACCAGCCGGAGACCCCCAGCCCGACTCCCGTGGTCACCCAGACCCAGCCGAACCCGTCCCCGACGAGCCTGTCCGCCCAGTCCGGCGTCAACGGCGGGCTGGGCAACCGCGGCACCGGAACCGGCGCCGGCCAGGGTGCCGGAGCACCGCAGACCGGGACCGGGCGAACCTGATGACCGAACGCGGAGAGGTGGCGCGCTGATGCGGATCCTGGTAGTCGACAACTACGACTCGTTCGTCTTCAACCTCGTCCAGTACCTCGGCCAGCTCGACGCCGAGTGCGTGGTGCGGCGCAACGACGAGGTCACGCCGGCGGAGCTCGGTGACCTGGGCGTCGGCGGGGTGCTGCTGTCCCCCGGGCCGGGCACGCCCGAGGCGGCCGGGGTGAGCATCCCGATGGTGCGCGAGTGCGCCCGGCGCGGCACCCCCCTGCTTGGGGTGTGCCTGGGGCACCAGGCGATCGGCGTCGCGTTCGGGGCGACGGTCGACCGGGCGCCGGAGCTGCTGCACGGCAAGACCTCCCAGGTCCACCACGACCGCGTCGGCGTCCTCGCGGACCTGCCGTCGCCGTTCATCGCGACCCGTTACCACTCGCTGGCCGTGGAGGAGTTCACCCTGCCCGCCGAGATCGAAGTGACCGGCCGAACCGACAGCGGCGTGGTGATGTCACTGCGCCACCGCGAGCTTCCGCTCGAGGGCGTGCAGTTCCACCCCGAGTCGGTGCTGACCCAGGGCGGCCACCTGATCCTGGCCCGCTGGCTCGACCAGTGCGGCGACGGCGGCGCCGCGTGCCGGCTGGCGCCCGAGCTGTCCGCCGAGGTCGAGACGCTGCGCGCGGCCGCCTTCGCCTGAACCGGCAGCGACCTTGACGCGGGTACGGCCGGTCACGGCGCACGAGAGTGAATTGCGGTGCGTTCTGCACGATCCAGGTGCTCAGAACGTGCAGAACGTATCGCAGTCGGCCCGTTCCCAGACTCAACCAAGCCCGGGGGTCAGCGGACCGTCGTAGGCGGGCATCCTGACGTCCGCGACCTCGGCGACTCGGTAGCCCAGCCGGTAGGCGGCGACATACTGTTGGTAGATCGCGATCTGCGGGCTGGCGCCAAGCCCCGCGCGCAGGGCGGCGGCGCCGCCGATCGCGGTGATCCGGAACGGCGGCGAGAAGACCTCCCCGTGCAGCAGCAGCGTGTTGCCCACGCACCGGACGGCCGTCAGGGCGGTGACCCGCCGGCCCATGATTGTCATCGCCTCGGCGCCGCCGGCCCACAGGGCGTTCACGACCGCGTGCACGTCCTGCTGGTGCACGACCAGATCGTCCGGCCCCGGCGCGAGGATCCCCGGCGGATACGGGCCGCGGCGGCTCTCCTGCGGCGCGTCGTCGAGCTGAACGGTCAGCGCCGGCCCGTGCACCGGCGCCAGCCCGGCGGCCTCCGCCAGGTCGCCCTCGACCAGCCCCTGGCCGGCGCCCGGCGGCACGCCCAGCGCCGCGGCCGGCCCGTCGGCCGCCGACCCGTTCGCCGCCGACCCGTTCGCGGCGGCTGCCGCGGGCCGACGGGATTGCTCGGCCGCCGCGCCGCGCCGCGCCGCGACCCGCTCCGACTCGCTGCCCACGACCCCGGCGATGCCGCCGGGCCCCAGGGCAGCCGCGGAGCCGCGCAGGCCGTCCCGATCGGCGAACGGCCCGGCGTTGGCGGCGGCGCCGACCAGCAGGCCGAGGCAGCACACCAGCCCGGTCGCCACCTGCTGCCGGGCCCGCCACCGACCCGCGCTGAAGACCCGGCACGCCCGCACCATTCGACGCACGTCGAATGCCCACCCCACCGTGTTCGCCGACCTCTCCGACGCGCCCGCCGGGCAGCGCGTCCGCATGTCGGCGGATCGCCGGGCGGCGGCGTGCACACACGCGCCACCGCAGACCCGGCCGGGCGATCCGTCCGCCGCGTCGGAGGTATCGCCTCTCGCCGCAGGCTACGCGGCCGGCGACACCCGCTAGGCCACGTCGGTGCGATCGGCCGGACGTGGTCGCCGGGAGAGAATCCCGCACGCCGGTATGCAACCGGCGTGTCATGAGTCCCGCTGTTTAACCTGTTGCTCAGTGCGGGACCGCCACCCGCCGAACCGGGCGGGCGACGACGGTCGCCGCTCGTCCATGTATGGCCAGCCGAGGAGTCCCGCAGTGCCCGAGTCACGACGTCGCAAGCCGAAGAAGCCGACGCCGAGCGTCAACGCCAATCAGACCCGCCGCAGCCGGCCGCCGTCCCCGCCCTGGTTCGGCGGGCTCATCCTGGCCTTCTTCCTCATCGGGATCGCCTACCTGCTCGTCTACTACTTCTCCAACGGTGGGGTGTTGGGGATGGAGGGACTGGGCGGCTGGAATATCCTTATCGGGTTCGGGTTCGTCGTTATCGGCTTGGCCGTGTCGACCCAGTGGCGCTAGCCGGGTACCAGTCGTTCCGTCGGTCGTTCCGGCCGGTGCCCCGGGCGCATCCGGCCGGACTTCCAGCGGTGTCATTTATCCACAACCGTTGTCCACAAGTGTGGATATCGACCCCCGCACGCTACTGACGAAAAGCGACCGCATGCATACCGCTCGTCAACTCATTGCCGGAACATCCCCGTTCGAGACGACCATCGGGTTCTCCCGGGCCGTCCGGGTCGGTGACCGGGTGTTCGTCAGCGGTACGGGCCCGATCCGACCAGATGGGACGGTAGCCACAGCCGCTCAGGCGCAGGCCCGGCGCTGCTTCGAGCTCATCGGCGCCGCACTGGCGCAGGCCGGGGCGGGCCTGCACGACGTCACCCGCACCCGCATGTTCCTCACCGGCGCCCAGCACGCCGCGGCGGTGGGCGCGGTCCACCGGGAGCTGTTTGCGGAGATCCGCCCGGCCGCCACCATGATCGTCGTCGGCGGCCTGCTCGACGAGCGTTGGGTCGTCGAGGTCGAAGTCGAGGCCATAATCGGGATTCGGTAGCGCGATGGTTGTGTCAGCGGGCGAGGACCGCGGTGCGCAGCCGGGAAACGGTGCTTTCGGCGTCGACGGCGGCGACGATCAGCCGACGAAACTCCCCGCCCGGGCGGACCTCGACGACAACCGCCGGCCGGCCCCGGTAGACGGCGGCGAAGTCCTTGCCGTCCCGGGAGCGCCAGGTCCCGAGCGCGATCACGCGCGGGATGCCGGTCCCCGGTAGCCGCCATCCACAGAGCTCGGTGAACGGCTCCGGTGCTGGGCGGACATCGAGAACCTCGTCGAGGGAGACCGAGACATCGCCGCGTAGCGCGCCGAGCCGCTCCAACCCGCTCATGACGACCTCGACCCGCTTGTCCCTGACCTCCAGGCTTGCCACGCCCCCACGTTAGTGCCACAACCACCGTCGACGCCGCGAATACGGCCGAGACGGGTCGGCGGCCGCACAGTCAGGTCGACGGGGACGGACGGGCGTAGGCCTCGGCGTCCTCTGCCCGGATCACGTACATGACGGCGTTGATGAGCGCCAGGTGGGTGAACGCCTGCGGGAAGTTGCCGAGATGGCGGCCGCTGCTCGGGTCGATCTCCTCGGCGTAGAGGTCCAGCGGACTGGCCAGGCTGAGCAGCCGCTCGCACAGCTGGCGGGCCCGGGTCAGTTCGCCGATCTCGACCAGCGCCGACACCAGCCAGAACGAGCAGATCAGGAAGGCGCCCTCCTCCCCGGCGATGCCGTCGTCGGTCTCCTCGGTGCGGTAGCGCAGCACCAGGCCGTCCTCGGTCAACTCGTCGGCGATCGCGAGAACGGTGGCCTTCACGCGTTCGTCCGACGCGGGCAGGAATCCCAGCAGCGGTATCAGCAGCAGCGAGGCGTCCAGCGCCTTCGACCCGTAGTACTGGGTGAACACGCCGCGGTGGTCGACGCCGGAGTCGCAGACCTCCGCGTGGATCTCCTCGGCGATCGCCTGCCACCGCACGGCCGTCTTCGTGTCGCCACGCATCTGCGCGAGCCGGCGGCCGCGGTCCAGCGCCACCCAGCACATCATCTTCGACACGGTGAAGTGCTGCGGCGCCCCGCGAACCTCCCACATCCCACAGTCGGGCTCGTGCCAGTGCGCCGCGGCCGCCTCGACGAGGCGCTCCAGCACCGGCCACAGCCGTTCGGAGAGGTAGTCGCGCGACTTGGTGTGCAGGTAGACCGAGTCCAGCACGACTCCCCACACGTCGTGCTGGCGTTGCAGCGCAGCGGCGTTGCCGACCCGGACCGGCGAGGCACCCTCGTAGCCGGAGAGGTGTCCGAGGATCTCCTCGTCGATCCGCGGTTCGCCGCCGACCCGGTACATCACCTGGATGTCCTCGTCGTGCTCGGCCACGTCGGCGATGAACGAGAAGAAGTCGTTGGCCTCGTAGTCCAGCCCCAGGGTGTACAGGCCCCACAGGGCGAAGGTGGAGTCCCGCAGCCAGCTGTACCGGTAGTCCCAGTTCCGCTCGCCGCGTGGCGTCTCCGGCAGCGAGGTGGTGGCCGCGGCCAGCAGAGCGCCGGTCGGCGCGTAGGTCAGGCCTTTCAGCGCCAGCGCGCTGCGCTGCAGGTGACGCCGCCAGGGATGGTCGGGGAACATCCCGCGCGAGAGCCACTGCCGCCAGAACTCGGTCGTGCGGTCCACGGCGACGCAGGCCTGCAGGTAGGTGTCCGGCAGCAGCGGCTCCTCGGGACGCCAGGTCAGGGCGACGAACGCCGTGTCGCCCTCCCGCAGGCTGGTGCGGGCCAGGGCGCGCCGGCCGTCGAAGCCCAACCGCAGGTCGGTACGCAGCCGCAGCGTGATGTTGCTGCCCGGATGGGAGATCACGCCGGCGGAGTAGTCGTCCTCCTCGTACTCCCAGGACTCGGCGTGGCGGCCGTAGTCGAAGTTCGGTTCGCAGACGAGGCTGAGGTCGACCGAGCCGTGCTCGCAGCGGGCGAGTCGCAGCAGCACGTGGTCGGCGTCCCAGTCGCTGGGGGTCCGCCGGTGGGTGTTGGAACGCTTGTGGGTACGGTGCCAGCGGCCGACGACCAGGCAGTCGGTGACGATGAGCCAGCCGTTCGGCGTCTGCCAGGTCGTCTCGAGAATGTTCGTCCCGGGCAGGTAGCGGCGTCCGGCCGGGATCTGCGTGCGGTCGGGGCCGAACCGGAAGCCGCCCGCCGAGCGGTCCAGCACCGAACCGAAGACGCTGGGCGCGTCCGGCCGCGGCACGCACATCCACTCGACGTTCCCGCTGGGTGCCACGAGGCACGTCGTCTCGCAGTCGGACAGGAATCCGTACTCGGCGATCGGCGGGAACGGGCTGCCCCCGCTGCGCCGCACCGGCGAATGTGCCACCTGTACCCCCTGATCACGATCTGCCACGGCATCCCTCACGCCATCGCCCACCTCGCCGAGATCAACACAATGAGTGCTGATGAGATAGCGAATAGTAGCCGCTATCCAGCATGGTGCAAGCATCCCGGCCACCCCGCGACTCGGCGTCGATCTCCAGGCCGATCTCCAGGCCGATCTCCATCGCCCCGTCGACCCGCGGCGACCGTGGGCCGGGGAGCGATGTGGTTGCGTGGTGGCGTGACCGTGCAGCCCACCGGGTCCGGGGAACCGCCCGGCGCCGATCTTCCGCCGATGTCCGCCGCCTGGTCGCCGCCGCTGTGGCGGGTCGGGCTTTACGCCCTCGCCGGCGTGGCGGCGGCGCTGGTGGCCGCCGTCGGTCCGCTCGCGCAGCGGGTCGGCTCGCTCGACGCCGCCGGCCGGCTGCTCGTCGGCGTGCTCGCCGCCGGCCTGGGCACGCTCGCGCTACGCGACCTGCTCGCCCGGCCGACCCTGCGGGTCTCCCCCGCCGGGCTCGACCTCGTCGACGGCCTGCGCCGCCGGCACCTGCCGTGGGCGGCGGTGCTGCGGGTACGCGCCGCCACCCTCACCCACAACCGGCGCGCGGTGCACCTGCGCACCCTGGAGGTGGAGACGATCGACGGCCCGATCCTGCTCACCCGCCGCCAGCTCGGCACCGATTCCGGCCCGGTCGCCGAGTGCGTCGAGGAGATCCGGCTCCGGCTGGGCTGACCGGCCGCGGTGAGCTACTAGACCAGGGTCGAGGACTTGACGACCGCGGCGACGAACAGCAGCGCGATCATCCCGACGACGCCGCCCGCCTGCGCCCACGCACGGCGCGGCGGGACGTAGGCGTAGATCAGGCCGATGATCAGCCCGGCCGCGAGCCCACCCAGGTGGCCCCACTTGTCGATGCTGCTGAACGAGAAGGTGATCAGCAGGTTAATCCCGAGCACGATGAGGATCTGCCGCGAATCGATCCGCAGCCGGCGGGCGATGACGTAGTAGGCCGCGAAGAAGGCGAAGATCGCGGTGGACGCGCCGACCGAGGCCGTGTACAGGCCGCCGAGCAGGTAGCTCAACGTGTTCCCACCGACCGCGCCGGCCACGAACAGGCCCAGGTACCGGACCCGGCCGAGGATCGCCTCCAGCTGGAAGCCCAGCAGGTACAGCGCGTACATGTTGAACAGGATGTGGAGCACGCCCGCGTGCAGGAAGGCGGCGGTGAGCAGCCGGTAGTACTGGTCGTCCACCGCGATCCGGAAACCGATCATCGCGAAGTCGTCGGTGAACCGGTTGCTGGTGCCGCCGCCGGTGAGCCCGGGCGCTCCTTGCAGGATGTAGGAGACGACGCACAGCCCGATGAGGATCTGGGTGACCAACCCCTGCCGGGCGAGCTGCGCCCGGCCGCCGAGGGTGGTGCGCGGCTCGCGCTCGCGCGGGGCGATCCGCCCGCCTTCCGCGCGGCCCTCCTCCGGGCAGTGGAACCCGACCGCCGCCGGCCGCATGCAGTCCGGGCAGATCGGCCGGCCGCAGCGTTGGCAGGAAACATACGTCTCCCGGTCGGGATGGCGGTAGCAGCGCGGGATCGACGGCGAGCGCGCCCCGGGCGCAGGCGGCCCGGCCGGCGGTCGACCGCCGGCGGGCGGTACCGGCCCGGCCGACCCTGGCGGCGGGGTCCAGCCCGCGTGGCCGCCCGGTGGGCCGATGGTGGGCCGCCAGTCCGCCGCGGCTGGCCCGGAACCCGCATCACCCGCGGGCCCGGCCGGCTCCGGCGGCGGCTGGGTCATCGCCCGACCTTGTGAGCGCGACCGGGTCGAACCCGCCGTGGCGGGCACAACCGGCCGGCCGACGGCACGTCCAGAGCTCTCAAGGTCGTACTCCCCGGGGTCGGGTCCCGCCGGCCGGACCGGTCAGGCCGGCCGACGGTCGATGACGATCTCGTGGATCACGATGTCGGACTTCGGGCGGTCCTGCGCGGCGGTCGGCGCCTTGGCGATCGCGTCGACGACGTCGGTGCCCCGGGTCACCTCGCCAAAGATGGTGTGCTTGCGGTTGAGCCAGTCGGTGGAGGCGACCGTGACGAAGAACTGCGAGCCGTTCGTGCCCGGCCCGGCGTTCGCCATCGCGAGCAGATAGGGCTTGCTGAACGTCAGGTCGGGGTGGAATTCGTCGGCGAACTGGTAGCCCGGGCCACCGCGGCCGGAGCCCAGCGGGTCACCGCCCTGAATCATGAAGTTCGGGATGACCCGGTGGAAGACCGTCCCGGTGTACAGCGGGATCCCGGTCTTCTTGTCGCCGCTCGCCGGGTCCGTCCAGTCCTGCGTCCCCGTCGCCAGCCCGACGAAGTTGCGGACGGTCTTGGGAGCGTGATCGGGGAACAGACGGATCTCGATATCCCCCTGAGTCGTCCGCAACGTCGCGTACAGCTCCTCGGCCATGAGCCTCTCTTCTCTTCAGGTCTGGGTAGATGTCGGGTCAGACAGCGCCCGAGCCGGACCCGATCGTATGCGCAGGGCGCAGCCCACGTTCCGCACCGCCCCGCATCCGCACACACCCGCCTGCGACGGGCCTCGGCACAGCCCAGGCATGTGACGCAGGTCGGCCTGACACACCTGCAGGGGGTCGGCGCGTTGAAGAGGGCCGCCAACGGGGTACGGCACACTGCACAGATCTTGTCCGCCCGCGATCCCCCGCCACACCTCGGCTCCAGGGAAGGACGCCATGAGCACGACCTTGAAGGACCGCATTTCGCACGTCACCGACACCGCGCCGGTCAGCGGGCTCTCCGACACGGCGAAGCACGCCGCCGACCGGGCCGGCACCGTCGCCCACCGCGCGGCGAGCATCGCCGGGGACACCGCCGGCACCGCCGCGTCGGCCACCCGGGACGCCGGAGTGACGGTGGTCCATCGGATCTCCGACGTCTCCGGGTCCGCGACCCGCGGCGGGTCCTCCGTCCAGCGCACCGCCGGTAAGGCGGCCGGGAAGGCTGCGGGGAAGGCCGTCGCCGTCTCCGGACGGGCCGGCCGGCGGATCGAGAAGGCCCGGTCCCAGGCGGAACTGTCCGCCGAGCGGGCCCGCGCCGCCGCCGAGCTGCGCACGGAGCGGCAGCGCTCGCGCCGCGCCGTGGCCAACGAGACCAAGACGCGCCTACAGGCCGACAAGGCCCAGGAGATCCTGGAGAAGCGGCTGGCCAAGACCGAGGGCAAGCTCGCCAGGGTGCACCGTCGGCGTCGGCGCGGCCTGCTGACGCTCGCTCTCGTCGGGGCGGGCGCGGCGGGCACCGTCGCGGCGCGCCGCTACCTCGCGCAGCAGGACACCTCGACGGTCACCGCCGAGCCGGCGCCGATCGGCAGCACGACCGGGTCCGCCGCGGCCACCGACCGGGCGAGCGGTCGCGACTCCTTCGGCGACCGTCTGTCGACCTCGACGACCGGCCTGGAGGAGATGCCGGGCGTCGACACGACGCTCGGCGAGCCCAGCCGCCCCCGCTGACAAGCACGGCGACGGTCAGCGGCCGCCCTCGGCGGCCCTGACCGGGGCGCAGCGCGGGCGGAACCGACCGGCCGACGGGCCCCCCGACCGGCCGACGGCCCCGACCGGTCAACGGCCGCTACGCCGAAGCGCCGCTACGCCGAAGCGCCGCTACGCCGAAGCCGGTTCGCCGATGCGGTAGGCCCCCGGGGCGTGCCCCGGCACCGCCGGGCGGGTCGGCGGGCGGGGGTCGACCTGCCGGTAGGGCTGGCCCATCGGCGGTCGGGGATCCGGCTCCCCCTTGTTCGGCCAGAACGACATGGCCCGTTCGGCCTGCGCGGTGATGGTCAGCGACGGGTTCGCCCCGAGATTCGCCGAGATCGCCGCACCGTCGACCACGTGCAGGCCCTCGTACCCGAAGACCCGCTGGTAGGGGTCGATCACCCCGGTGGACGGGTCCACGCCGATCGGCGCGCCGCCGAGGATGTGCGCGGTCATCGGGATATCGGCGATCTCGCCGACGGAGCCGCCCGGGTAGCCGCCTATCTTCGCCGCGATTCGGCGGACGGCGTCGTTGCCCTCCGGGATCCACGACGGACTCGGATCGCCGTGGCCCTGCCGGCTGGTCAGCCAGCGCAGGCCGAAGGGGCCGCGGCGCAGGTTCACGGTCAGCGAGTTGTCGCGGGACTGCATCACCAGAGCGATCATGGTCCGTTCCGACCAGCGCCAGGGCAACGCCATGACCAGCGCATGGTGCGGGCGGACCAGCAGCTCCCACAGGTACTTCAGCCAGCGCGGCGCCCGGCCATCATCCGTCATCGCGGCGCTGATCAGGGCCATCAGGTTGCTGCCCCGGCCGTAGCGGACGGGCTCGACGTGGGTCTGCCCGTTCGGGTAGAACGACGAGGTGATCGCCACCCCGCGGGCGACCCGACGGTCCGGGCGGAACCGCGTCGCGCCGAGGATCACCTCGGAGTTTGTCCGGGTGAGCTCGCCGAGCCTGGGCGACAGGGCGGGCAGGTCGCCGCGCTCTCGCGACGACAGCAGCAGGCGCTGGGTGCCGAGGGTGCCGGCGGCGAAGATGACCTGCCCCGCGGTCAGCGTCCGCCGCCCGCGCCGGGGCAGACCCGGCGTCCGGACCATGTCGACCTCGTACCCACCGCCCGGCCGCGGGCGGACGGCGGTAACCGTGGTGTCGGACAGGACCTGCGCGCCCGCCTGCTCGGCGAGAAACAGATAGTTGCGATCCAGGGTGTTCTTCGCCCCCCGCCGGCAACCGGTCATGCACTCGCCGCACTCGACACAGCCCGTGCAGCTGGGCCCGGCCCCGCCGAAATACGGGTCGGGTACTCCGACGCCCGGCTCCTGTCGGCCATCACGACCGAAGAAGACCCCGACCCGTGCCGGCGCGAAGCTCGGGCCGACGCCCATCTCGTCCGCGACCGCGTGGAACACCTCGTCGGCGTAGGTCGTCGTCGGGTTCGCCGTCACCCCGAGCATCCGTTCGGCCTGCTCGAAGAACGGCGCCAGCTCGGCTCGCCAATCGGTGATGCCGCGCCACTGCGGGTCGGTGTAGAAGGCGTCGAGCGGCCGGTACAGGGTGTTCGCGTAGACGACCGATCCGCCGCCGACCGCCGTCCCGGACAACACGATGACCCGACCCAGCCAGGTGATCTTCTGGATACCGTGGCAGCCCAGCCGCGGCAGCCACAGGAACCGGCGGATGTGCCAGTTGTTGCGCGGCAGCGTCTGCGGGCTGAACCGGCGACCCGCCTCGACGACGAGGACCCGGTAGCCCTTTTCCACGAGGCGCAACGCGCTGACGCTGCCCCCGAAGCCGCTGCCGACCACGATCACATCCGCGTCGTGCTCACCGCCGGATCCGCCTGCTGCCATGCTCGTCACCTGCCGCCTCGACGCCGGCCTCCCATGATGAGCCACCGACCGGCCCGTGCGACACCGCTACGCCGTTACGCGGTCTGCCGCCGCTGCGGCCGCCACCGAACATGTCAGGCCGCGCCGTCGGCAGCCTGCTGCCGTTCCCGTAGCTGGGCCTCCCGCGCCACCCGGGCGGCTCGTTCGATGGCCTCGAGGGGCGGCCGCGGGATCTCCACGGGGGGCGCCTCGGACTGCGCGGCCGCGGAGCGCTTCGGCTCGGTCACGGCCGGCCGGCCGACACCGCGGCCCGCCCCGCCAGAGCGGGCGAACCGCCCCCTGGGGGCAGGGGCCGACGGCGACTTCGACTGCTCGGCCCGGTACTCCCGACAGGAGCTGCACTCGCAGTCCGCCGAGGCCCGCGGCAGACGGTCAAGGCGCCATGACAGGTTGTCGACCTCGTCGCCGTCCCCGACCAGCACCCCGGTCTGGATGATGCGGACGAGGTGCAGAGCCAGCATGACCGGATCCCAGTTGTCTTCCTCGAGGATGACCCGCAACTTGCCGAAGATCTTCATGAAGTCCGAGGTCGGGCGGCGCATCGCGGTCCCCAGGACATTGATCACCTGGCTGGCGGCAAAGGTCACCGGATCGGGCGGTGGCGGAGGCAGCGGAACCGTGGGCGCCGGGGGTCCCTCCGCCAAAGCCTCGTCCGCGGTCGGCTCGTTCACCATCGGCCGGTCCGCCGTCGGCCCGCCCGCCGGGGTCTGCTCCGCGGGCGCCTGGTGCACTGCGGCCTGATCCGCAGGCTTCTGCTGCTGGGCAGTGGCGGGAGCCTCGTCGGCGGGAACCTCCTCGGCGGGCACGAACTCGCCCGGAACCGGCCCGGCAGGAGTCCACCCGGAGGAGGGCTCCGCAGCGGCGGGCCCGGCGGAGATCGGGTCGGCCGCGGCCTGTGCGGGGGCAGCGGCGGCCGCGGGGGCCTCGTGGTACGCCGGCGCACCTGCGTCACCGGTGCCAGGCTCGCCCGGCGTAGCGGGCGCGTCCGTCGGCCGGATCGGGTGGTCCTCGCGACGCCGGTCCTCGGAGCCCTGGTGGGCGTCCGAATGCTGGTGGGCGCCGGGGTCGAAAGGTCCACGATCGCGCGACGGTACGAGGTCGACGACGAAGCCGCCGGCCCGGTCCTGCGTCTCGCTGTCCATGGTCGACGTGGCGCGGGTGCGGCGCCGCGGGGCGTCCTGCCGGTGGGAACCGGCGTGGCTGCGGCGCCCGTGGCGGCGGCCCGGCTCGCGCGAGGATTCCGCGGTGCCATCGGCCCCGCCGCGCGCCTGCTCGGTCGACTCGACCAGGCGCACCAGACCGGCCTGCACCATCGAGTCGGGGATGCTCAGGGCGAACCGGGTCGTTCGCCCGGCGGCCGGCCGCGCCACCGTGGTCAGCCAACCCTGTCTGCGCAGCAGGGAAACCTGTCGCTGCACGTGGGTTCGGCTGTAGCCGGTCTCCTCTCGCAGCGTGACCAGACCGGGGCCGGTCACCGCCGCCCCAACCGGGAGGAACTCCGGTGCCTCGGCGACGTGGCTCGCCAGGGTGCACGCAACGAGTTTCGCCGCGGAGGGCATGGATGCGCGTAACACGGCCCGTTGCCATCCGCTGCGATCGGCGATCAGGGTTCCCGGCTCCTGCGCCGCCTGAACCGAAACCAGAGCACCGGGGAGGGTGAGCTGGATCGTGTCCGACGGCACATGCCCCCTTCCCTCGGCTGGATCACTCGATGCTGGCGAACTGCCCGGACCCGATGGGGTCACGGCCGGCCGTACGGGGATCAGCCCCACCGGAACGGGCTCGGTGGGGCGAGAGCGCGTCGACGTCTGTTCAGGCACCGTACTCCGCACCGGGTCAAGCGGCTCCCGTGGAGGGCCACCACGGTCACATGAAGAGGACATGACTCCATCACCGCCGTTGGGTAGTCGTGGTGTGACAGAAACATCAAACATCGCCTGACTGCTGCAAAGCAAAAAGATGAGGATGCGACCACGAAAGGGCCACACCTAGCCATCCGCAGAGCAATTCCGAGCAGCCGAAAAATTCAGCGAATTGCGCTGCCGGCGGTAACCGGACACCGCTTTGATCTGTTTCTGCTACCCAAGCCACGGGTTTTCCGATGACGAAACTGAAGTTAGGGCCGGAAAATCGCCTGCGGGACCGCGCCCACGCCCGGCGGCGCGCTCGGACTGGTTCACCCCGCCGCCGGTGGCCCACCCGGCATCCTCTCGAGCCGCCCACCGTCCCAGTCCGCCCGCGGGCCAACGCTCGCCGACCGCGACCGCGACCCGGCGCGGCGCGCGACGCCGAATCGCGCCACCCCGTCGGAAGCCCGCAGCCTGCCGGGGCGGCCATTCACCGGATGCGCTCCCTGCCGCGCTCCCGACGCCGCCGGGAGCCGGCCGGGCCGGCCGCAGCCCCGGCCGCCCCGGCGACGGGGAGGCGACGGCGATGCTCGTGGCGCCGACGGGCGGGAATGCAGACACCGAGCAGACACATTCCACGGACGACCCGGGCCGCGAAAGCCGAGTCGATCCTCTGCCACCGGATGAGTCCGCCACCCGACATCCGCCGCGAATTTCAGCGGGCGGCGAGCCGAAGCCCTTCCGAACAAGCCGCCATATCCTTGCGCGACCTTGCCGGTGATTCCCGCGTCGCTTCACCACGCCGCCGGCGCCCGACCCATCCGGGGAACCGTGCGACAACCACCGACCGACAGCGTCGGCGGAAGCCGATCGGTACATCAATGTCAGGAATGCGGGACGTGGCACGACAGGCAACGGAGTTTTTCCGAAACTCGCCATGGCTGATTCGAATCAGATCGCCGGGATCGTAAAT